>DATBAX010000072.1:0-6382 GCA_036271275.1 Terriglobales bacterium
CGGCGTTGAAATGCGCCTCATCACCGGCGGCGTGCGGGAACTGCATTGGCATGTGTCAGCCGAGTGGGCGTTCGTGATCTACGGCTCGGCGCGAATCACAGCCGTGGATCCGGACGGGAAAGCCTTTGTCAATGATGTGCACGAAGGCGACCTGTGGCTGTTTCCTGGCGGGATTCCGCACTCGATTCAGGGATTAGGTCCGGATGGATGCAAGTTTCTGCTGGTGTTCAATCAAGGTGACTTCGATGAATTCTCAACCTTCCTGCTGAGCGACTGGTTCAAACACACGCCCAAGGATGTGTTGGCGAAAAATTTCAATACGCCGGCGACAACGTTCGACAAAATCCCAAAAGAAAAACTGTACATCTTCGCAACTGATGAACCACGGGCATTGCAGGAAGAGCAGACGCAGGCATCACAAGGAACCGGCGCGATCCACGAGAAGTTTGTCTTTCGGCCCGCCGCGATGAAACCGACTAAAGTCACTCCGGGTGGTGAGGTGAAGATCATCGATAACAAGGTCTTCCCCGTTACGAACATCTCCGCGGCCATCGTACGGCTAAAGCCTGGCGGCCTGCGCGAACTGCACTGGCATCCATTAGCGCCGGAGTGGCAGTACTACGTTTCAGGCAAGGGACGCATGACCATCTTTGAAGCCGGCGCAAAAGCGCGCACTATGGACTTCACCACCGGCGACGTAGGGTACATCGACATCTCGCGGCCACATTACATCGAAAATACCGGCGACGACGAACTGGTCTTTATTGAACTGTTCCCGCTCGGTGAGTATCAGGACATCTCCGCCACGGAATGGCTCGCGCACACGCCGCAGCGCCTGGTGAATGAACACCTGAACACAGGGGAAGATTTCCTGCGCTCGCTGCCGAAGAAGGAATCGGTTGTGGTTCCTCTCTAGGGCGGATTTAAGCATCGATTAGATGCGATGGCTGGTGCGGGGTTTAGTGTCCGACGCATTCCCTCTACGGTCTTCTTCGTCCGCCCCGGCGTGTAGGAGGTTAGGTATGGGCTCTATCGCATCCCTGACGCTGCTGGTGCGACCCGTTTCAAGGGGCGAAATCAAACCATGTTCGATTGGAAGCGGGTGTACCTGGACGCGCTCACGAGCTTTCTTATTGGATTCTGGACAGGCGTCCAGCTTTACCCACTTGCCTTCATTTAGCCTGTAGTAGTAGTGACCCTCGGGATGACGCTGGACATTGCCGTCTACCAGCACCATGTGCTGAACAATCCGACCGTCAACCTCGACGGCGGTCTTGAACTTCCACACACCCTGAATTTTGACTCGTTTTGAAACTGACATGTTTCCTCCAGTGGATTGTTACTGAGTTGGAGGAAAAATCGAGGATCGGACTGTAACACACCGCTGTAACACAAATTGGGTCAACTACCATACAGTTGACAAAATATCGAGTTATCGCGGAGCGCGCAGTCTGCCGCTAACCCTTCTCCGCCTGAATTCCCTGCTAACAGGGAAAAATACAGGGAATTTGCCGATGTTAGGCCTTCGAAACCGGACTTCCTCTCTCCAAACTGCTCATTCTGTGGCACAACGTCTCTCTGGGGCGTGATTTGGAACAGGGAATTTAAGGGGCATATCAGGGAATTTATTTCCCCTATCAGGGAAAGGGGTCGCGGCCCGGCTTAGAGCATAAAATTCATCGGGTAAAATCCGCAATTTAAGGTTGCGCGCAGCCCTCCTGCCCGCGAGCGAAGGACTCAGGGAGTTGGCCCGACTCTGCCGAAGCGGACGTTTATACGACGTAGAGTGTTTCTGGAAGAATCTCCCAATTGCGATCTATTTCACTTGGGTCCAATTGCTCATAGGAATCTCCTCATAAAACTCATCTCGGCCTGCCAGTCGGCGCCAAGCTGCATCTCAGATTGAACGGCTTTCGAATGGACCGTCTTCGCTCTACCCGTGCGGTCTATGTTCGGTTCGTTCGTGTGGGCGGGGATTAGAGAGATGGATCTCGACCTGGCAGATTTAGACAAAATACGAAAACGCGGGAACCACGATGAGCTCTAAAATCAAATGGTAGGACGAGAAGACTCGAAATCTTGACCTCTACTGTATCAATTTTGAGGCCAACGAACTGAAACCCTTTGCTTGCCTTACTTTTTCCGACCTCTTGAGTGTGCCAGGACTTTCTTCGGATGCCAAATGGGACTAACTTGCACTATCGGCGGGCGGTATCCCCCAAGTCAGTAGCAGCAACCCTTGGACTGAGAGTGATCAGTCATAGGGAAGAGGCTGAGGTGTCTAGGGTGCTCAATCATGTCTCTACCAAACTGGTAGCACCCTGGGCATTTGGCAAACCAATGCACATAGCCGACAAACTGCTTACGCTTATTGTCCGTCTGTGAAAGGTAGATCGTCGCCGCCGAAGAGCACAATTACTGAAGCGGCAACTACACGAGCCGCCTTAGCGAGCTTTAGAAAAAGAACGCGAAGTGATCCGCTTGCCAACGTTGAAGCTTGTTCGGCAACGTCGGGATTAATTTTCCCTTTGGATTTCAACACGGCCACCTACTTATTGTTCCGGAATTTTTTATGAAAACTCGTTTCGCCGTTTATGAAAATATCTGAAAACAGCGAATGCCGCTGCAAGGAAGAAAATGTTTACAACGAAAGAGTGTATGAAATCAACATGGTAGGGCGAAAACCAATGAACAATCATCCCAATCATGGTGGTGGTAAACACGAGACCAAGAAGCCAAAGTCCGAATCTCTTTCGTAGCAATAGCCCCACGCCGGTGGCAATGGAGAGAAACGCCGAAGCTACAAGGAAACCGCAAAGCCAGCTCCAGGATTTCCGAGGGCAAGCCGTATGTAGCATAGACCAACCGTAATGTTTATGGCACCGAATACAAATCCGAAACGATATGATCCTGACATAAAAAATTGCGATTCTAACGAAACGTAGTCTAACAAGAACCCTCAACGCCCTCGCCTATAGTTCAAGCGAGGACTTAGTCATATCTGTAAACGTTCTATTTCAAACCTCCTGCTTCCCCTGTCAGATTCTTTCCATTTTACGAGAATCACAAATCAGATCGTCGGGGTGACCTGATTTGTCTGGAGCATTCAGAACATAATGGGGAACAAATGTGTCGCCCTTCTCCAGGACTTGCTGGAGGCTTGCCCTACTGATCAGAACCTGAACATCGTCCTCATGGATAATGACCCGTCGAACGAAACATTGTAGTAAATCTTTGAATTCGTTCGAACGAACCGAGGGCCAACCTTCAACAAAGTTCTTGGCCGCTGCGACCAGCTGTCGGAGGTCCCCGGGTCTATCTGTACTTCCTCCGAGTCGGTCGAATACTTCCCCGTCAGATCTCAGGAACGAGGCTAGCCTCTCTGTGACTAGGTTTTCGATCTCGCGGGCTGGTAGACGAAGCGGCCCGGTGAATTTCAAATCCGGGTTCTTGATGGCAAGTTGAGAAACGTAGTAGCGGTACTTCCGGTTCTTCTTGACCGTGAAGGACGGTGTATAGCGGTTGCCATTTGCGTCCGCCAGCAATCCGGTGAGCAGACTCGATGATCGCTCCCGTACATGCTCGCGGCGCTTCTTGCGGTTGCTCCCGAGAAGTGTTTGGACCTTATGGAAAGGGTGCGCCAGCCCGCAACAGAGGCACAGTAAGCCAGCCTACGCAGTAGTCAGCTAAGACAATGCATCCGACGGATGCCGGGAACAATGCAATAAGCAGTGCTCTTCCAGCCAATGAAGGCGTCCCAGAAGCCAGAGAACCTACCAGCTTAGCCATGGTAAAGATCGCGCAAGCGGAGATCACACCGATTACCAAACCGATACATACCGCTATCACGTAGCCGAGAGGGCTTGCGTGAGTCGTCCAAGCGGTATGAATAGCCGACATGAAAGGCACGATGAAACCAACGAGGGCAAGCAGGCTCCAGATTGTCAACTTAACACCCCTTGCGGGGGATCCCCGCTCCAGCCCCTGCAATGGCAGCTCCGCCACCGAGCAGGTCTGGACCTTTCGCAAAAGACGCACGGATATTTCCGAAAACACTATTGCCTGCGCGAAAAGGATTTGTGAGCTTACCGAGACCCGAGAAATCAAATAGCCCCGATGGCCCAGCAGTCTCGCCCGTGATACTGGCACGAACGCCGAAGCTGGTTGCGCCCCCAGCAGCAGCTCCCCCCAAGAACGCTCCTGCACTATAGGCGAGACCTGCACTGTTGCCACTTCCAAGGTCGGCTTTAACGCTTTGATACAGCAAGTATCCGCCGTAGGCCCCGACCGCTAGCAGAGCACCGGTCACGACTTCCGGTGCCAGCACTGTTGCCGCGAGCGCGGTCCCGCCCGCAACGGCAAGCCCGGTAAACAATCCGATTCCTGCGCCTTTTACGAAACTCGGAGGAGTTCAGCCTGGATTCTCTGCAACCCAGACTGTATGGCGGAGAGGGGGGGATTCGAACCCCCGATACAGGTGTTAGCCCGTATAACGGTTTAGCAAACCGCCGCCTTCAGCCACTCGGCCACCTCTCCGGCGGGTTCTTTTCAAAAGCTTACCACAATCTTCCCATGTAAATAGAGGGTTTACCCTACCTCCCGCAACCTGGCGTGGCGGTGCGATTGGCATCTAAACAGATTGTAAGAGAAGACTTAGCTTTGAGGTTTGGAGACTTTGGTAACTAGCTCGTGAATGCAGGAGCAACTAGTCTTTCTGTGAAGGGTTTAAGAATTCAGAACAAGTATGAACGGAAGCGCACAACTCGCAGCCACCAACAGCCGCAAACGCTTGAATCCATTCGGACAAGCGCAATTGGGTAGCTGTGCGTTCACACCATCCCGCATCCGATCAGGACTCAAAATCTGCTCGTTGTTTCTATTCGTCTTAATATTGAGCGCAGCGCGGGCAAATGCTGCCGCAGCGTTGTTACTGGAAGAACCCTACGGAAAGCTTGGCGCGTTTATGGCGCAGGGTCACGCGGCAATTTATCTGTCGCGAGTTTGCGCGGAAACACCACTGGTTCTCCGCCGTTGCAAAGCCGGAGAATCGGGCGTCGTCATTAGCCGTTATAACGGGGTCAACGGATATGACTGGATTGCCATTCCTTTGATTCCTTATCTGTACGCCGTTGAAAAAGCGGACGACGTTCCTTTGTTCGCAAATCCTAAGCTGGTCGGGTTTCTGAGAAATCAGTATCGCCGCAAACACCTGGAAACCGTTGCCCCAGATGCTCCGGATGGAGAGACGCCGACAGGAAATTGGTATGAGTTGGTTGGCACGTCGTATGACCGGACAGTTTACAGCTACGAAATCGAGACCAGTCCGGAACAAGACAACGCTCTGATTCGCAAGCTAAATTCGTTGCCCAATGAATCGCATTTCAAAACTGTGAATCGCAATTGCGCTGACTTTGCTCGTGGGATCATTAACTTTTACTATCCGAAGGCAGTGCGTCGCAGCATCATCGCGGACGCGGGCATGACCACGCCCAAGCAAATTGCGAAATCATTGGTGAAGTTCAACACCCGCCATCCGGAATTGGAATCGTCGGCTTTTGTTATCCCGCAAGTTCCCGGAACCATGTCACGCAGCACCAAGGTAAGAGGCGTGGCGGAGTCGTTGTTGAAGACTAAAAAGTACGTCATACCTTTGGCCATCCTGCAACCTTATGTGGCGGGCGGGATCGCGCTGGCATATGTGAGTAATGGCCGTTTCGATCCGTCGCACAATGCGATGATCATGGATTCCGAGCGGGAACTGCAACCGCCGCTGGCTTCTAATCAGCGGAAGGCATTGACGACCCAGCTTGACGAACTTTCAGCGTCCGCCAATTCCGACAGCAGGGCCTGGCGGAATGAAAAGATGTGGCGTCGTCTGGAAGCGGATGCCGAACCAGAACTTGATCGCGCGGGGGCTCCGGTACTACAGGTTCGAGTAGGAGAAGATATCGTCAACGTCGGGATCTCGCGAGAGAATGTTCTCAGCACGCCCGGATCTCCGGAATTGTCCCAGGAACTCCTTGAAGCGCGGCTCCGGGAAGAACTGCGGCGCAGCGCTTCCTCGAAAACTTCCGAGAGCGATGTGATTAGCGATTGGAAATTGCTGCAACAAGTTACCCCGCCCGATACTGCTGCCAAGTAAGTTCCGTAGGCAAGCAAAGTCCGAAATGCCCTGGGTGAAGCTCTGCTTCAGTGCTGCGATGAATCTTTCGCTTCAGCGCCTGGGATGTTTCTCCCCGTTGCTAGTTCTTGATTGCGGCGCCGGCTTTCTGCGCTATCAGAATAAAATTCTTGGCTTTCGCCTCTTGTTGCAGTGCTGACAATTCACCCCGTCCGGCGGCAGTCTGATTGGAATGCATTTCGATTTCGCCAACGGCGAGAC
>DATBAX010000073.1:0-2948 GCA_036271275.1 Terriglobales bacterium
AAGGTGACGGCACGCTATGAGCAACGAAAGATTCCGCGCCTAACTGCCGGATACTAACTTCGCTCTCATTCGCCAATGGATGATTCGGGCGCACAACCAGGATTAATTCATCCAGGTAGACAACAATCGAAGCTAGCTGCGGTTCATCGGGGCGGTAGGTAAGTACGCCAAGCTCCGAATTATGCTGCAACACATCGTCGGGAATGCGGCTTCCCAGAGCGCGATTCACCATCACCCGGATCATGGGATGGAGTTGGCGGAAATCCGTCAGCACCGGTAGCAGATAAAGCGCGGTAAATTCATTGGCCGCAATCGCCAGCGTGCCTTTGTGCAACTCGCGCAATTCCACCAATGCTTCCTGTGCGTTCGTGCGAAGGTTCAGCAATCGCTCGGCATACTCCTGGAGAACGCGTCCGGCATCGGTAAGCAATCCTTCGCGCGAAGAACGGTCAAACAGTGGTTCGCCGAGTTCTTCCTCCAGCTTGTGGATGGTCTGGCTTACCGCCGATTGGGTGCGGTGCAGCTTGTCCGCCGCGCGGGAAAAGCGGCGTTCCTGGGCTACCGTGAGAAATACTTCGAGTTGTGCCAAGTCCATGGCAGACGCCCTTTAGCAAAACTTTAAGCACCATCAGTTGCGCTTATGATGATAAGTTGAGCTAATGATAATGTAAAGAATATAAGCTTTGCTTTAAAATAAGCCTTCCCGTAACATAGAGATTCAAGACACCCAGGAGGTTCCGGGCATGGATAAAACGCGCATCACTATTTTCGACACGACTCTTCGAGATGGCGAGCAATCGCCCGGTTGCAGCATGAACGTGCAGGAAAAGCTGCGTCTGGCGCACCAGCTTGACCGTCTGGGCGTGGATGTCATCGAGGCGGGTTTTCCCATTGCTTCCCAAGGTGACTTCGCAGCAGTGCAGGCGGTTGCCGCTGCTGTTCCGCGTCCTATCATTGCGGCGCTGGCCCGGGCCACTCGCGCCGACATCGAGCGCGCCTGGCAGGCCTTGAGCGGCGCTGTTTGTCCACGAATCCATGTGTTTCTTGCGACATCCGATATTCATTTGCAGTACAAGTTGCGGATGACACGCCAGACTTGCCTGGAGCAAGCCCGCGATTCCGTTCGCCTGGCAAAATCGTTCTGCGATGACGTGGAATTTTCGCCCGAAGACGCAACTCGTACCGATCCAGAATTTTTGTTTCAAGTGCTCGAAGCAGTCATCGAGGCAGGCGCAACCACGCTGAATATTCCGGACACAGTGGGCTACAGCATCCCCGCGGAATTCGGCGAGCTGATCACCAACATCCGGAAGCGCGTGCGTGGAATTGAGAAAGTCACGATTTCGGCTCATTGCCATGACGATCTCGGACTCGCCGTCGCGAACACTTTGGCGGCCGTAGCTGCCGGTGCTCGCCAGGTCGAGTGCACCATCAACGGAATCGGCGAGCGCGCCGGCAATGCCTCGTTGGAAGAAATCGTGATGGCGCTGCGGGTCCGTCCTGATCGCTATGCTTTCGACACGAACGTAGTGAGCGAACATCTTTTTCCGGCCAGCCAGTTGCTTGGCGAAATCACAGGCGTTCCAGTGCAACCGAATAAAGCGATCATCGGACGCAACGCCTTTGCTCACGAAGCCGGCATCCATCAGGATGGCATGCTGAAAAATCGCCTGACCTACGAAATCATGACGCCGCAGTCTGTCGGGGTGCCCGACTCGAAACTGGTGCTGGGCAAGCACTCCGGACGTCATGCGTTAGGGTTGCGCTGCGAACAACTCGGCTATCAATTTGATCGCCGCGAACTCGACGATATCTATCGACGCTTCGTGATTCTTGCCGACGAGATCAAGCATGTGCATGACCACGATTTGCTGGATCTGATTCGCGAAGTTCACGGCGCGCGCCAGTCGCCGGCCCAGGCGACCGCTGCGGCGGCGTCCCTGGGATCGGAAAAATCAGAGGAAAGTTTTCAAAAGCCTTTTCCCGCCGTTTTGCCCGATGATTTCAGCGCGGCCACTCTGCCTTTAAAGCCGATGGGTGATCATCAGAGCGAGCAGGAAGACTATTTGTGGGGAGTGTAGGAGCCGCGATGTGTTCCGACATCTCCGGACAAAATAAATGAAGTCAGAAGTTAGAAATCAGAATGCAGGAGTGAGGCACTAGATTTTACTTCTGCATTCTGAATTCCGATTTCTCACTTACGCGATACAATTTTCCTTGCGGCTGTGTGGCCGCAATCACCGCACTGTCATTCGTTAAATTCCTGGTCGAGGCCCCATGCTGCTCAAACTGACAATTCTTCCTGGCGACGGCATCGGGCCCGAAGTGACCGACGAAGCGGTGCGAGTTCTCGAGAGTGTCGCCCGTATTTTTAATCATGAACTGCAACTAACCAAAAAAGATATTGGCGGCGCGGCCCTGTTGAGCAGCAACGATCCCTTGCCCAGCGATACATTGCGAGCTTGCTTGTCGTCGGGCGCTGTTTTGCTCGGTGCTGTCGGCGGCCCCGCATTCGACAAGTATCCCAGCCAGCTTCGGCCGGAACGGGGATTGTTGCGGCTTCGCAAAGAACTCGGAGTATTCGCTAACTTGCGGCCCGCAGTTTGTTTTCCCGCACTCGAAGAATATTCGCCTTTGCGTCCCGAAATTGTTCGAGGGACCGACATCCTGATCGTCAGGGAATTGCTGGGAGGCCTTTACTTCGGAGAACCCCGTTCCATCACCGGAGCGCCGGGACAGCGTGTCGGCATCGATACCATGCGTTATGCCGAGCCGGAAATCGAGCGCATCGCGCACGTGGCTTTTGGATTGGCGAAAAAGCGCCGACGGAAACTTCTCTCGGTGGACAAAGCAAACGTGCTCGATACTTCCAAGCTCTGGCGCGAGGTCGTGACTCGCGTGGCGCAGGATTATCCGGACGTGCAACTCTCCCACATGTACGTGGATTC
>DATBAX010000074.1:0-6612 GCA_036271275.1 Terriglobales bacterium
TTACGTATTGATCGGATTAATTCCCATCGCAATCTTCGGATTATTGATTTACCTCGCAAAGCATTGAGTTGTTTTTCGACGGGTCTCTCGCGTCCCTCAACAACATTGGGCGCGTCCACAAACCTTGCTGGAATGGCTGCGGCAAAGAGGAGCCCGCCTCTTCCAGAATTGATTGTTCGAAATTAAAATGTCCCAGTAAGTAAAGGTAGCCTGACCGAAATACTGAGGCCAGACAGCCCAGCGCGGCTTCAAGTCGATGTTGGGCAAGGCGTAGCCACACGGCCTCCATAACGTTATCTGTGAGACGGAGTTGCCACGACTCGCGCAATCGCATTGCCAGTTCGCCGGATTTAAATCCGAAGGGGCCAGGCTTGCTCTTGTAACCAACGCGGCCAGTAGCATCGATCAGGTAGATGCGGTCGGGCCAGCCCGTATAAGACTGTTCTGTTGAATTGCCAAATTCGTCCAGAACCGCGGGGATTTCTATTCCCAGCTTTCGGACACCGACAAGAATCCGGCGTTTGAGCCTTCGGGCGAACGGACTGAATTTTAGTCGAAAGCTGGACATATCATCAAAACAGGAATTTCAGCGCCACCTGGATCACCCTCGGACTTACGTCCGATTGAATTTGACCGAAGGTCCGCGCTTCAATGTCACTGACTGGCAACCGGAAATTTGTATGATTCAAGACGTTGAACAACTCGCCGCGGAACTGCAGTTCTTTTGTTTCCGTCAGCCGAAAGTTCTTGACCGCCGAGAAATCCCAGTTCACGTACTTTGGGCCTACAACCGCGTTGCGGCCTTCGTCGCCGAATTGCTGTACCGGAGAATTGGGATCCTGGACGATTGCGTGGAAGGCTTTCGGGTTGAACCATTCCGCAGCGGTATGCGGGCCGGAATTCGGATTACCAACAACATTGGGCCGGTTGCTGGAAAACCCGGAAATTTCCGGCGCCGACCCTTGCACGGAAACATCGCTTGAGTCGAATACCGTGAAGGGAGTGCCGCTCATGGCAGTCAAGATTCCATTCAATTGCCAGTTCCCCAAAACGTGTCCGTACCAGGTGCTGGAATGTTCCAGAAATGGAAGGCTCCATTGATAGCTCAGCACGAAGCGATGACGGGCATCAAACATGGACGGGCCGCGTTCGGCTGCGAGATCGAATGGATTCTGCGCCAGATCGTTTTCTCCGGCCACGGGTTGCGATGCGGAACCAGTGATGTTGAAAGAAGATACGTCATCGATCGAATGGGACCAGGTGTAGGATGCAAGAAAAGACAGTCCATGGCTGAAACGTTTGCGCAGACTGGCTTCCAGGGCGTTGTAGCTGGAATCCGCGATGCTGGCGATTTCGCCGACTGAACCGTAAACGCAACTACTCGGCGGGTCCGCCAACGTGCATCCTGAGTAGAGACGCCGTTGATTCGCATTGCTCGAGGTCGAAACCGGACACGGGCTGGTCACCGAACAGCCTGAGCTGGTGGTGTCGACCCCGGGAATATAAACGGCCGGATTGCCTTCAATGAATCGTGGCAGCCTCACTCCATTGGTGCCCACATAGCCTAGCTGCAATAGCCAGTTCGCGCCCAGCGATTGTTGAACGTTCAGATTCCAATCCTGCGCGTAAGGCAGATGCAGCTTGGGGGAGACAACGAGCAGCGTCATTGGCTGAGGGAAGGCAGTTCCAAAAGGATCAGGCGTATAAAAAGGATTGGCGAATGAGTTGACGGGAAAACCCAACTGAAGAGTCTTCAGGTAGGGAGGCGAACTGATCGGATCTTGCAGTGGCCCACCTTCTCCGGTGTAGTAAGGCTCGTAGAAAATTCCGTAGGCGGCACTGATCACAGTCTTGCCGTTGCCCAGCGGATCCCACGCTAAGCCAACTCGCGGAGCAAAAGCTGTCTTCTGAATGGGGATCAAGCCCTTGGAGACGCCCGCATCGCCGGGATAGAGAAGTCCCGGCGGGGCGTTGGGAACTACTTTTGATTGCGCTCCGGGAACGAAAAGATTTACCTCGTTGTTCGTCTCAGTGGAAGGGAAGGGCAACTCGTAGCGGAGACCGATGTTCAAGGTCAGGTTCGATCGAATTTTATAGTTGTCCTGTGCATAGCCATCGACGGCACGGTCCCGGATGTGGCGATCGAAATTGCCTCCGCCTTGGAGGAAGACCACTGGATTGCCCGAAAGAAAGTTGGCGAATCCATCGTTGTAGAGGAAGTCCTCGAATGAGGGGATGCCGGCAAATACAAAAAAACCGTTAGTGGCAATGCCCTGCAAGGCGTTGATCTGGTCGCCCCGATAGCCTCCGCCAAATTTCAGTTCATGGTTGCCGCGAATCCAGCTTAGAGAACCGGAGATGTCATACGTATCCTGAAACGTGTCGCGCGGTCCGGTGATCGGATCGCCCACCGAGGCGTAGCCCGCTACCTGGATAAACGGCGGCCCCGCGGCCTCGGGAAGCGTGGGCGCATAGGTAAAACCCAAATCCGACGCAGGCTCATGATTGATGTGCTGATCCAGCAGAAACTTATTACGCAGAAACGAGAACCGCGCGACGCCAATGGTACTCGACGAAAAGATGTGGGTTTCCTGGGCGACAAAGTTTTGTGCGCGATCATCCTGTCCTACCGGGAAGCCCGGCACATTCGCGCCCGCGGTTGAAAGCGGATCGGTGGTCGGACCGCTGCTATACATGTAACGAAAATTCAGCGTGTCGGTGGGAGAAAGATAGTGGTCCAGGCGTAATCCGAATTGATCATTGTTCTGGATTAAAGATTGCGAGGATATGAATCCATTCTCTCCGTGATTTGGCAGAGGGAAAAACGGCAAGACATTCGTCGCAATCGGATCAATGGGAGTGAAAAGCGTCAATTGGTTGAACGGCACCGGCGTGCCAAAATATGTCAGCTGCTCTTGCGGATCGCTGCATATCCCGCTCGCATTAAAGCTGGCCGGAAGAGCACACGTTTCCCCGAAGTTGCCCTGCCTCTCGGCCGCGGAAGGCACAGTTGCACCGACACTCTCGCCCTGCCGGTTGCGGAAGCCTTCGTAATAGGCGAAGAAGAATGTCTTGTCTTTAATAATCGGTCCGCCAAGAGTGCCGCCGAACTGG
Source organism: Terriglobales bacterium (assembly GCA_036271275.1). Lineage (GTDB taxonomy): Bacteria > Acidobacteriota > Terriglobia > Terriglobales > Acidobacteriaceae > DATBAX01. The sequence goes on from DATBAX010000074.1 coordinate 3,115, forward strand.
TTCTGTTTCAAAGGCTGAACGCTTCGGGTGAAGTAGTCTGACGAATCCATGGCATCATTACGCAGAAATTCCCAGAGCGCTCCATGGAGGTGGTTTGTCCCGGAGCGCGTAACAATGTTGGTGGTAGAACCGGTGCTGCGGCCAAATTCGGCGTTGGCATTATGGGTCAGGATCCTGAACTCGGCAATCGCGTCGATAGGTGGCTTGAGAACAAAGCCGGCGTCCACCGCGTTGACGTTGTCAGCGCCGTCGATGAGAAAATTGTTCGACTCTGGCCGCTGACCATCGACCGCGTAAGCCTGGCCCTGACGCGCGGGCCCACCAGCTTCGAGAAGTCCGGGAGTCAACGGCACCACGCCCGGTTGAAGCAGTCCCAACTGCGAGAAGTTTCGGCCGTCGAGTGGAAGATCGAGGATCTCGCGCTCCATCACCGTCTGTCCCAGACTGCTGACCGTGCTTTGCACCAGATCGGCGTCCGCAGTCACCTTCACTTGTTGAGCTTCGGAACCGACTTTGAGGTGAACACTGACCGTCGCGGTCTCGTTCACGTCCAACGAGATTCCCTGCTGCAAATATGTTTGGAAGCCTGGCGCCCGGACCTGCAACTCGTAGTGTCCAATTGGGAGCTCTACCAACACGTAGTCGCCCTGATGGTCCGCAACCACAACGCGAGTCAGGCCCGTCTCAATCTGCTTGGCGGTAATTCTCGCTGCCTGCACAATGGCGCCGCTCGGATCCAACACAGTCCCACGAATGCTTCCAGTAATCTGCTGGCCCACAACATTCAGACTTGCTGCGATTATTAGCAGCATGCAAGCCACGGAGGCAAGCCGACTCAGGTGTTTCCTCATGTGTATTCTTGTCCTCGCGAATCGTTTGGAATCTTGGAGTGGGCCGATTATAGGGAGGGAAATTTATGGGTCAATAATGTGAAAGAACTATCGAACGATTCAAAACACTGACTGACGCTGTGTTGTACTGCTTTTGTATTATTGAAGCCAACCGCTCTCTTGTTTAGATTTGCGGAGTTCTTCCGGTCGCTGCCGTTATCATCTTCGGACAACCGGTTCTCTGGCAGGACGACCGACCTTCTAGCGATGGCTACATCTACATTGTCCGATCCTACTGCGAAGGACAAGCTGCGGCGAGAGTTGAGTCTCGCCTCGGCCACTGCCGCAGTTGCGGGCGAGTGCATTGCCGTTGGCATCTTCCTCACGCCGGTGGGTATGGCCAAGTCCTTGGGATCACCCTTGTGGCTTCTGGTTGTTTGGTTGGCCGTGGGTGCTATGACATTGAGTGGCGCTCTCTGCTACGGAGAACTCGCGGGCCGTTTCCCGCGTTCCGGCGGACTCTACATTTATTTGCAGGAAATCTTTGGCCGAAGAGTTGCTTTTCTTTACGGCTGGATGTGTCTTCTTGTTCTCGATCCGGGATTAACCGCTGCGCTCGCCACCGGCATTGCAGGATATGCTGCGTATATTTTCCACTGGTCTTCTCTGACCATCAGACTTGCTGCTGCGGCTGTGATCTGGGCGCTGTGCTTGATGAATATCCTGAGTATTCGCGTCAGCGCCGGATTCTTGCGCTGGACGACGTGGTTAAAACTTGGCGTGCTAGCTTTGCTTAGCGTTTGGGCTATTGCTTTCCATCTGGGAACGTGGTCGAACTTTGTTCCCTTCATTGATCGCCAGCCCGGATCGTTGCCCATGCTACCGGCTTTGGCCTCGGCCACGGTAGGAGCGTTCTTTTCTTTCGGCGGATGGTGGGACGTCAGCAAGATTGCTGGCGAAGTGCGTGATCCCGCTCGGACAGTGCCGCGCGCCCTGCTCTACGGCGTGTTGACCGTGACCGGGGTCTACATTTTGATAAGTATGGTTTTCTGGTATTTGGTACCTCTCAATAAGGTGAGCTCGGACCAGACATTCGTCGCTCAGGCCGGCGAAATAATGTTCGGTCCGGCGGGTGGAGTCATCTTCGCCGCGATTGTGATCCTATGCGTGATCGGTGGTCTGGCCGCGTTCATGATGTCCGCACCCAGGGTTTATTACGCCATGGCGCAGGATGGTTTATTTCTCCCCTCCATGGCCAAATTGCATCCCAGATTTAACACTCCCGCGAACGCGATCATTATTCAGGGCGTCATCGCATCCGTAATGGTTGCGATCGGCACCTTCGAGAAGATCGTTGCCTATATCATTTTCGCCGCGATCGGGTTTATTGGATTGGCGGCGGCCGGGCTTTTCGTATTGCGTCGTAGAGATAAAAACATGCAGAACAGTGCGGTAATTCTGACTCCCGGCTATCCATTCACGCCCATTGCATTCTTGCTGATGATCGTGATTCTGCTAGTCTTGATTGGAGCAAGGAATCCGCTGCAAGCACTGTTTGGCACGCTGGTGCTTGCTACCGGATTGCCAGTCTATGAACTTTTTCAGCGCCGGTTCGTTTGATGAGATGAGTCGCTAATCATGACAACTCACAATCACGAAGATGACGACGTAAGGCTTCCGATCACGCACCCGGCAAAGCCCGCCACAAAAATCAAAATCATCGAAGATGACGAGGCCACTGGCGATACGCTCGCAGCCTACGACGACTGGCGGGCGGGATCAGGGAGACAGCAAGTCCCTGGCATCATAAAGTGTTTCGGAGCGCGCCCCGACTTCTTACGCCGCGTGCTTGAATTCGGGAACACAGTCCACTTTTCGGAAGGACACCTCACTCGACGCTACAAGGAGATGATTGCCAGCTACGTCTCCTACCTTAATCGGTGTCCATATTGACTGGACAGTCACGCTTACTTCCTGCGTGTCCAGGGAGCCACCGATCAATGCGTTACCGCAATCCTCAAAGGCAAGTTGGATGAAGCCGGCCTCAACCCGGCGGAGCGCGCTTTGCTGGATTACGTCAAGATCATCACCGATGCCGCTTATCGCTCCACTGCTGAAGATGTTCAAAAGCTTCGAGATCTCGGCTGGAAAGAAGACCAGATCGCCGAGGCGGTTTACATCACTGCGATGTTCGCATTTTTCAATCGGGTCGCAGATGCTTTCGGCGTCCCATCGCAGAATTATCTTGAGATAGGAAAAATGACGCCCTGAAATCAGGAGAAGCGGGATACTTGTTCTCCTGGAAGATGAGGCAGGTGGCCCCGGCTGTTCCAATGGTTAGGCGCGATTCCCAGACCAGACGTTCAAAGACTCGGCTCCGACGCCGTTGGAGAAAAATCGCATTTACACCAACAATGCTAGTGGTGTACGCACGCATGCACCCGGAAGGAATGTTGTCGACATTTTTGTTCGGGGCCATGCTGAAGTTTTTCGAATCAGCGCTTCAATGCTTAATCGGTTGTGTCGCATGATGAAACCTCCCGTGGTTGCGGAATTACAAAAAGGCGCTTAGTGAAGACTGAACAGCTGATTCTCTCCATTGGGACCATTCTGCTGGCAACGCATGCGTTCGGCCTGGATTTTCTAGCGGATTGGACAGCCGCGCGTT
>DATBAX010000075.1:0-4748 GCA_036271275.1 Terriglobales bacterium
GTTCTTGTGTTCGAAGACGAGAATCTTGGCTCGCGATAGCCGTGCGCCATCGATGATCGAGGCGTGGTTCAATGCGTCGGAAATAATGAAGTCGTCTTTGCCGAGGATCGCCGATACCGTGCCGGCGTTGGCGGCGAATCCTGATTGAAAAACCACGCAGGCTTCCACGTTTTTGAAGCGCGCGATCTTTTCTTCCAACTCCATGTGGATTTTCATGGTGCCGGCGATTGTGCGCACGGCGCCAGATCCGACGCCGTATTTGCGTGTGGCTTCGAGCGCGGCTTCGCGCAGTTTGGGATGCGTGGTCAAGCCTAAATAGTTGTTGGAAGCCAGGTTGATGACTCTCTTGCCGTCGAAGGTGCAAACGGCGGCTTGCTCGTCGTCAAGCACGCGGAGATTGAAGTGCGTGCCTTTGGCTCGGAGATCGTCGAGTTGGCCGGTGAGATGGGAAAGCGGATTGCTGCGTGCCATTGGGTCTCCCAGATTCTGAACCCATCAGTTTATAACCGACCTATGCGTGTGGTGTAGTCAGTTTGCCGGAATACATCTCTGGCGAATAGTGTTCTGCACTCTTTGTCCGGCGCGCTATAATGTGCCCGTTTTGCGGGAGGCGAAGTGGCGCTCACTCTGAATACGCGCGAGGTTGGTCGAGTTACGATTGTCCGGTGCGGCGGGCGAATTGTTGCGGGCGCCGATACGGATTCCTTGCGTGTCCATATCGAACATCTCTTTCTCGATCGCAAAGCGATTGTTCTCCATTTGGGCGAAGTGGATTTTGTCGATAGCAGCGGACTGGGGACAATGGTGCGAATGCTCACCAAGTCCCGTCAATTGCGTGGGGACGTGAAGCTGTGCAACGTGCCGGAGTCGATCCACAATGTTTTGAAGATGACGCATCTGGTGAAATTATTCGATACCCATGAGTCCGAGGAGAAGGCGGTGGCGGCTTTTTATCACCTGAGCGGATCGTGGGAGAAGCTCAAGACGACCGGCCCCAGTATTTTATGTATCGATAGCAGTGCCGATGTGCTGGCGTACTTGCGGGAATTATTGCGGCGAGCCGGATACGTGGCCTACACCTCAAATAATCTGCATGATTCCTTGATTTTGATGCGGGTAACGCCGCCGGGTTTATTGCTGGTTGGTTCGGATGTGACTGCGTCGCCGGGAACACGGGAAGCCTTTCAAGCGGCTTGCGCAAAGTTGCCCGTGGTAGAACTGGGAAGCGAATTCTGCACTCTGGAAGCGGGCGAAGCGGCGACCAAGCTGCTTGAGAAAATCGGGAGTCGCTTGAACTCCCTGCCAAATTAGATCGTCGATTTCCCCATAAACCCGACGTCTATAATCAATTTATGAAACGCACTCCTGCCTTTTATCTGCTGCTATTGCTGTTCCTCATGCTTGCTCCTGTGACGCGTGCGGCTGAAATGGACAAAACTATCACGTCGCACACGGCCGAGATTGATGGCATCAAGCTGCATTACTTGACGGCGGGGCACGGGCCGGCGGTGGTCCTGTTGCATGGCTATGCGGAAACGGCGTTGATGTGGAAGCCGATTATTCCCGCGCTGGCGGAGCGATTCACGGTGATCGTGCCGGATTTACCGGGCATTGGAGATTCCGCAATTCCGACCAATGGGTTGGACATGAAGACGGCTGCGATCCGCATGCATGCGCTGGTGCGCTCGCTTGGAGTTCAGAAAGCTGAAGTGGTTGGCCACGATATAGGGTTGATGGTGGCTTATGCCTATGCTGCACAATTTCCTAATGAAGTTACGAAATTAGTTTTGATGGATGCGTTTCTTCCGGGCGTCGGCGATTGGCAAACGATTTATAACGATCCACGAAACTGGCATTTTCGTTTCAACGGACCCATTCCTGAGGCGCTGGTGCTGGGCCGGGAGCGCACTTATTACGAACATTATTGGAATGACTTTGCCGCGGATAAAAATCATTCCATTCCAGAAGCGGATCGCAGGATCTATGCTGCGGCTTATGCGAGGCCAGGACGGATGCGGGCCGGGTGGTCTTATTTTGTTTCCTTCCTGCAGGCGGCGAAGGATTTTGCAGAGCTCTCTCAGACGAAGTTGACGATGCCGGTGCTTTCGATTGGAGGAGAGAAGGCGTCGGGAGAATTTCTCGGTGAACAAGTGAAGCTGGTCGCGACGAATGCGACGGTGATTGTGCTCAAGAATACCGGGCATTGGTTGATGGAAGAGAATTACAAGGAGACTTCAGAGGCGTTGTTGAAGTTTTTGTGATGGTTGCGCCAACGGCGCGTGGTCTTTTTTCGGGGCTACCCAGGACTTTTCGTCCTGGGCTAAGCCTGGGGCGCTCCTCCGGAGCTGGTTTTGGGTGCCTGCGTCATTTCTGCTCTTCTTTTTGGAGGATTACTGCTAAACGTGACTGCATCTCTGTGCGATCTGTCGTAGGCTCAAGGCGGAGCGCGGCAGGTGCTATTCTTTACGTAGGATTTATCCCACGAGAAGGCCTTCATTTTTCATGTCCAACCCAAGCGTACCTAACCCAGAGATTCCGGAAATTGAGACTGCAACTGAGTCTTTCGACGAGATTTTTGCGCAATACGAAAAGAGCCATTCGCGAAAGAAAGAAGATGGCGGCAAACAACTTGAAGGGACTGTAGTCTCTGTTTCGGTCGATTCGGTGTTTGTCGATATCGGATTCAAGAGCGAAGGCATTTTGCCGCTGACGGCCTTCGCGGGCACTGAAAGCGTCAAGCCCGGGGACAAGCTGCGGGTCTCGGTCAAGGGACGAGACATTGACGGTTATTACGAACTTTCGCGCACTCGCATCGAGCAGCCGAAAGATTGGTCGGCGCTGACGCGGGCATTCAACGAGAAATCTACGATTACCGGCAACGTCACAGGATTGATCAAAGGCGGGTTCAGCGTGGATGTGGGTGTGCGCGCGTTCATGCCGGCCTCCCGCAGCGGAGTTCGCGATGCTGCGGAGATGGCGAAATTGGTGGGGCAGGAAATCCGCTGCCGGATTATTAAACTCGATGAAGCCGATGAAGACGTGGTGGTCGATCGCCGTGTGATTTCTGAGGAGGAAGAGCGGTCCACGAAAGATCGCCGAATCGGTGAGATCAAAGAAGGCGATGTGGTGAATGCGACCGTGCGCAGCCTCGCTGATTACGGGGCCTTCGTCGATCTGGGTGGAGTCGATGCGTTGCTGCACGTGGGAGAAATTTCCTGGACTCGCATCAACAAGCCTTCGGATGTACTCACGATGGGACAGGAAATTGAAGTCAAAGTCCTGAAGATCACCACTGAGGGAGAGAAGCGGCGCATTGCGGTCAGCGCGAAACAGTTGCAGCCGCATCCCTGGGATGCGGTGGCGGGAAAATACAAGCTGGGCGAGAGGGTTCGCGGCACCGTCACTCGCGTGATGGAGTTTGGGGCGTTTGTTGAACTGGAACCAGGGATCGAAGGCTTGATCCATGTTTCGGAGATGTCATGGGGCAAGAAAGTCAGGATTGCCAGTGACATTGTGAAGCCCGGGGAGAGTGTCGACGCGGTGATCTTGTCGATCAGTCCGGCGGAGCATCGTCTGGGGCTCGGTCTCAAGCAGACCTTGGGAGATCCCTGGGCGGAAGTTGCTGACAAATTTGCGGTGGGAACTGCGATTGAAGGGCCGGTGACCAGCATCACCAAGTTTGGCGCGTTCGTGCAGTTGGCGGAAGGCGTCGAGGGCATGGTGCACGTTAGCGAGATCAGTGCGGAGAAGCGGGTCAATCATCCGCAGGAACTGCTGAGGGTTGGGCAGATCGTCAAAGCTCAGGTGATGGCTATCGATAAAGACAAGCGGCAGTTGCGGCTCAGCATGAAGCAACTGGTGCCGACAGGACTCGACGAATATATTGTCGAACGCAAAGTCGGGGATGTGGTGACGGGACGCATTATTGATCTGTCCGGTGACAATGCGCGTGTGGAACTGGGCGATGGCATTCAAGCTACATGCCGGATTGGTGCGGCAAAATCGGATGAGAAGATCGCGCCTGCGGCGGGGAAGGTGGACTTGTCCGCACTGAGTTCGATGTTGAATGCGCGCTGGAAGGGTGGGCCGTCGAGCGGGGGATCGAGCAAACCGGAGGCGGTTCAGGCTGGGCAGGTGCGGAGTTTTAAGATCACGAAGTTGGATGCGGGTTCGAAGAAGATTGAAGTGGAGCTGGCGTAGTTGAGATTTGGCATGCCTCGTTTTATTGATGCTTTTGCTTCAGGGAATTTTGAGTTCGGAGATGGTGGACGGGAAAGCAGATTCCTCGTGGGATCCGCCCACTCGGAATGACAAATCCATGAATTTGTTTTTATCCCGCGAAATCCGCGAGTGTTTGCAAGTCTGGAACTTCCAAGTCTGGATTGGCTGAAGCGGATTTGGCTGCGCCTGCGCCCGGGCGTGACGATGCACGGTTGACCCAGACCGTTGTGATGCCGAGAGATTTTCCGGGGACTATGTCGTGAAAGACGCTTTGGGCGACGTGTAGCCATTGTTCCGGTGCGACGCCGATTCGTTCCTGGGCGAGCTTGAAAATCTTGAGGGAGGGTTTGTAGGCGCGAGCTTGCTGGGCGGTGATGACGTGGTCAAATTTTACTTCCAGCTTTTTGGCGGTGGAAGCGAATAGATCGTCATCGACATTCGAAATAATTCCTAGCTGATAGCGGCTTTTTAGTTTTCGCAGTGCTGCCACGGTATCAGGAAACGGCTGCCAACTGGCCAGTGAATCT
>DATBAX010000076.1:0-2236 GCA_036271275.1 Terriglobales bacterium
TCATGCTGCCGAACTACTTGCAAACCTGGGGACTCTCGCGTGCCTACGCGAACAAAACAACTGCATTCCATTTGATCGAGCGGCGCGAGAATGGAAAGCCGCGCTGGGCGCTCGATATAGGAGGTCTTCGCCGCGCGGTAAGCAAGAAAACGAAATTGATTGTGGTCACCAATCCCAATAATCCGACCGGCTCCGTTCTCAATGAAGAAGAGATGGCCGAAATTATTCGTGTCGCACGCAAGGCCAACGCCTGGTTGCTGGTCGATGAAATTTATCGTGGCGCGGAAATCAGCGGCCCACTCTCTCCGACGTTTTGGGGACTTTACGACAAAGTCATCATCACTTCTGGACTTTCCAAGGCCTTTGGTTTGCCCGGCCTGCGCATCGGATGGATCGTCGCTCCGCCAAAAACCATCGCGAAACTTTGCTCGTATCGCGATTACACCACCCTGACTCCAACTATGCTTTCCGACCGTCTCGCTCGCATCGTCATGGAGCCGGCGCGTCGAGAAAAGATTCTCGATCGCACTCGAACTATCGTTCGCCGCAATTTGCCAAAACTCGAATCGTGGATCCATTCACACGACGATATTCTCACTTACATTCCACCCATGGCCGGGGCCATCACATATTTCAAGTACAAGTTGCCGATTACCTCCACAAAATTGTTCGATAAATTACGCGAAGAGCGTTCAGTACTCATCACTCCTGGAGATCACTTCGGCGGCGGACGCTACATTCGCGTCGGATTTGGGTATGACGTGGACTACACTTTGCACGGATTGGCACGCGTGGATCTCACTCTGGTGGAGCTACAGAAAAAACGCAACGCAGCGTAACTGAATACTAGGTATTGTCATGTTGAGCGAAGGAGTCGAAACACCCATACGAACTCCTGCGGCGGTGGTGATCGTAGAAATCCTTCGACTCCGTAGCTGCTTTGCTTCGCGAAGCAGCCACTGCGCTCAGGATGACAGGGGGGCGGGGTGTCTATGGGAACTCGATCTTTTCTCCCCTTCCGGCAGCCTTTGCTCGTTCCATGATGACCGTTGCGGCCGCTACATCCTGCACGCCCACGCCCGTCAAATCGCAAACAATAATTTCATCTTCGGAAACGCGGCCAGGCTTCAGCCCGGCGGTGATTTCTCCCAGCTCAATTACTTTTTCTTTTGTGATCACACCGGCTTCGACGCCATGATGAATTTCCCCGAGCCGCAGACACTGCGGCAAACTATCGGCGACGGTCTTGTCGGCTCGCGCCAACACGCCGATATCAAGCTCTTGCTTATCGGGCCCGTCGGAGCCGACAGCAATAATGGTGACACCTGGCTTCAACCATTCTGCCCTGATCAGCGGCTCGCGGCTGGAGGTCACAGTGATCACGACATCCGCACCTTCCACCGCCTGCTGAGCTGATTCTGATAACCCGACGTGCCCGGCAGTCTTCCCTAAGTCGTTGATACAAGCCCGAGCTTTGGTTGCATCACGCCCCCATACGCGCACCTCAGAAAACTTCCGCACCAGCGACAACATTTCCAACTGACGTCGCGCTTGTCCCCCAGTTCCAATGATCGCAACCGTCCCAACATTTTTCCGCGCAAGGTGTTTCGCGGCCACGGCCCCTGCTGCTCCGGTCCGTAAGTCAGTGATGAATCCATTGTCGAAAAGAAACCCGGCAGGTGCTCCAGTCTTCGCGTCGAACACGACAACCATCCCGTTCAGGGCGGGAAGGCCAAGTTGGGGATTGTCCCAAAAACCAGAAATGATTTTGATCGCGTAGTAAGGCCCGTTGCGAATATGCCCGGCCTTCATGTGAATCTCGCCGCGGTTCTCAGCGACATCGAGAGCGATGACAGATGGGAGCTGCGCCTGTCCCGTGGAGTAGGCGGTGAAGGCGTGTTCGACGGCGTCCAGACAAGCAACAGGATCAAGCAGTGCGCGAATATCCGATTCGCGCAAAATCAGAACATCGCGGCTCATGCCGAAAAGATTATCACTTCGCAGGAGGCGTGGCCGGTGCCGCATCCGTGTGCGCTGCGCCAACTCGCTCACGGAAGCCTTCGATGATCAGGTACAAGACCGGAATGAAGAAAAGGTTCAGTACCGTCGACATGATCATGCCGCCAAACACGGTGGTTCCTACCGAGTGCCGTCCCGCTTCGCCTGCGCCTTTGGCAATGACCAATGGCACTACGCCAAGAATGAACGCAAACGAAGTCATCAGGATGGGACGCAG
>DATBAX010000077.1:0-4644 GCA_036271275.1 Terriglobales bacterium
CGCTACCAAAACTGTACGCGCCGCTATGCAAAGGGTCAAGTAATCAGGCATTTGCGGCGGCAAGTTACCTCTGGATAAGTGGAGGGCGCGATCATCCGATAGAATGGAAGTACTTTCATAGACTTGAGGGCTTTCAAAGCAATGATTCATCCCTGGCATGACGTTACTCCCGGCGATAAATTGCCGCACGAATTCCAAAGCGTAATCGAGATTCCTTTCGGCTCCAGCGTCAAATACGAGCTCGATAAAACCAGCGGGCTGATTAAGCTGGATCGGGTGCTGTATTCCGCTGTTTACTATCCCGCCAACTATGGATTCATTCCCCAAACTCTGGCCGAGGACGACGATCCGCTCGACGTTCTGGTGCTCTGCCAGGAAACCGTGGTGCCGCTGACCATTATCCATTCGCGGACGATCGGCGTGATGACCATGATCGACGGCGGAAAGAAAGATCACAAGATCATTGCAATCGCCACGGAAGATCCGGAATTCAACTCATACCGCGAAGCGGCAGAGATGCCGACGCATCGCATGGTGATGTTGCGGCGCTTCTTTCAGGATTACAAACAACTGGAAGGCAAAGCTGTCGAAGTGGATGAAATCCGGCCGGCTGCGGAAGCGTATCCCATCATTAAAGATGCGCTGTCACGTTACAGCGAGCAGCGGCGAAAAGGATTTGCCACGAAATCGGCGTTGTAAAAAAGCTGGCTAGAAGTGGTCGTCGATTTCCGGGATGAGCTTGATTTTCTGCCCGAGGATGGCGAGGCCTCGCGCCTGAATGATGCGGTCCCATGGGCCCGCCTGCCAGTTGTCTTTCTTCTTTTCGTCGTGGATCCACGGCGGCAGCGTGATCAATAAATTTCGCGCAATCGATTGCGCATACGGCTCGTAGAGCGATCGCAGGTACGATAATTTCTGCTCAAACTGCGGGCCTTCTCCGAGCTTCACGCCGCGATCCGTCAAGCTCTTCCTCAGTTGTCCCATTTGTTCTTCAGGCAAGCGATCAGGAAACCCGGAATCGTAGCGGGCGCCTAATACCTGCGAGAGATCAACCACGGCATGACGCGCGATCGCGTATGTCAACTTGGCTTGATCGCTGCGAAGGCCGTCGACTCCGGCGATGACTAACGAACTCGCGTCGAGAACTGTAGTCAAAGCTCCGAGCCAGGATTGATTGTTGTGCTGCGAACGAAAAAAACTCAGCGCGGGATACGACAGATGACTCTCTAACACTTCTGCAGCCCAGCGCTCCCAGTCACGAAAAACGCCGTCCAGCACATCCTGCTGGGTGGATTTCCCCATCCGCGATAAGAGTTCCGACGCCGTGGATGGCGAACCGGCGCGTTCGTCGAGCATGGAGATTTCAATTTCGCGCCTGGAAAAAGAAGAATAGATGGTCGGAATATAGCCGATGACCGTTCCGAGAAAACCGAATCCCATGCCGGCTTCGAGCACGGCGAGAAATCTCGCGAGCGCGGAAGTGGGCACGATGTCGCCGTATCCGAGGGTAAAAAAAGTTTCGCCGCTGTGGTAAATCAACGCGTAAAAGGTCACTGGCTGGCCGTTCAACTGGACGTGATCGCCGGCGCCGTATTGAAGCAGAGTGAAACCGAAAATCAATCCCGCAGCCCACAATGCCAGCAGGAAGATCAGGGACAAAGGCCCGAAGTATCCCAGAAAATTTTCGCGGCGGCCCGGCACTTCAATAGAAGCGGCAATCCTCCGCCATGGGAGCCACGTGCGCCGGTAGAATACACGGCTCAGCCGAAACTCGCGCCGGATGCGGCGCGGCAGGACAATGGTTTCAAAGGCGTCCAGCAAAACGAGAACGACCGTGAAAATGCCGATGATGGCGGATGCGATATGCATTGATAAAGGCGCGAATGAAAAAGGATGTTAGCAGATTTAGCGGGCGGATTCGTATCCCGGGATCGCTTTCGCAGTTTGCAGGAGAGCTCTAAGCTTGGGTGGAGCAGTCGCTTCAACGAACATCGTTTATCGAAACGGTTTTTCCGGACGCCGCGGAACGGCGCGCAGCATCCAGAATCTCGCTCACGATCACGTTCGTTTCCAACGAAGACGGCGCATCAGGGGTCGCTCCATCGAGAACGACTGCTCGCAACATCGACAACGAATCGTTGAACGGCGCAGGGATTGGCTTGCCGGTCATCTGCTCTTCTTCTTTTCCCTTCAATCGAACCCGCAGATCGTCATTGCGGACTGTGATTGCGTAACCCGTCCGACCGTAAATTTCCATATCTTTTCGTCCAAAGGGCCAGTTCCATGACGCCTGAATAATCGCCTGCGCCTTGGGATAAGTCAGAATAATCGTGGCCTCGTCGTCGACTTTAGGATAAATGTCTGGCTTCATCCGCTGCGTGACCGCCGTCACAGTCGTGGGGCCTTGGCCATCCATCAGCCATATCATCAAATCGGCGCCATAACATCCGAAATCATAAAGCGCGCCCGCGCCGTTGAGTTTAGGGTCGGTGAGCCACGCAAAAAATTCCGGCTGCACGTTGATTTCTCTCGGACCTTCATGGCCATCATGAATAACAACCTTGCGCACATCACCGAGCGCGTTTTCATGGACCAGATCGTAGGCCGCGTGGTTGCTTCGATACCACGTCGTTTCGTAATTCACTAACACCTGGATCTTGGCTTTTTTTGCAGCGCCGGCAATGGCGTGGGCATCTTCGGCGCTGACTGCCAGCGGTTTTTCCATCATGACGGGAACGCCGTACTTGGCGCAGATTTCCACGACCCTCCGGTGATCATAGGTGCTCGTGTACGCCACCACCGCCTGAGGATGGACTTTTTGCAGCATGTCGTCCAGATCAGTGAATAGAAGGCTGCGATCGATATTGAATTGAGTTGCATATCTCTCAGCGAGCTGCCGGTCAGGCTCGGCAATCCCCACCAGTTGAATGTCCGACCGACGTTGTGAGCTCTGAAAAAATCCTCCGACGTGGCCGTGAACCAGGCCCGCGACCGCAACCCGCAGAGGGGGAGATCCAGCCGGGATTTGTGAATAGGAAGCAGTCAACATAGCGAACAAGAAAATGGCCGAGAAAACATATTTCATTTCGATCCTCAGAGCTGCGGCGCGAATGGTAGCAGATTTTGGGAACGGACAATCGCCCAATTATTCGCCAGCAGTGTGACGGCCGTCACTGACAAACTCGCGCACGCGAGTGTAGGTTTGCATCAACAAGTCATTTCGGGACGTACGAACCGTCATTCGTAATCCGAAACCGAGTCCCGGAGGGACGAGCCAGCTTAGCCCAGCGCGACAGCGCTGGGTGAGATACGAAACAAGAAGAGTCCCGGAGGGACGACCCATGTCGCATTCGTATTCCAGCAATCGGATTCACTTGGTATTCAGTACCAAAAATCGAAAGAAATGCATCTCACCGGAACTCCAACTCAGGCTCTGGCCTTATATAGCGGGGATTGCCCGAAATCACGGATTCGAGGCAATCAAAGTTGGTGGCGTTGGAGATCATGCGCATGCATTATTGCTGGTCCCTCCGACAATGCCATTGGCGAAAGCAGTTCAGATTTTGAAATCGTGTTCATCGAAATGGATTAACGATACGAAAGCGGGCAGCAATTTTGCCTGGCAGGAAGGTTACGCGGCCTTCAGCGTGAGCGCATCGCACGCGGAAGAAGTTGTCGCATACATTGCCAACCAGTCCGCCCACCATGCGAAGCGCAATTACGAAGGGGAGTTTCTGGAATTGCTCAAGAGGCACGAGATTTCCTACGATCCAAATATGTATTCGGATGAGTGGGCCGTCCCTACGGGACTCGATCCATTCGCACGGCTACCCAGCGCTGCCGCGTTGGGCTAAGCTGGATCGTCCCTACGGGACTTGGCGCGCCGTAAGGGCCGAGCGTAGGAATTACGGCGTTGCTCGTGCGATCGCCAGGGCGTTCTGCACGGCCTGTAATTCCTTCAACAAACCGCGCAACTTCGTGGAATCGAGCGCGTTTGCGCCATCGGATTTAGCTTCTTTAGGATTGTCGTGGACTTCCAAAAATATGCCATCGACACCGGCTGCCACGGCCGCCCTGGACAACACTGGAATAAATTCCGGTTGTCCGCCGCTGACGGCATGATCTCCGTCGGCTTGCGAAGAGGGGAGTTGGACGGAATGTGTCGCATCGAAAACTACCGGCGCGAATTTGCGCATGATAGCGAGCGAGCGCATATCGACAACCAGATTGTTGTATCCGAAACTTGCGCCACGTTCAGTGACGAAAACTTTATCGTTGCCCGCGGTGCGGCATTTTTCTACTACGTGCTTCATGTCCCACGGGGAAACGAACTGGCCTTTTTTTATGTTCACCACGCGGTCGGTCATCGCGGCGGCAACTACCAGATCGGTTTGACGGCAGAGAAACGCTGGGATTTGCAGGATGTCGGCCACTTCCGCGACTTTGGCGACGTCATGCACATCGTGCACATCGGTCAGCACCGGCACATGAATTTCGTCTTTTACTTTTTTCAGGATTCGTAGACCTTCCACCAATCCGGGGCCGCGGAAACTGCGAATCGAAGTGCGATTGGCTTTGTCATAGGAAGCCTTGAAGATGAACGGAACATTCAGCGCGCGAGTAATGCCCTTGATGACTTCCGCC
>DATBAX010000078.1:0-14287 GCA_036271275.1 Terriglobales bacterium
GGCACAGTAATGAGCGTGCTCACTCGATCCGGTGAACGCAGCCTGAGACGAGATCGAAAGGATTCGTCCCCAACCTTTCACTCGCATCGAAGGCACGCATGCGCGCGCGCAATAAAAGGCGGCCGAAAGATTCACCGCCAGCGTCTCTTCCCAAAGTGCCGCGTCGAGCAGTCCAATGGATGCGCCTGTAAAAACGCCGGCATTATTGATCAGGATGTCGATGTGCCCGAGTTCTGCCGCAGCGGTTTGCACCAGGGACTGGCAGGCAGACTCGGTGTCGAGCGACGCGGCCACCGTGATGGCCTTGCCGCCGATCGCTGCAATGGCTGCACAGACTTCTTCAGCTTCAGCGGCACGGCGGTTATAGTGGACGGCAACTGCCGCGCCGTTGGCCGCGAGCTTCATACAAATGGCTCGCCCGATGCCTCGAGATCCGCCAGTCACTAGCGCAATTCTTCCGGTAATATCGCAAAATTTGAGCGTAGAAGTCATGGCTCGGGAAAAAATGGCCGACGGCCCTCCCAAGCTGCGGGGTTAGCGAGATGCTCTGGCCGTTCGCCGGCAAGAAAACGAAAAATGTCGTTCGTGATCATCCGGCTGTGATGAGCTTGAATATCTGTACTGGCTCCCGCGAGATGTGGACTGAGCAGAACATTATCGAGTGAGCGCAATGGATCATTACCGGACAATGGCTCTGATGGGTAAACATCCAATGCCGCTCCTGCGATACGACGGGTTTGCAACAGTTCCGTCAGCGCGTCGTAATCCATGATTGCAGCCCGGGCTGTATTGATTATGTAGGCGGATGGTTTGAGATGCGCCAATATCCCGCGGTTCACCAGGCCACGCGTCTCAGGCGTCACTTTCGCTGCAATTACCAGAAAGTCGGCATTGGTAGCGACTTCGGCGAGTGTTGCCAACTGTCCCCCGAGAGCCGCAATCATTTCTGCCGGGGCATAGGGATCAGACACCAGTAAAGTCATACCAAACGCGCGGGCGCGTTGTGCAATCTCGCGCCCGATCATTCCGCAACCCACTAGGCCAAGGCATTTGCCTGAAAGCTCGGGCCCCTGGAACAGTTGGAACGGCGCTCCCGGCTCAAGGCTCCACTCAGAGGTGACTTGGCTACGGGCATCGAGTTTGTCGGCGTAACGGATCTTCGTCAGCGTTTCGGTGTGCCGCAGTAGATGATGGGCGACATGAAGATGGCGTGCAATCGAAATCATCATGGCGATGGTGTATTCGGCGACCGAAACGGCGTTGCGTCCCGGAGGAAACAGCACTGGGATACCCGCTTCAGTTGCCGCATCGAGATCGACGCTGGCTCCCGGCTCGTTTCGGCAGCATGCGGCGAGCCGTAATTTCGGCAAGGACGAAAAAAAATCGCGGTCCAACGTCTCATATTCCACAATCACGATTGCAGCATCGGCTGCGACCGCGCGCAGTTCGTCTGGATCGAGCTTTCTACCGGTGATGCCAAACCCGGCACGATGCACGGTGCATAGTTTATCTTCGAGGCGGCGCAGATATTCGCCGGTGAAACGGGCTGTCAGTAACGTTTTCATTTTCACTTAATGGGAGAGTTCAGTTGTCCACTTACCCCTCAGCCTTGTGGTTTCGTTGAAAGAAGGTTTCAATTTCTCGTAGGAATCCCGGAATACCTTGTACAGCTCTGTATAACGTTGGTGGTTGTTATTGTCAGGCTCAAAACGTTCTTTAATTCGCACGCGCCGCGCAAACGCTTTGCCAGAGCCCGGCAGCAGACCGGCTGCCACGCCCGCGAGCAGGGAACTGCCATACGCCGCCCCGACTGCGGATTCCGGCAACAGGATTGTGAGTCCCAGCACATCGGCCTTGATCTGGTTCCACAATTTGCTGCGGGCTCCGCCTCCCACCGAGCGAATCGAATCGATTGCCAGGCCAGAGCTTGCCGCTACTTCCAGATTGTGGCGAAGAGCGAAAGCGCTCCCTTCGAGAATCGCGCGAACGATTGCACCCTTCGTCGTTCCGAGCGACAGACCCGAAAGCACACCCCGGGCGCCCGTGTTCCAGATCGGCGACCGTTCGCCCATCATGTAAGGCAAGAATATAAGGCCGTCATTTCCAGCCGGCACTGAAGCGGCCAAAGCCACGAGCGCATCGAAAGGATCCGCTCCATGGGCTCGCGCACTTTCTCGTTCAGCATCCCCGAATTGATCGAGAAACCACCGCAAGCTCGCGCCGGTTGAGGTCATCGCACCCAGAAGAAGTTTTCGCCCCGGTAGTGCGTGCGGCATGGTGATGAAGGCCGGCTCAATGACATTCAACGCCGCCGGCATGATCAAGACCGTCGAAGTCCCGGTCATCTCGGCTGCCGTACCGGGATCGACGACACCCGCCTCGAGAGCCGCGGCCGCGCCGTCAACAGTTCCAGCGCATATTGGAATACCCGCTCGGAGTCCTACAAGTTCAGCCGCGTCACGAGTCATGTTTCCGATAACTGTGTGCCCGTCATGGACTGGAGGAAACTTCTCCGGCTCAACGCCGCATGCCGAACAAAGTTGGGGCGACCATGCTCCACTCGCATCGCGGAGAAGAAGTAGGCCGGCATGCGCCGCATCCAGCGAATATTCGCCCGAGAGCCGGTAATTGATGAAACCGGTAATCTGGAGAAACAGGTGAGCATCGGCAAAAGCTTTCGGCTCGTGGAGCTTTAACCAGAGAATTTTCGGTGCAACATAAAATGGATCCGGCCGATTTCCAGTGAGGCTGGTGATTGTAGAAAATCCCAACGTCTGTTCCAGGTGCCGGGCTTCAGCTTCGGCTCGACGATCCATCCAAATAAGCGCATTCCGCAACGGACGTCCGCAAGCATCGACCGCAAGCAAAGTGGGCGCTTGAGAACTTACGGCGATTGCCGCAACGTCATGCTTTGCAGCCGGAACGGCATCTGAGATCTGGTGGATAACGGATATGACGGCGTTCCACCAGTCTTCGGGATCTTGCTCGACCCAACCCGGCGCGATATGATGCGTCGGATATTCCTGGCTGGCAGTCGCCAAAATCGAACCAGCAACGTTGATCAAGACTGCTTTTACGGCGGTTGTGCCGACATCGATGCCTAATAGCAGAGGGTCCATAGATGTCGGACGACGATTACTTCGTTTCCTTGGCCAGCTTCGCTTTCAAGGCGCGATCACCGTACTCGTCCAACTCCGCGACGGCTCCAACATCACTTCTCGTACGAACCACGCGGACATAAGAATTGGTTGCCTGGCGAAGTATTTCTATAGCGTTTTCGGTTTCCTTCCTGCACTGGGCCGAGTTGTGAGCGGCCTCCGCGGTGGCGGCCCGTCCGATTGCCGCGGCAGTTTGTGCATAGCCCAAAGCAAATTCCAGCCGGCCAACCCAATACTCGGGATACCAGCGTCCGCCTGGAGAGGATTCTGTCTGTGCCCGCCGCGCCGCCGCTAGAGCTCGCTCATATTGGCTTTGTACGTCCACCAAATAAGCCGGAGTTGGTCCTGCCTGCCAGAACTTCATGAGCATTCCCGGGACGTAGTATCCAAAGTCTATTTTGTTGCTGGCAACGTTCAGCGTTGCCGATTCCAGTTCATGGAATGCCTTTACCATGTCGTCTGTGCAGGCTTGTCCGCAAATGTGTCCGATCAAATCCTGATTAACTGCATCGGGCGTGGCATTGGAGTCCCAGCTCGCCTGGCTCAAATAGGCCAGCACTGCATCATGGTCGCCGGGAAAGCGTTCGCGTGCCGTGAATCCCGTCCATCCGCGATGCTGCAATTCTTGAAGGAGGGTGTGCAGGATCGTGGGCCGGTGTTGTGGTACGACACCGACGACGTCATCGTCGAGAGTGATATCCATTGTTCCCGGAATCTGACGGGTGGGAAGCGTTTCGAGTACTTCCGCTCGCGGAAGAAAGTGTTCTGGTTGATTCTCCGGCATGGCGGAGACTTCCCATCCTGCTGGAAGTATCTTGCCGAGCAGCGGAAACAATTCTTCCGCAGGTTCGGCGTACAGGAATTTCATGTCCGGACGGAGCGTGTCTTTGAGAAGATCGGGATTCCGCAACAGGCGGTCATAGTAAGCGAGGGCAACGATGTCGGCTTTTGCCTGATCGAGACCGCGCTTTCCAGGCCAGCGCATCGATCCTTTGCGATGTTCCGCGGCCTCCAAAACATTCGGCAACGAACGGATTTGATTGATGCCATATTTGGCGTCGAGCGAATCCCATGCGCGCTGGTAGTTGCCCAACCATTGCGTTTCCTCGGGCATGCCGACATTAACGATATCGGCTTCGGGATATTTATTGACGGTCGCCCGCAGCACTGCCGTTGACAATGCAAACAATCCTGGATCATCTACGGGAGTGTCGGGGCCGGGACGGATAGTCAGTTGACCGGATTTCACTTCGCCTTTTAATAGCGGCGCGAATTCCGGAGGAAAATCAGTAGTCGGCGCGGAGACAGCAGCTTCCAGTCCGCGGTCGTGCGCATATGCAATCAGCGCATGCATTTGCCGCTCGCCTGCGGCTGCCATTTGCTTGTAACTCGAGTTGTACGGCAAATCAGGGTTCCAGAATTCCTTGCCATCGCCAAACAATTCGCGGCCTGCCATGTCTGGAGTAATCGGGAAGTGGCAGTCATACCACAGGTGAGCGGAACTCCGTGCGATGCCGCCATATTGCCAATCCAGATCAGGCTGATATCCGAAGGCAAAAACGTTGAGTCGGCTGAATTTCATTTTCGCCAATTGATCGATCAGAGGCCGGAAGTCAGCCATTCCCCACGATTCGCCGCTCGACGCGTAGTCCTGGATACTCGGATGCGCGCGCACGCGAAACACCGGCTCCATAACGACGTTCAAGTCTGGGACCTTGAATGCTCCGGCCGACTCCGGAAAAACATCACGATCGACCAGGTAGCGGACGCCCCAGCGCTGCACCAGTTCATACACCGCCCACAGCGTGGCGCGCGGACTGCCTCCACCAACGATCAAAGCTGGATGGCCGGCAAACTCCGTCCGCTGCAAAACAATCCCCTGGTCACTGACTTTCGGAAATGCTTTGTCCTGCGTGGCTTTCTTGATTGACGCGTTAGTCTCAGGACTGCCAATCAGGAACACCGCCTCCGCGGAATCTGAAGCGTTGCGTGCGGGAGTGGCTCGGATCTCATAGAGCTTCGCTAAATAATTGCAAAGTTCCTTGGCGGCGAAGCGCTCCAAAGCGGAAGCGTTACTGCCAACCACGACATCTACTTGCGGAGTTTGCTGCGCCGCTAGACACCAGGCCGGGCAGAGCAGGCAGGTCAGTATGAATGACAGAATAGATTGAGTGCGTTTCATGAGCAGATCTCCCGATTTTCGTTATGCTTCGTTTACTGCGCTTCAAAAACTTTCAGATCAATTGCATCACCCATTGCTTTGTATCCGGCATCGCTGGGATGCACGTGATCGCCGGAGTCATACCCCGGCAAGAAGGCCATCGGGTTCGCTGGATCGCGAGTAACCTTGTCGAAATCAACAATGACGTCGAATTCGTTGGTCGTGCGAATCCATTGATTCACCGCTTGGCGCATCGATTCCCGATTGGCATTCAGTGCATCGTTTATTGGAATGGGCGTCAGGGTGGCAGCAATCACTTTTATTCCGTGAGTGTGCGCGCGTTCTGCAAGTTGGCTTAAGCCGGCAGTAAGATTTTCGGCAGAAATAATGTCGGTGGGTGTCTTAGGTTGGATCGCTCGCCCGATGTCGTTGATGCCTTCGAGAATAATCAGATACTTGACGCCAGGTTGCGCCAGTACGTCACGATCAAAGCGGGCCAGAGCACTGGGGCCGAGATCGTCATGCAACACGCGATTCGCTCCGATGCCTTCGTTCAAAACGCTCAACCGTGCGGTCCTTTTATTTGCCTGTAAGCGGCGGGCCAGCACGTCCGGCCAACGTGCGTTTGCGTTTCGGGTGCTCTCATGTCCATCCGTGATGCTGTCGCCCAACGCCACGATGGACGCGTTATCTCCGCCAGCTTTGACGTCGATGCCTTTGAGGAATGGCCAGCAATATATTTCCGTAGCGGCATCGAGTTTCTTTGCGCCAACTACATTGCCCGAGACTTCATAGTCGGTCTGGGCTGCCATGTCATGGACCGAAACGTGGCTCATCGGTTGCGCCGGAACAAAAAGACTAATAGCGACATTCGCAAACGGAGGAATCTGGATGTCCGCTGGATCGCTGATTGCGGACGCCCCAGCAGAAATGACGATGGAAGAACGTCCTGCAAACGCCAGCATTTTCGCGGACGACAAATCGATTTCGCTGCCACCAGCACTGATGGCGATCTGACCTGCGCTGACGGTGAGAGGTTCGACGCCGAACTCATTGCTAAGAACAACTCGTACCGAGGACCCGCCGATAGAGACGTGGACAATTTCACGGAAGGTGGTGTCGGCGTGTCCGTACTGGAGGTAGGTAGCTTTGCCGATATCGCTATGAACGTCAGATCCGGAAAAAGGAGCGGCCGCCCATGTGCCAACCCAATGGTCGTGCGAGGCGGCTGTACCCATGGGATCGAAAGCAAAGAACAACAGAAAAAGGATGAAAACCGAGTTGCGAGCCATCGAGCTATGTTTCACGAAGGCGCTTCTTCCTTCTTAGGTGGATAAGGCTTCGAAGAAAACGAAAAGCGGGCAGGCCATGGAATGTGGCCTGCCCGGTTGAGGGGGATTTAGAAATTCACCCTCATGTCGATTACAACCGCGCGTCCGCAACAACCCTCATCGTTATCGAGGGCTCTCGACCAGGTAATGCTGTTAATCTTTCCCGCCAATGGACTGAGAATGTCCGCTACCGGGGGTGCGAATGCGGTCTGGTTAAAGAGGTTTGTGATATTAGCGCCTATCTGGAATTTCGCTCCTTCATAGCTGCCTATTTTGAGAGGAAACACCTTATAGGGGCTGAGGTTGACTTGAGCAGCGCCTGGACCTTCCAGCGAGTTCATTCCAGCGTTGCCAAGTTGTCCATCGGCCGGAATCGTGTAGCAAGCGGGGTTAAACCAGTACCCGCCCTTTTCATGTCTTCCGCCAGCATAAGGATCGCATCCGGCAACTTTGTCGGGACGGCGTCCGGTTGTGACCCCAATATTTCCGATGTCCACGCCTTCGACGTCTGGCGTGAAGAACCAGCCAGAGCGCCAGGAAGCCGAGCCTGACAGTTCCCAACCGCCGATGATCGCGTTAAGAAACTTGTTAGAGGAGCCAGCAAACCGGTGTCCCCGTCCGATTGGAAGTTCGTAGACCCAGGTCCAAATGAAATCGTGGGTGGGATAAGCCGGATCAGGACCTGAATCCCGGCCCGGATTGAAGGAATATTCCGGAATGGTGACTGCCTGATCTTGCGCAAAAAGCGGACCTTGCAATCCACCCGACCATTGTTCCGTGTAAGCGGCAGTAGTGTACAGGCCTTTTCCGAAGGGATGAGTAACTTTGAACTCAATGCCGTCATACCAACTGCTGCCGCCGTTGTGAATAAGGTTAATTGGTCCAAAGCCGGGGAATGGAGTATTCGCGGTACTGTACGGTGTGGTGCTCGCCTGGACCGCATTCAAATTGTCCTCAATCAACAGCTGGCGATTTCCCACTCCGTGATAACTGGCCTGAACATTCCAATGCTCCGCCAGTTCTCGCTCCACGGTAACGGTCCAGTTCATCGAATACGCAGGACGGTAATTTTGCGCGTAACCCGTAACCGTAGCTTGCGGTGCGGTAGCGGCCGTAGCAGGGAAAGGATTGGGGAATGAATAAAGCGCGCCGCTGGCACAGGTCGGGCACGGTTCGTTGACGTAGCTGGAAGTGATAGCGAACGGTCCGCCGGTTTGTAGAGAGCCGAATCGCAAGGCCCCGTTATAGACTCCGAATCCTCCGCGCACGACGGTCTTGGAATCAACCTGATAGGCAAAACCAAAACGCGGTTGGAAACTATTAGAGGCCTTGAGAAGCTTGCCGGGATATCCCGCTTCTTGAGCGGTAATCACCGGGAAGGTTGCCGTTGGCCAAGCTGGACTAATGTTGTTGAGAGATTGCTGATCGGGTACGACAATGGCAAATTTCTGAGGGTCAAAGTTGTAGTACAACCCGCTCTTGTCATAAGGAACGGAGTAACGATCCCATCGCAACCCGTAGTTGAGCATTAGCTTCTTGGTGACTTTGAAGTCATCCTGGGCATACACGCCGTTCTCCCACATCCGTCTGGAATCAATCGGACGATTGGTAAAGTTGGAGAATGTGCTGGGAAGTCCCAGAAGGAAATCTGCCCATGGCTCGCCAGTGAATTCACCGTCCCAGTTGAAGGAGCCGAAGTAGGGTCCAGGCTCTGGGCTGTCGTCCATCATCTTCAGTCCGGAATAGCCGACTTTAAAAGTGTGTTTTCCCCGGGCAATGGAGAGGTTGTCGTAAATGGTGTAGCGAGTGTCCCAGGTCGTATTTTCATTGTTGTTCTGTGTCGTGGCCCAGTTCGAGATATTGAGCAACGGCATTCCGGAGAGACTTGGCGGATTGTCGATACCCTCGATGCCCCAGGTATTGAGAAGATCAGCACCACTCACAATGTTGGGACTTGCTACGTTGGCGGGGTCGATTTGCGCGTTCTTGAAAATATATCGGGCGACGCCCACGCTGGCTTCGTTAACGATTGACGGCGAGAAAGTATGCGTCTCGACGAACCCGGCATGCCAGTCGACGTTTATGGCAGCGCCGGCAGTGTCCAGGTTTTCCGGGCCTCCCGCCAATGGATCGGTGGCCGTGTCGTTACTCAGAACATGGTCATAGTGGTAAGTGAAGGCGAGAATGTCTTTCTGCCCAATGTTCTGGTCGATTTTAAAAGCGTTGTCGGTGTCCTTGCGAATTCGGGAAGCCGTCAGGACACGGTTGTTTGCAAAGTTGTTGGGGCCGCCTGCGTACCCGATGTTATTGCCGAAAAACTGGCCAATAATGGCCTTTGCAACCGGACTGATGCGGTTGTCGGGAATCACATTTCCCGGGAACGGCGCTCCGGTGGTGGGATCGATGATAGTTGTCGGGTAGTTTGAAAAGTTACCTGCCTGCATCGCAAGCGTAGGTGCGTTACCGGGAATTGCGGGGAAGGTGGCTCCGAAACTATTGGGCCGGCCCCATGCGTAGTAGAAGAAAGTCTTGTTGCGTCCGTCGTATAGATGGGGAATGTAAACCGGGCCGCCGGCATCGAAAAATTGACGCCACTTAGTCCCGCACGGCGCCCGATCCGGTTGCGAGAACGCGCTATTCACAACATTCAAGCAAGGATTGACGAAAGCTCGAATGTATTCACCATGCAACTGGTTGGTGCCACTGCGCATGGTCGCGTTGATCGTCGCGGGTCGCGCATATTCGGCGGGAGCGTTGCTGGTGATTGCCGTCACATCCTGAATCGCGTTCATTCCGACGGTCGTGGAAATGTAGTTAAACTGGAAGCCTTCCAAACTGGTTTGCAGCATGTCGGCGCGGTTTCCGGAAAACTGATACAAAGTTTCGCCGGATGCGGTTCCCGGGGCCCATTGCAACATTTCGCCAATCAGCGCTCCGCGGGTCATGGTGACGATCGGGAAATCCTTATAGGTGATGCTCGGCAAACTTGTGGTCACTGCGGCGGAATCTGTTTGAAGGACCGCACCTTCGCCAGAGACGTTCACCGTTTCCGTGGCTCCGCCCAGGTGCATCGGAACATCAACGCGTACCAACTGCCCGACGCTGATCACGATGCCGTTCACGATCGAAGTTCGGAAGCCTGTTCCTTCCACCTGTAAATCGTAAGTGCCCACCAATACGCCTTCAATGCGGTAGGTTCCCGTCTCATCGGTGACTGCCGTCCTCTTGGATTGGGTGGACTCGTTGGTCAGCGTCACATTGGCCTTCGGAATGGCTGCGGACGAAGGATCCGACACAACTCCGGTCAGATTGCTGGATTCCTGAGCAGCCGATGGACTCACCATGAGGCCGCTAAACGCAAGTCCCATCATCAAAACCATCCAGAATATTGCTTTGGTACAGAGCCCTTGAGACTCCCTAAGTGTCGACATGTCGTTTCTCCCGAAAAATAAGTTTGATATGCCTTGCGTTTGGAATTCAGCAGCCGGATACGCGGCACAGGGGGCCAAGGGCCGAATTCAGTGACTATGAAAATGAAGATGGAGCCAAGCTAGTCTGGAGTGTCGGCGTTGTCAAGCCAATTCTTATTTTAATGTAAAAAGTATCCATAAATATCTCGATAGATCGCATCATTAATTCAATTTGATTATTAAATAGCTTAAAACTTTACAATTTATAGGTCTGCAGCTCGAATGCTTGTTTGACGCTGGGGTTCTAACTTGGAGCTTATCGGTTGACTGGCGCAATCCTGTGCGTGGCTTAACTGAGGGCCAGAGGGAGAAAACAGCTAAAGAGGGTGCCTATTCGGGGTGGGAGCCAAAAGGATGTGGTTTCTACTTTCCAAGGGTTTCGACGTAGGAGCGATCCAGAGCTGAAACGGAAGCGCAGCCAAGCAAACGCAGAGTTCGTTCGACGTCGATCCGCAATATGTCGAGTGCGCGGGTAACTCCCGTCTGGCCGGCTGCCGCAAGTCCATAGGCATACGCTCGGCCGACAAGAACCGCGCGTGCTCCGAGACAGAGCGCTTTCACAATGTCCGCACCACGGCGGATGCCACCGTCCAACAATATTTCCGTCTGACCGCTCACCGCGGCGACCACTTCAGGAAGCGCTCGCAAGGTCGAAGAAACGGAATCGAGTTGCCGCCCTCCATGGTTCGAAACGACGACGGCTGCGGCTCCTTCATCCACGGCGCGCCGGGCGTCGTCTCCCGTGAGTAGCCCTTTTACTACGATTGGTCCTGACCACACCTGGCGGATCCATCGCAGGTCCTCCCATTTCACGGTTGCTTTCGCCAGCGCCACGGTTACATCGATAAGTGGCATCGGCCCTTTGCCTGGAAGAACGATATTTTCAAGTTTGGGAACTCCTCCATCGCGCAGGAAGCCCACCAGCCATCCGGGATGGGCCAGAATGTCGGAAACATACGGGATCTTGGCGAACGGTGAAGTGCCGAGGAGTTCCTTCATGCCATTACGGGGATCGCGTTCCCGCATTCCCGCTACCGGAGTATCGATCGTGATCACCAACGCCGAAAACCCAGCGCGCCTCGCCCGTTCGATCGCGCCTTCAGCTGCCTCACGGCCTCCCACCAAATACAACTGGTACCAGACTGGGCCACTGGAGGCAGCTTTCACATCTTCAAGCTTGTGGCCCGAAATGGTGGACAGGATATATCCAGTTCCTGCCAGCCCAGCGGCGCGAGCAGCGACAACTTCACCGCCGGGATGCATGAGGCGGCTGTATCCGACGGGGGCGAGCATCGCAGGAAAAGATATCTCGTGACCCAGCACCGTGGTCTTAAGGTTGCAGTCTTCGATAGCCACCGCACCGCGCGGACGAAAGATCACGTCACGAAAAGCGCGACAGTTCTCGGCCAGGGTAACCTCCGCCTCCGCACCGCCGTCCAGATAATCGAAGACGGACTTGGGCAGACGGAGTTGTGCCAACCGGCGCAGATCTTCAATATTCACGACACGCGCAGAATTTAAATTTCGTTTCGTCCCTGGCATATTTTGGTTTTTTAGATTGATCCTTTCGAGTTCATTGTGGCCACCGACATAATTTCCGTAGCCCACGATGACAGTCGAACTTACCAGAACCGGTACGCTGAATGCACTTCTGCATGCGAGTCTTCAGCACACTAACATTCTATTTCGCATGTTCCAGCGGAAGAAAAAGTGGGAGACTCGGGTTCGCAGAAAATGATCCGGACTACCCTTGTAGTAGCATTGAAGGATGTATTCATCTGCCGAAGAGGTCATTGCAGAAAGGCAAAAGCCGTGACCATGGCCTCATTCCGCAATCATTGCTGGCTACCATCTAACCCGTTCTTGTCACAAATTGTGGGATTCGATTCAAACTAGACGCCTTCCTTTTTCGAAATGCTAGATACCCCGGGCCTTCTTCGCGAACTCGCTTCAATCATCGAACCCAAAAGAGTCTTGACCCGTCCAATCGATCTGATTGCCTTCAGTGCGGATGCCAGTTTCTACAGACTCGTACCCAGAGCAGTGGTGCTTGCTCGTGGCGTCGCAGAGATTCAAGCTCTGTTTGATTTCAGTCACCGGCAGCGCATTCCGCTAACTTTTCGGGCAGCCGGTACAAGTCTCTCCGGCCAGGCTATTACGGACGGAATTCTCGTGGAAGTCGCGCGGAACTGGCGACAGGCGCAAGTCGAAGCTGGAGGTAGACAGGTCCGCGTGCAGCCGGGCGTGATCGGCGGATATGTAAACCGCCTTCTCGGTGTCTACGGTACGAAAATAGGGCCTGACCCAGCTTCGATCAATGCCTGCATGATGGGCGGTATCCTTTCGAATAATTCCAGTGGCATGTGCTGCGGCGTTTTGCAGAACGCTTACCACACGCTGGAATCGCTCACGTTTGTTTTGCCTTCTGGGACCGTCATCGATACCGCGAGCGCCGCGGCCGACGCGGATTTCCAGTCGATGGAACCAATGCTCGCAAACGGGTTGCTTCAGTTGAAGAGTGAGATCCATGCGAATCCAACGCTCCTTGAAAACATTCGCAGGAAATATAAGACAAAGAACACTACAGGATATTCACTGAACGCATTTATTGACTTTGAACGTCCCGTCGATATTTTTCAGCACCTGCTGGTTGGTTCGGAGGGTACGCTGGCGTTCATCGCCGAGGCGATCCTGAATACTGTGCCTGACCGGCGGATCAAATATACCGGCCTGCTTCTGTTCGACGATCTCTACGCAGCGTGCGAAGCAATTATTCGTTTGCGGGATGAGGACGCCGCAGCGGTCGAACTCATGGATCGGGAAGCTCTTCGATCCGTGGAAAATCAGGAAGGGATTTCCCCCACTATCAAGATGCTTCCCGGCGAAGCTGCGGGACTTCTCGTTGAATTTCATGCGGACAGAGAGGACGAGCGTCCGGTACTTGAAAGCGCTGCTCAGCGTGCCATCCAAGGCCTGCGGTTTGTTGAACCACCATTGTTTACCCACGACCCAGAGCAGCAGGCGCTTCTGTGGAAGATCCGGAAAGGCATGTTTCCTTCCGTCGGCGCGGTCCGCAAGAGCGGTACTAGCGTAATCCTTGAGGACGTCGTTTTTCCGCTTGAACGGCTGGCCGACGCCACCGTGGACCTTCGGCTTTTGTTTATCAAACACGGTTACGAGAATGCCATTATTTTCGGCCACGGCAAGGACGGCAATCTGCACTTCGTGATCTCGCAATCTTTCGGCACTCAATCGGAGATCGAAAGATACGCGCGTCTGATGGACGACGTGGTGCAAATGGTCGTTGGGAAATATGACGGAGCGCTAAAGGGTGAACATGGTACGGGGCGCAACATGGCGCCCTTCGTTGAAAGCGAATGGGGCCCGGAAGCAGCCGAGATCATGCGACGGCTAAAGGCGCTGGCTGATCCTGAAAACCTTCTCAATCCCGGCGTGATTATTAATTCCGATCCGAAAGCCCATCTCTCCAACTTGAAGCCCATGCCCGCAGTGGAAGAGGAAGTGGATAAGTGCATCGAGTGTGGTTACTGTGAAATTCGATGCCCCAGCCGCGACCTCACTCTCACGCCGCGACAGCGAATCGTTGTGCGCAGAGAAATGAAACGTGCGGAGCAAGGAGGCGCCGAGAGAAGTCAGATGGCGGCTTCGCTGACCGCCGATTTCGAATACATGGCTTTGGACACGTGCGCCGTCGATGGTCTTTGCGCTCTGGCTTGCCCGGTGGGTATCGACACCGGTGCGCTGACGAAAAGATTGCGACGAAGAATCAATTCGCCGACCGCACAACGCATGGCGCGGATGATCGCCGAGCGGTTTATTTGGGCAGAGCGAGCAGTTCGTTTTTCGCTGCGAGCCGGTCATTTCGCGCAATCTGGAATTGGCACATCGATGATGACGCGGATCACAAGATCGGCGCGTGCCTTGTTCGGAGAATCATTGCCCATCTGGGCCGGCGATCTGCCGCGTCCCGCCTCCTCTCATCTTGAAAGTGGAGTGTCGAAAGAAAAAGCGGACGCAGTATATTTCCCGAGTTGCATTTCTCGCACCATGGGATCTCCGCCAGGAGAAGCGCCAGACTTGTCGCCGACCCAAGCGATGCTGGCGTTGACACACCGAGCTGGATTGAATCTGTTCATCGCCAATGAC
>DATBAX010000079.1:0-20383 GCA_036271275.1 Terriglobales bacterium
GGCAGCTTCCTGAATGTGTGTATCTATCGCCTGCCGCTGGATTTGTCCGTGGTCCATCCGGGGTCGGCTTGCCCCAAGTGCGCCAAGCCCATCGCTTTCTACGACAACGTTCCCGTCCTGAGTTGGATCATTCTGCGCGGACGTTGCCGCAACTGCCAAACTTCCATCACTCCCAGATATCTCGTCGTTGAACTGCTAACGGCCGCGATCTTTCTCGCCTGCTATTGGCAACTCGGACTAACTTTCGCGCTGGCAAAATATTGCGCGTTTGGATTCCTGCTGCTCGGACTGATTTTTACCGATGCCGAAACCATGCTGCTTCCCGACAAGATGACTTTGCCCGGCCTCGCGCTGGGATTGGGATTCAGCTTGCTGGTTCCCATCAATGATCTGGTTTCGCAATTGTTGCCCGGCATGATGTCCCTGCATAACGGACTTCACATTTCCTGGCAGGTTGCTTCCCTGCTCGACTCTCTTATGGGCGCAGCGGTCGGATCATCGTTCATCTACGGCGTGGGTGCTATTTATTTGCGGGCCCGCGGAGTCGAAGGCATGGGCTTTGGCGACGTGAAATTGATGGCGATGGTCGGTGCGTTCCTGGGCATCCGGCTAACCATCTGCACTCTTTTTGCCGCATCTATCGCAGGATCGCTATTCGGACTCTGGACGGTTCTCGCGGTGTGGATCAAGCGCACCCGCCGCCGCATGAAGCTGCATCGCGAATCTCCACAGGAATCGCGCCGCCGGGGATGGGCGTCGGCCACCATCGCACTCCGCCACCATCAAATGCCGTTTGGAGTTTTTCTCGCAGGCATGGCGATGATCGCATCGTTTTTTGGGAATGATTTTCTGCGTTGGTATTGGGGGTTGCTATGAATTTAATCGGCAATCCCATTGTGTTCCGAATCGTAGGACTCTCGCTGGTATGCGGCTTTGCATTCATATTCGGACTGATCTTCATCAAACGGATGCGGAAGAATCTGACGGACGAATCCAGTTGGACCGGCGGTTCGACCTCGGTCGAAAGCCTTCCGCTCGCAACCTATCATGCCGTCATCCAGCAATTGAAGCAGCAGAAACATGAATTGCAAAGTTTGCAACTGGTCGAGCGAAAACGCGCCAAGAGTACGGAAAACATCAGCGCGGCAGTGCTTTCCAATCTACAAAGCGGAGTCATGTTCTTTGCTTCCACCGGATTGGTTCGGCAGGCAAACGCGGCTGCCAAACACATCCTGGGATTCGCGTCACCAACAGGAATGAGCGCGGTAGAAATCTTCCGTCAGGCCACGTTCGCGACTCCTTCGAGTCCGCAGAGAACGGTAGCCGAGGCTGTCCATGCCAGCTTGCGAGAGAATGCTGCATCCGAACTCGAGCTTGAGTATGTCACTCCGTCCGGTGCAAAGCGTTTTCTGGAAATCACCATCACTCCCGTGAACTCTTCGTCGGACGATGTCCTCGGCGCGGCGTGCCTGATCAACGACAAGACTGAAGTGACTTTGATCCATCAGCAACAGGAACTGCGTGGAGAAATGTCCGCCGAGATGGCATTGGAGTTACGCAGTTCGCTCACCACGATTTCTGGCTACGCACAACAACTGGCAGCCAGCCGCGACCCCGAACTGGCACGGCAAATCGCCGCGGACATCGCTTCGGAAGCGGCGCAACTGAATCACACGATTGGCGGTTTCCTCGCAGGCCCAAGGCCTGCTAAGGCTGCCGCTGGAGCTTAGCTTTGAAAATATCACCGGTGCTCGCGAAGTTCGCAGGCGCCGGCAAAACAAGAATGGAGTCACTATGAAACGCATCGCATATATCACACTCGCAGGCATGGTTTTCACCAGCATGCTGGCGGCTGCACAATCGCAATCGGCTGCTTCTCAACCCGCCCCGGCTACGGTCAGCTCATCTCCGTCGCTGGCCGATTCTGCCCGCTCCGTCCGCAAGGACAAGAAGGCAACCACGCCCAAGGTTTACGACAACGACAATCTGCCCACGCACGACAAGCTAAGCGTCGTAGGAAACGCGACCGAAGCCTCGGCCACCGCACCAGCAGCCGATGCCGGCGCCGACCAGACTGCCGCCGATCCGAACAAGCCTGCAGCCATCCAGCCCGGCGACTCCAAGGAAGATCGCCAAAAAGTATTTGACGAGTGGAAAGGCAGGATCGACGAACAGAAAGACTCCATCAACCTGGTGTCACGCGAGCTCGACGTTCTCCAGCGCGAATACCGCCTGCGCGCCGCCGCATTCTACGCCGACGCCGGCAACCGCATGCGAGATTCGAAAGACTGGGACAAAGAAGACACCCAATATAAACAGGACATCGCCGACAAACAAAAAGTGGTCGACGAAGCCAAACAAAAGCTCGAAGACTTGCAGGAAGAAGCCCGCAAAGCCGGCGCGCCGACAACCTCAAGGGAATAGCGGTTATTCCATTAGGGCGCTGGCTGTCCCGCAACGAATATGTTTGCCTTTGTGCCCCGAACCGGTCATCGCCCAGAGTTGACCGGTTCAGGAAACTCGAACAAACATCGAGAACGGTCAGTCCGCATCTTGCCGACTCATGAAATTCCCAGCTTTATCGCAACAGACTTTCCTCCAGCGGGCGTAGGGTTCGTTACCGTTATTTTTGCCGTACCCGAGACCTTAATGTCAGACGCTGGGATATCCACCACCAGCGTCCCTGCATCCATGAAGCGGGTAGTACGATTCAACCCATTCCACTGCACTACCGCTCCAGCTACAAACTGCGAACCGGTGACGGTGAGTACAAAGTTCGGGCTTCCCGAAGTCACGGCGGAGGGGCTCAACGCTGCCGCTATCGGCACCGGGTTCGGTCCCGCCGAAGAAAACAGATTCGAGCTCAGTTGCACCAGATCCTGACCGTTGCCGCTGCTGGAAAAGGTAAGATAGGCCAATCCATTTGGGCCCCACTTCTGTGCCCGGGCAGTGGCGGCGTTAGGACCCGCAACATAGCCCAGTTGCGTCAGGGCCGTCGCATCCACTACTTGCACACCTCCATTGAGAAAGAACAGGTGGTTGGAACCCGCGTCCGCTAGCACCCCGAACGCACCCCCGAAGTTAGGAATCGTACCCACCGACGAGCCGGTCGTCGTACTGAAAACCTGCCCGTTTATGTCATACAGGGTGGTGCCGATGCTATCGAACGCCCCCAGCCCATAGCTCGAACTGATTCCGGGCGCTTGCAGCAATTGGTTACCGTCAATCACGAAACGCACGAGTCCTGCGGAAGCATAAGCCGTGTCCCAGCCGTAGAGATCCGATGAACCGACAAACTTTGTTCCTCCAACCGCCACGCTGTTCGGCGGGTCGTTCAGATACTCCGAGACTACTTGCCCATTCTCAATTAGTGCCGCGCCATCAATCCCGTAATAGGAATATGTCGACAACGTTGCCACCAAGATACCCGAGTTCCCCGGTTGAACCTGGATATCGATCGCAGTCAGTGGGCCTTTCGAACTGTCTACTCCCAGGGGGATTTCCACTCCTGCTTTTTGCGTCGCCAGATTGAACGGGACAATCGCATGGTCCCCATTCAGTGCGACATAAAGGATCTGACCATCGTCAGATAGCCCCAGCGCACCTGGATCATTGCCGATCGGAATCGGCAAACCGACGGCCCCAGTATTTGGATCAACCGTTACCAGGCTATTGGGATTCGTGGGCGAGGCTGCCGGAATGGATGCGTAGAACTTCTGCGAAAAAGGTTCGTATACAATGTCGGCGGCACCCAAAGCTGTTTGGCGATACACCGAGAAGCTGAGCGGTGTTGATGCCCCACCGGGCGCCGGATTTACGACCTGGATGGAAAGGCTGCCAATCTGCTTAAGCATTGAAGCCGGCAGCGTGAATTGCAAGTTGTAGTTTAAATACTCAACCTTTCCGGTAAATAGCTTTCCATTGATTTCTATGGTGCTCGCGGCAAAGACGTCTACTCCTCCAACATCGACCGAAACTGCCGCCGATCCGACAGAAGCTGTGTTGGGATAGATTGAGAGCTGGCTTGGGGCCGGATACGCTGTTATCCCATTGCCCGTGACAAAAATAGCCTGCTGTGGACTTCCCGCCGCGTCATCGTACACGTAGACCGTTCCCGAAGCCGGACCAGCGGTTGTGGGCGTAAATGTCGCACCAATTAGACAAACGTCGAAGGGTTGCAACGCTTTCGGACAATGATTCACGCCTGTAAAGCCGGCCGTTGCCGTTACTGCAGTGATATGCAATGGAATTTGGCCGGTATTTTGGAGTTGCAGGAAACCTACGGGGCTCATGATTCCAACGATTTCATCTCCAAAATTCCTTGCGTTCCCTCCGTAGAGTGTCATTCCTGGCCGTTCGATGTATCCAGTTACGTTTACGATGGACGGCGAAATGGGAGTATTGCCGGCAAGTATTAGCGTACCGGTATCATTAAATAGCGAGGAGGCTGAAGGAACATACCTCAAATGCAGAGCGCAACTTCTTCCAGCGGCCAAGGTCTTACAACCCTCGCTGGTAAAAGTGAAAACGGAATTGGTGCTCGTGATCCCGGTAATAGTCAACGGAATCGTTCCACAATTTGTCACTTTGAGTGGGTAAATGGCAGACGGTTTGCCAGCTACCGAAGTAAGCGATACAGAATTCCCCGGCAAGCACACTGATGCATTGCCCTGATTCATGAGGAATTCGGCGACAAATGCGTGCGACTGATAGTTGAGATTCGGAGGAATTGCCGCCTGCAATGATCCAGCGGAGGTGGGAAAATCCGAATCCTGGGTTAAGCCCGTGATCAGTGCATGCGCCGCCTGATCTACAGCAATGCCATTCCCCGCTGAACCCGTCGAGCCTCCAAAGTAAGTGGAGAAGATCAGATTGCTTCCCGTCGCATTCAGCACAGAAACAAAAGTCGCGCTCGCGTACTGAGAATAACTAGCGGTTGGCGGTTCGCTGAAAAACGGACTGGCCACTGGAAAATCACTCTGGCTGGCATATCCTGTCACATAACTGTTCCCGTTATTGTCCACGGCGAGACCGTTCAACCAGATGCCGTTCCCGTAGGCCGATGCGGTTCCCTCCAGGTAGGTCGAATACACAAGACTGGAAAGCTCCGGATTCAGTTTGCTGATAAATGAGATTGCATAGTCCGGTTGCGTGTCTACTGTCTGAAAAGAGCCCGGTGTGGTCGGAAAATCGCTCGAGTAGGTGGTTCCCGCGACGTACACGTCCCCAGCGGAATCCACGACCACCTGCTTCGCAGCATCACCGGTTGTGCCTCCCAGGTAGGTGGCTGCCACAAATGCAGTTCCGGTCGCGTTGAGCTTTCCGATGAACGCGTTGTTCGTTGCATAAAGCGCTCCAGGGTAGTTCGCCTGAAATGCTCCGGTTGTAGTCGGAAATCCTCCGAAAGCGCTGCCGCCCAGCACGGCCTCTCCACTGGCGTCCACACTGACGGAAACTGGCTGCGATGGAAAAGTGGGGTTATAGGAATTAGAAGTACCGCCGACCAGCGTCGCAAACGTGAACTTCCCTTTCCGCGTCAGCTTGACCAGAAAGATATCGTTGCCGCCATATTGCACCGGCGCCGGTCCAATCTGATTTCCCGGCGTGACCGGGAAATTACTTGAACTTGTGTAGCCGGAAACATAAACGTTCCCCGCCGCATCCATCCCGACCCCGGTCGCTGAATCTTGCGAGTCTCCACCAAGATAGGTTGAAAAGTTGAATGCCGTACCCGCGGGTGTTAAGGAAAATGCGAATCCGTGGCTTGAATTCGAACTCAGAACCACAGCCGTTCCGTTCTTCTGAGGAAAGTCAAACGATCCTGTCGATCCCACAACCACGGCGTTCCCCAAAGAATCCACGGCAATAGCATTGCCTTGGTCCGGTTCCGAACCGCCCACGAATGTCGAGTAGATGAGCGCGCTGCCGGCCGGATTTAACTTGGTAACGAACACATCCTGCTGATTGCAGGAGCCGCTGCAAATGCCCTGTTCGGGATGCTTGACCGGGAAATCGATCGAACTGGTGTAGCCGGTTACGTAAGCGTTGCCATTGGCATCGACAGTGATGGCGTTTCCCGCATCGTTCCCACCCCCAGCGAGATACGTCGAATAACTAAGGACAGGATCAATCACAATCGGCGATTGCTTATTGTAAGGACCCAATTCGAAACCGAACTCGTTCGTTGCTGTCAGCACATAGTGGCCCGTGACAGCGACCCTGGTCTTGCCCTGATACTGATAAATGTCGGGGGCCTGGAAGGTCAGATCGCCGGTTAGTGTTTTCACCCGCAGCTCGCCATCGTGATCTACTTCCGCTCCGACCGCTCCCTCCAAACGCACCCTGATTTGCCGGTAGTCTACGCCCGGCGCTACTACGAAATCGTGTTCCAACCGTCGATGATTTCCGTAAAACACAACATCCACTCCGGGATAGACTCCCACATATTTCACTTGTTCGAAATTGGCAATTCCGGTGTGCCACTTTGACGAATCGCCCAACAGGTAGTTGCTAATTCCTTTTTCCTTGCCTAACGCGACGGGCTTCTCCCGGAAACTCCCGCCGACATACGTCATGCGCAGCGCTGTCGGCTTGATTTTTTCACCTTCTTGGATCGAGAGCTTTATCTCCCGGTCGCGCAAAAGCACGGTCAGTCCCTTGGCCCGTGCCGCGAAACGCACGCCATCTTCCGCTTGCCCTTGGTTCGGCTCAAACGCTAGTGGCACGGCCCCATAATTGGTCGCTAATTCGGTCTGCGCCGCTTTGGCACGCGTATCGATACCACCTACCCCGGCTTGTGCCGAAACAGTCACCAACAATACCGCACAGAGAATCAACACAGTGGTCGATTGAAAAGGGGGGAGACTAGAAAGGGACGAAACGAAGGGCTTCATGAGAACTCCAAGGGATCAGGCTTTACCCAGGGCCAGTAGCCTGAAACGTGAGGATGGTCGCACGGGGAACGCCGGGTGTAAAGCGGAAAATCGTCCCGGACTTTAATTAAAGAGCACGGAGTAGGGCGTTTCTATACAGGAAGACGCACATTTCTAAACGCCGATATGCAATTTTAGATCGATGATGGAGGAGAAACCAACTCAGCTCTCTCCCCGCATCTTCAAAATCTGTTTCACGTGATGCCACCCGTGGATCCAGTGAAACTTGCACCATTGCCGTGCGGTAAGCGGGCCCAGAATCGGATGGTCCACAAGTTTCGTCCGCTTGCCGTAATGCTCTTCACTTTTTGTGATCGCTTCATCCATGGCGACAATCTGCTGGCCGACATCGGCGACAATTTTGTCCAGTGGGAGTCCTCGCGGTTGCGTGTTTTTTGGAGCTTTGCGTCCGCTAGGAAGGCTTTCGCAGTTCAGAACGTAGAAGACCGCGACCCGTTGCTTCAAAGACGACGAAGTCGCCAGCGGCTTTCCCGCTTCCAGGCAACGCTGAAATCCCTTGGTAGTACCGGTGTAGCTGAGATACAGATGCTCGAGTATTTCCGCGACACTCCACTTCCCTTCCGCATGACGCGCCAGATCTTCCTGACTCATTCCCTGAACTGCCGAAGCCACAGTCTCTTTCAATCGCTCAAGATACGGATCCATGAATCAGCTTTCTACTCGTGCAGCAGAATGAACCACTGCTAGAATGAACCCCAACATTCCAGGATGCAAGCGTTGTACTCATGAGAGGAAGGTAGTGATGAAGAAACTGCTGATGGCGATGCTGGCGATGGTCCTGATGGCAGGCTGTTCGTCGCAACCTACCACGCCGAAAGAAAAACCTGCCCCCAAGCCTCCGGAGTTCCTCACCGGGCACGTCGCCGGACAGAAGCTGTTCATTGCCGCCCACGGTTGGGCCCGGGATGCGCAACCGTTCCGGCTGGAGTCGCAGGGCACCGCTGAATCGAACGGGCACGACGGAAAGTCATCGGTGTGGCAGGGCGGGTTCGCTTCCGCGCTCCAACATAGCGTGAAGCCCTACACCTGGTATGGCATCGATCCCCCGGACGGCTCGCGCGGTGTTTCTCCTGGCATAGAGGACAGTTACAGTCCCAGCAACTCTTCGACATCGGTCTTCGATATTGCGTTTCTCAAAACCGATTCCGACCAGGCACTTGAGATAGCGCAGAAACATGGCGGCGATAAGCTGCTGGAGAAAAATCCCGATATGCCGATCTCCTATCTGCTCGACTGGAGCCGGCCTAACAACAATCTGGTGTGGCACGTGACCTACGGCGCAAACCGCAACGAACCGAAACTCATCGTAGAAGTGGATGCCACCACGGGAATTTTCATTCGCGCCCAGAAATAGGAAGTTAGGCAGTCCTGCATTGTCAGAAAAGATCCGTGTCAGGGCATCGCCTTCAGGCGTGCCGAAAAACTTCGAAGATGCGATCACGCGTAGCGCACCTTTTGAGATGCCGCGCGCTCAGGGGCTAAAGTCTGTCCTGTTGATCTTGTTTCGGCACGGCTGAATCCATGCCCTGATGCGAGTCTCCTTTCAAACTGCACCACTACCGGCATTTGCGCCGAAGAGCGGACAAAAAATAACCCACGGCGCTAGCCGTGGGTAAACGCAACATGTATCCAGCCGTTTCGAGCGACAGAATCCGATTAGGCAGTAACCGATTTCTGACAATACTTCTCGAATGCACTCTTGAGCTCGGCGGCAATGTCCGCAGGCTCGCGATGTTCGATGTCGCTGCGTTGCACCATGTGCACCATCTGGCCATCGCGCATCAAAGCGATCGAAGGCGAAGACGGCGGATATCCCTTGAAATATGACCGCGCTCGCTCTGTTGCTTCCAAATCCTGCCCGGCAAACACCGTAAACAATTTTTCGGGACGAATCGCCTGCTGCAAGGCGGCCCGCACCGCGGGACGCATACGGCCGGCAGCGCATCCGCAAATGGAATTCACCACCACCATGGTCGTGCCGGATTGCTGAGTAAGCGCCTGATCGACGTCCTGCGCGGTCCGCAACTCTTTCACACCAACGCGAGTCAATTCCTCGCGCATGGGAATCACCATAATTTCTGGATACATTTAGGCTCCTGAATTCTGCTACCCAACCATTGTAATACGACTGCCATCACGCCAGTCATGCAATCCCCATCAATCTTGTCATTCCGACCTCTCTCAATCTAGCCATTCCGACCCCTCAATCTTGTCATTCCGGCCCCCTCAATGCTTGTCATTCCGCCCCCCTCAATCTTGTCATTCCGAAGCGCGCAGCGCAGAGGAATCTCCCGGCCAGTAGTAAGGAAAAAGCAGATTCTCTCTCCTCCCGAACCGTAGTGACCCATAATATATAGTTGAACTCATCCGCCATGTTGATCCGAAGCAACGCACC
This sequence comes from Terriglobales bacterium, assembly GCA_036271275.1. Lineage (GTDB taxonomy): Bacteria > Acidobacteriota > Terriglobia > Terriglobales > Acidobacteriaceae > DATBAX01. The sequence goes on from DATBAX010000079.1 coordinate 9,349, forward strand.
CCTGGGCCCCTTGACCACCCTCCAAGTCGGCGGACCAGCCCAATATTTCGTCGAAGCAAAATCAATCGCCGATGTGAACGAAGCCATCGCATTCGCCCATTCGAAAAGCCTGCCGCTGTTCGTCCTGGGCGGCGGCAGCAACCTTGTAATCTCCGACGCAGGCTGGCCGGGCCTGGTTTTAAAAATCGCCATCCCCGGAACGACAGAGTACAAAGAAAACGGCACAATCCGTTTCGAAGTCGGCGCTGGAGAAGAATGGGACAGCTTCGTCGCCCGCGCCGTCGCCCGCAACTGTGCAGGCGTAGAGTGCCTGAGCGGCATCCCGGGAAGCGTCGGCGGCACGCCAGTGCAAAACGTCGGTGCCTACGGTCAGGAAGTCGCCGACACCATAGAGTCTGTCATTGCACTCGACCTTCGCGACGGCCAGGAACGAGAAATATCCAAAGCCGATTGTGGATTCAAATATCGAACCAGCATCTTCAACACCACCGAGCGCGGCCGCTACATTATTTTGCAGGTCACCTACGCATTGAAACTTGGCGGAGCAGCGCACATCGCTTATGCCGATCTAAAAAAACATTTCTACGGATGGGACGAAGTCCCAACCCTCGCCGACACTCGTGAAGCCGTCCGCAGAATTCGCGCCAGCAAAGGCATGTTGATCACTCCCGGAGACCCGGATTGCCGCAGCGCCGGTTCATTCTTCAAAAACCCGATACTCTCCGCCACCGAATTTGAGGATCTCACAAAACGCGCGACGGAAAAGAGATTGCAAATCCCCAGCTACCCGGCGCTAGACGCCCAACGCAAAGTTTCCGCCGCCTGGCTGGTAGAACATTCCGGATTCACCCGCGGCTACAGCGCAGGACGTGTCGGCATCTCCGGCAAGCATTCCTTGGCCATCGTAAATCGTGACCATGCGACTGCGGCCGATGTCGTCGCCCTGAAAGAGCACATTCAACAAAGAGTGCAGGATATCTGGAGCATCCGCCTGGAAGCAGAGCCAGTGTTTGTAGGCTTTTGAACTTGCTGAGAAACTCCCTCAAATCTTGTCATTCCGAACCGTAGCGAACGCGAAGGGAGGAATCTGCAGCCTGCCGCCTCTCAGAAAAAAAGCAGATTTCTCACTCCGCTTCGAAATGACAATGGGGATGTTCGCTTAAAAAAGGATTAGCGCAGATCAAGTCGACAATCGAAGTTCCGAAAACCTTTTCGCCTGAGGGCCACCCTACGTTTCCCTTCCAGCCAAGCGCGCCGCTTCCCGGAAGATCTCCATAAACATCCCGCGCGTCAGTTTCCCAGTCTGCGTGTTCTGGTTCGACGGATGATACGACGCCAACAAGATCAACCCATCCGGCATCTCGTACCGTGCTCCGTGCCCAAAAACATATTCCTTCCGGCTGGGAAGCTGTCCTCGCCTTTTCAAATAATTCAGATAAACATCAAACGCAATCTTCCCCAGCGCCACGACTACTCTCAGATTCTTCAGCCCTTCCATCTCCCGATCGAGATAGGAAGAACAATTCGCCAACTCCTGCGGCAAAGGCTTGTTATCGGGCGGCGCACACCGAGCCGCCGCCGTGATGTAGAGATCTTTCAATTTCAATCCATCATCGCGCCGCAGCGCATCTGGCTGATTGGCAAATCCCGCCTCATACAAAATGGGATACATAAATTTCCCTGAAGCGTCGCCGGTAAACGGACGCCCCGTGCGATTCGATCCATGCGCCCCGGGAGCCAGCCCCAGCACCAGAACCCGGGCCTCAGGATCGCCGAAACCCGGCACTGGCTTCCCCCAATATTCCCAATCGAGATAAGCCCGGCGCTTTTCGCGCGCAATCATTTCGCGATATTCCACCAATCGCGGACAACGCCTACAGGACACCACTTCCGCATTGAGGACGGTAAGCCATTGAGGTAAATCTTTCGCGGGTCGCTTATCGGTCATCTTTCATCCGACATTACCATACGCAATTTTCTGGCAGTGGCAGGAAATCAGATCTCTTGATAACGGAATATAATTCGGCAGGAGAACAAAATGCCCCAGAGCAATCACAACCGCGCCGCTGAACTGCACAACCTTGCGGCCCACGCCCACGCCGCCGCTGCAACCGCCCACGGTAAAGGCGACTATCTCACCGCGCACGAACTCACCCGGCAAGCGCACGAGCATTCCGTCAACGCGCAAAAGTATGTCGAAGAGCTGCATCGCCAGGGAACAGAGCCAACCAAATCGTAGAAATCCCGCAGCCATCCCAACGTTTGATTTATTTGTGAACTAGCCGTTGATCGGCAAGGTCACGGCAATCGTTGTGCCGGACCCACCGGAGAGGATGTCGAACGTTCCCTGCAAACCATTAATACGCTCTCGCATCCCGGACAGGCCGACCCCGGGAAGCTGGCCGCTTTGGCGAAATTTGGCGAGAGTTTCAGCGCCGAGGCCGCGCCCTTTGTCCGAGATCTCCACCTCCAGGCGGCCGCCTGCCAAGGCTAGCCGTACGCATGCAACTTTGCTGTCGGCATGGCGGTGGATGTTAGCAAGGCTTTGTTGCACGATGCGGAAAGTCACGGTCTCCACGTCGGAGGAAAAGCGGGGAAGGTCGCTCGGAATATCCAGACTGACCACGACGCCAGTTCGCTCAGCGAACCCATCGACATACCATGAAATCGCCGACCCCAGGCCTACGTCATCCAACAAAGGAGGATGTAGAAGATAAGAGATAGTGCGGATTTCCGACGTGCAATGATCGACTAATTTCATCGAGTCCTGCAAACGGGATCGGCCTCGATCGTCGCGCCGCAATGGGTCGTTCATCACCGCCGAAAGATTCATCTGAATAGCTGCCAGATATTGGCCGACACTTTCATGTAATTCCCGGGCCACCCGACGGCGCTCATCGTCCTGCGCTTGCATGAGCCGGCCGGACAACACCTGTAAGGCCTCGCGGGCCAGTTGCAATTCCAGCGTGCGATCCAGCACTCGGGACTCAAGCTCGTTTCTCGCCACATGCTGTTCGGTAATTTCCACTGCCAGCGCCATCAGGCCTTCAACGTCGCCGGCCATATTACGTACAGGCTGGTAGATAAAGTCGAAATAAGCTTCCTGAGAACTCTTGTCCGCGCCTCGATTGAGAACAGCTTTTACATCCTTGCCGACATACGCCACCCCACTTTGGTAGGCCTGATCGAGTAGCTCAAAAAATCCCTGGCCGGCCAGTTCCGGAAGCGTTTCTCGGATCGTGCGGCCCAGCAACTCTTCCTGAGTACGGCCGAGCACTTTGCAATACGAGGAATTCACAAAAGACCAGCGATGCTCGGGCCCGGTCAGCATGGCGATCCCCGCGGGCGCCTGGATAAAAAGTTCGCGTAGTTGATTGCGCTCGAATTCCGCCGTCGCCCGCTGTTCCTTTTCGCGTTTGTTGGCTACTTCGATTTGATGGCGGGCCAACACCTGTTCCGTCACTTCGACGGTGTGGATTAAGAGACCCTCGACTTTGCCATCGGGGTTGCGGATCGGCTGATATACACAATCGAGATACGCTACATCCGGCGCGCCTCCAGGACCGCGGCTGAAGGTACCTTTGATTTCTTTACCCACAAACGGGACGCCGGTGCGATAAACCTCGTCCAGTGCGTCAAAAAAAGGTTGGCCTACCAGCTCGGGATAACTATCACGCACCGCCTTGCCGACAAAATCCTCAATGGCTGCTCGTCCCGCCATTTTGGCGCGTGCCAGGTTCACATACGCCCAGCGATGTTCCGGCCCTGCCGTGATGCCAATTGCGGAGGGTGCTTGCATCAATAAATCGCGGAGACGCCGATTCAGCCAGGTGAGATCGGGAGCGTCATCGTAGGACTCTCCCCGCTCGGAGATATCGGATTGGGAGCGTTCGCGGATCAAATCGTCTTTAGCTGGATCGAAAACCAAGTGGCCCTCAAGCAGAATAATTTCCCAGGCTCAAGACGCTGCAGAAAATTCTTCCCGCTTTCGATGCTCTCAGGCGGTTAGGAGTTGCCAACTCGATCCTGCTAGAACGGTGGTGGCGTCGTATCCACACAACCTGCAAGACTTGTCATTCCGAAGCCGGGTTTATCGGCGAGGAATCTGCTTTTGATAACTGCCACCGCCGGTTCCTCGCGCATCATTACCGCGCTTCGGAAACCAAGGCGTTCAACTTTTTAACCACGCCACTACCACCAGAACCCAAAGCCAACGCATCTTTCAGGGTTATACTTTCCACACAGTCAGATGGGCCAGCCGCCAAAACCTCCCATGAGCATTCCCAGGTATCTGACCATCAGTGTGGATGATGGTCACCCCACCGATCTACGAACCGCAAACCTGTTACAAAGTTTGGGCCTGAAAGCCACTTTTTACATTCCAAAAACTAATCCTGAACGGGAAGTAATGGGCCTCCAGGATATTCGGGAAATTGCAGGTCATTTCGACATGGGCGCACATACCGGCAGCCATCTTTCCTTGCGATCTATGGAAAACTCGTCTGCTCTCGCGGAAATCGAAGGCGGAAAACATTGGCTCGAAGACCTTACCGGACGAAGAGTCTCTGCGTTTTGCTACCCCCGGGGCAAATTCAATCCACGAACTCGGGACATGGTGGAAAAAGCAGGCTTCAAAGGCGCGCGTACTTGCATGTTCAATCTTCACGAATTCCCCAAGGATCCCTTTCTATGGGGAGTGAGCACTCATGCATTCTCGCATTCCGCCGGAATCCAGTTTCGACATGCTTTGCTGGAAAAAAACTTTAAGGGCGCGCTGAATTTCGTTCGTCACCATAGATGTACGACCGATTGGGTTGAACATTTCCGGACGGCACTTGACCACGTTGCGGCAAAAGGCGGCATCGCGCACCTGTATTTTCATAGTTGGGAAATAGAGCAACAGGGACAATGGCATCGGCTGGCCGAACTCTTGCGTGAGGCTGCTCAAAAAGAAGATTTCGTACCAGTCACGAACAGCGAACTCTTTGAACTTTGGCCGGGATTTTAAGAAACGATGAGATTGTGGAGCTAATTTTTCCTGGGCCCTGCCCCCTTCCATCGAGCGCGGCCAGCGTCGTATCATAGAACTTGAATGACCTTTCCCATCAAAATCTGCGCCGTCTGCGCGGAAGAATTCGAGCTGAAGCCGGACAAACCCGGCTTCGCCAACCGCTGTCCGGAGTGCACCGAAGCCGAATCGGATTCCCCCACCACCAAGCGCTCCATGGACGCCGATGAGCGCAAAAATATGAAGGAAGCGAACGAAGCCCGCCGTCACGCCATGCGCGACCTACTCTACCGCAAGGACAGCTAACCTCACCTCCCGGATTGACCCCTTGCACTTCTACACGTCCATCGTGTATAGGTAGAAGCCATAGGCATGAAGACCCAATCCAGATTCGATCTCCCGCAAGGCACGTTGGACCTCCTCATTCTTCGCGTAGTTGCGCTGGGCCCGATCCACGGCTATGCCATCGCGCAACGCATTCAAATGGTCTCGAAAGAAGCGCTGCAAGTCCGGCAGGGCTCTCTTTACCCCGCACTGCATCGTCTCGAACACAAAGACTTTTTAACCGCCCAATGGGGCCCGACCGAAACCGAACGCGAGGCAAAATTTTACCGGCTGACCGCCAAAGGACGCGCTCAACTCAAAACCGAGACGGAGAGCTGGGCACGCCTGACTGAAGTCATCGGCGCGATTCTGCGCAATCCCCAGGGAGAACCCTCATGAAATGGTTGCAGCGGTTTTTACCCGGCGTCCGCAGGGAAAAAGAACTCGATCGTGAGCTCCGCTTTCACTTTGAATCGCAGGTTGCGGACCAGATGCATGCCGGGATGAGCGAAGCCGAAGCGCGCCGCCGTACTCGACTTGAATTCGGCGATCTCGATCGGGTCAAGGAAGATTGCCGCGAAAGCCGCGGCACTCTCTGGCCTGAATCGATTGCGCAGGACCTGCGTTTCGGCGCGCGCATTCTGGCCAGGTCGCCGGGCTTTTCATTGACCGCGATTCTCGTACTCGCGCTCGGCATCGGCGTCAGCAGCCTCGGATTCAGCCTCTATAACCTCATCGCTCTTCAATCCATCCCGGTGCGTCATCCTGAAACACTGGTCGGCATTCAACGCCGCTCTCCCGAAAACAATGAACCCGGCGTGCCTTACACTTCGATCGCCTACTATCGCGACCACGCGAAATCGCTTTCCGCAGTCATGGCAACCATGACCACTGCTCCCCTGGTTATGGGCCACGACGAGCAACGAATCACTCCCAGCTTTGTCACCTCGAACTACTTCACCGAACTGGGAGGCTCCGCGGAAGTTGGACGCTTGTTCACTCCCTTGATCGAAGATTCTTCCAATCCAGATCCAGTCGCCGTTGTGAGCTATCGCTTCTGGCAAAGAAAGTTCGCGGGCGATCCATCTCTCATCGGCCAAACCATCCAGATCGCGGGAAAGCCGGTTACAGTGGTCGGCGTAACCTCCCGCACGTTTGCGAATCTGGGAACAGACGATCCGGATGTCTGGCTGCCATTGCTCCAGCATTCTTATTTTTTCGAGGGCAGCAAATCCCTCGACGACCCGAAGTTCGATGGACTGATCATCATGTGGGGACGCCTCGCCTCCGGCTTTACCCAGGGCAGCGCCGAACAAGAGTTGTTGTCACTCACCAATCAATTGCGCAAAATATACCCCACCGTCATCTGGGACAGCGAGCGCATCCTCGTGACTCCAGGTGCACACTTTTTTTCCGTTGAAGATGGCGGCCCGGTGGTCGCGCTCGTCGCGCTGCTGGTGTTTCTGGTCCTGGGCATCGCTTGTGCGAATTTGGGCGGACTATTAATGGCCCGCGGAGTCAACCGGCAACGCGAGATCCAGTTGCGGCTCGACCTGGGCGCGCGCAAGTCGCGCCTTTTTCGCCAACTGCTCACCGAGAACTTGCTGCTTGGCTGGCTTGGTTCGCTGGCTGCTCTTCCTCTTAGCTACGCCGTTCTTCGCCTCGCGCTCTTCTACGCGGACGCTCCAACCTGGATGAGCGCAGTCCCCGATTGGCGAGTCGTCGTATTCACTCTCGCCACAGGTTTTCTCGCCGCCATCTTTTTCGGCCTGTTGCCCACTCTGCAACTTGTTCGGCGAAATAAAAAGCGGACTCTCTGGAACCAATTCGTAGTCTGTGCCCAGGTTGGGGCAAGTTGCGTGCTGCTGATTCTCTCCGGCTTGCTGGTCCGGGCAACTCTTCACACCCTGCATACCGACCCCGGCTTCGGATATGAGCAAGTGTTATCGATTGATCCCGGCCTGCACGATCATGGATTCACTCCATCCACCGCACAAAACTATCTTGATCAGTTGCAGACACGCCTGCGAGCGGTCCCAGGAGTGATCTCGGTTTCAATGGCTTTGAGTCCGCCGCTGGTAAATGCCGACGTCATGATCACCGGCATCGAGGTCGATGGCCATCGGGTTTTGATCTATCCCAACTGGGTTGGGCCCGAATTCTTTCACACCATGGATATCCCGTTGTTACGGGGACGCTTCATCCGTCCCGGCGAAACCCACGCGGTCATTCTTAGCCAGTCGCTGGCTAGGAAACGATGGCCGGCCGAAGACCCGATCGGCAAGCCATGGAAAAATGGCAAAGACATCGTCGTCGGCGTGGTCGGCAACACGCGCGCCATGGAACTCAACAACACGGATGCAACTGAAATTTATTACCCGCCATCTGCGGAATTTCTGCCTCGCATGTCCGTCCTGATCAGGACCGCCGGCGTTCCCACGGCGCTATCACCAACCATCAAATCCATTGCCGCTGACATTGATCCCAAACTTCTGCCATCGATAACTCCGCTCAAGGCCGGCTTTCGCAAAAGCGTCGAGCGCGTGGAACAGATCGCGGCGATCATTGGCCTGCTCGGTGGCATCGCAATTTTTCTCGCCGTCGTTGGCCTGCTGGGTCTGGTCAGCTTCGCCGTCTCGCAACGCACCAGGGAAATCGCCATTCGGCTTGCCATTGGGGCCAGCCGCGGAGAAATTTTCTCTTCCGTGCTGCGCCGGTTCGCCTGGCCGGTCGTCATCGGATTGATCGCGGGAGTGGCCATCGCCGCCGGACTATCACAAGTCATCCAGCGAGGGCTTTACGGTATCAGCGGGCTTGATCCCATCAGTTATGCGAGCGCGGTCGCTTTACTGATCGCCATCCTCATCTCCGCCGCGTTGCTGCCGATCCGCCGCGCCTTCCGCATGGACATCGCCAGAATCCTGCACTCTGACTAAAACCCAAAACACAGAGGATGCCCCATCCTATCGAGCACTCTGCGATAGCGCCGACTAAACACGTTTAGTAATCACGAAGTGCGTCACGTTAGGACTCGCAACGCGTTTACTACATTGATAGCCAAGTTTCGCCGTGTCAATTCCGGATAGAAGATTTTCACCGGAGCCAAGCAGCACCGGCGACATCGCCAGATGCATCTCATCGATCAATCCAGCAGTAAGGTATTGCCGGATCGTAGCCACACCGCCCCCGAGCCGGACATCCTTGCCTTTCGCGGCATTCACTGCACGTTCCAGCGCAGCATGAATCCCGTCAGTTACAAAGTGAAACGTCGTGCCTCCCTTCATCTCGATCGCAGCGCGTGGATGCTGAGTGAGCACGAAAACGGGAACGTGATACGGCGGATTGTCTCCCCACCATCCCTTCCAATCTTCGTTTACCCACGGCCCCCGAACCGGACCAAACATATTTCGACCAAGAATCCACGCTCCAATATTCTCGAAACCCCGAGCCGCAAAATCTTCATCGATACCAGGAGTGCCGCCCTCTTTGCCTTGCATCTTTTTAAAAGTGGGGGTCGTGAAAACCCATTCATGCAGCGCCATTCCGCCTACCCCGAGCGGATTGGCAAGATCCTGATTGGGCCCAGCCCCATAACCATCCAGCGAAACCGAAAAACTCTGCACTCGTAATTTAGACATGCAAAAAATTCTACCCCAACCGAGTGGTCCCACGCTTTTGCGGGAGGGTAAGAACCACGAAAGCCGAAACTTGAGTGTTGGCAGTGCAGACAGGAATGGAATGAGCAGGGTTGTGTCGTTAGAGGAATTACGCAAAAAAAAAGATCCGCGAAAATCAGCGAATATCCGTGGCGTAGTAGTGGGTTTAAAAAAAATGGGGCAGCCGAGCCGGCCACCCCACACGATTCAACTAGTCAGTGCTCAGTGCAAGGTAATCCTGCGCCGATCCATCCGTGATCGGAGTCGCATTGCTTCCATCCAGGTCGCACTTGTAAATTCTGTTGTTCGACAAGGTAGTGTCATAGAATGAGTAATAAACCGATGAGTTCAGGACTTCAGATTCATACGAACCCAACGCAATTACGGCCTGATTGGTGCCATCCAGATTCACGCTAACCACCCCGAAGGTGACGGATCCCGTAAGGTTGAAGTTCACGAATACGATCTTCGTTCCATCCGGGCTGAAGGCGGGTGTGTCCAGGAAACTGTTTTGGGTAAGGACGGTTGCCAGGCCGGTTCCGTCTGCCTTAATGGTGTAAAGCCCATCCATTGAATTGCCGTAGCACGCCATGACAATCTTCGCGCTATCGGCCGAGAAATTTCCGCTCCAGCAACCCGTCATTCCGGCCGGAAAAGTGGAAGTAAGATTGGTTTTGCCCGTTCCGTCTACGTTCATGATCCAGACCGACTCGGTAGTGGCGACGGGATCGTAATGATTGAAAACGATCTTTTTGCCGTCCGGAGAAATCCTCGTGGCGTACGTGTCCTGATCGGTCGTCAATTGGGTCTGCACGCTGGTTGCGACGTTTTGTGTCCAAACGTTGCCGCTGTAATCAAACACGATCGTCTTGGCATCCGCGCTGATCGACGGTTGATAGACACCGTTGTTGACGAGAGCAACTGGCGTCAGATTCGAGCCATCCATTCCCATCACGAACAGGTTGGTCGCGGGAGATACGGAACGGCTTGAATCAAAAAGTAGTTTTGTGAAAACCGGATTCGTTTGTGGTGCGGAACTTCCAACTCCGCAGCCCACGGTGGACAAAATGGCAGTTAAAGTCAATGACACCAACAAGGCAAGACGTGTGCGCTTCATCATTTCTCCTGAATAAATTTCGAGTATGTGGGTCAACCGCTTTTAGACGGTTTGATCCCTTGGAAATCAGGGCCCGACTGCTATATAGAGATCCGGAGGATTTTGCCGAGACCATGCTCCGTAGATTTCTCACCCGCGCGGGTGCGAATTACCAGGAGTCACTGTGAGGCACACGCGTAATGGCGGTTTGCAGTCTTTGCCATCGCGGTCGCATCTCGGACGGAACAGATTAAGATCGTCTTATGTGAAGTTACGGCCAACGTGCAAACCCGGCAAGTTACGCGGGTAATGAGAGGAATAACCACGAATGCTGGGGACCACCACGAAAAAGGCTGCCCCACCCTCCCCGCGTTTTTTGCGGGAGGGTGGGAACCACAGACGCCGACATCTGAGACATAATCACCAAAAAAAGATCCGCGAAAATCAGCGAAGATCCGCGGCGTAGTTTCCGTAATCAGCTCACCAAATCCCAATCCGACCCTCAGGCTTCAAATACAGCTTGTCCCCGGGCGCGATCCCGAAAGCTTTGTACCAAGCCTCAACATTCCGCACCTCATCGCTGCGATATTCTCCCGGCAAATGCGTATCGGTTTTCATCTGCAGGCGCCGCGCATCGTCGCTCTGCAGCTTTCGCCATCTCTGCGAGAACGCCAGGAAAAATCGCTGTTCCCCACTCAGTCCGCCAATGACAACATCGCTCTTGCCCTTCAGTGACAGAACATACGCATCATGCGCAGTCAGCAACCCAGCGAGATCGGCAATACTTTCGCTCAAGACTTGCTTGCCATTCACACAAAGATCGGCAAACGGACAGTAACCATCAACTTGCGTCGCCAGTTTCTCCGCCGCCGCGTGGTAGTTGGCAATATCCTCCGCAGTCCACCACATGCCGACGCGGCCCTGGTCGTCATAAATATTTCCCAGTTCGTC
>DATBAX010000080.1:0-14185 GCA_036271275.1 Terriglobales bacterium
ACTGCGTCCACTTTCTTGCGAATGACGGCGGGATCGCGCTGTCCATATCCGGTGTAGGTGTAGCCGACGACAAAAATTCCCTGCTTTCGCGCGTTGCGAATCGCCTGGGCGACCCTCGGGTAGTAAGCAGTGTCGTCGCCATTGTCGAGATTGACGATCATGATGCCGACCGAAGACGAACCGAGAGTCCGCCATTCGTACCATTGGCTGCTCCCCGGATCCTGGTACGACGGAATGGCAATTCGGCTTTGCCCGGACGAATGAACGCTGCTGAACAGCAGCACAATGGAAAACAATGACAGCAAGAAAGATTCCATATTCTGGTTTTTCTCAGCTTGCGGATCACGCGGGATTCTCATTCAATCCAGAATCTGGGACCGGTTGAAATGAGGACGCTATTTTATACCGACAATCCAACCTTTATCTCATTGTGCACGCGCCCCCGCCCCACCCAACCCGCCAACTTCCGATTTGTGACCCAGGACAGGGCTGTACCACTTTCCCCCTCCCGTATCGCTCCTCCTCCTTTCGTTTGACCCTGCACCGGGAAGCCCTTAAACTGACTCAGTGAACCGCATGTGTTTGTTTACCAGCCTGTAGGAGGTTTTCCCTGAATCGTTGGATACGAAACTCGTTGTGGGCGGCCCTGATGGGGTTGTTGGTGCAAGTATCCGCCGGACAGCAGGGGACCACCCAAGTCTCACTCGATACCAACGAGACGTTATTCACGGTCCTGACGGCGATCAATGCCTGCGGGTACGACGCCGAGCTGGATAATTCTGATCCGCTGCGCAGCGAGATCCGGGCCGAAGTCAGCAAAAACATTGAAGCTTCCGAGGATGTGAAGAACTCGGTAAAAACCTTGTGCCAGTTTTATCAGGAACACCAACAGCCGGATTCCGGCCGTGACCTTGCCCAGTTCGTTTCGTTGGCGCTCTATCTCAATCCTCCTCCGGCGCTTACCCTTAAAGTAAAAGAAGCGGACCTCGCGCCCGATGCCTCGCCGGTGCTGGCGATCCTGCCAATGCTGCAAAAGTTTTACGTTGATGCTGGATTACATGCGATCTGGCTGCGCCATGCCAAGGCCTACGCCGCCCTCACTGATCGTTATCACCAGCCGGTGTCGAAGATGCTGTTCGACACGGAAATCTATTTAAAGGTTCCGTCGTCGGGATATCTGGGACGCGGCTTCACGGTGTATCTCGATCCCATGGGGGCGCCAGGGCAGACCAATGCCCGCAACTATGTTTCCGATTATTTCGTGGTGATCTCTCCGGGCAAGGGTGCGTCTCTGAAAATGGAGCAGATCCGTCATACTTACCTGCACTATCTACTCGATCCCCTATCGTTGAAGTATCCGGATGCGGTCAAGCGGCTGACGCCGTTGCTGGATGCGCTGAAAACCGCGCCCATGGACGAGAGCTTTAAGGATGATCCCGCGCTTTTGTCGACGGAATGTTTAATCCGGGCGATTGAAGTTCGTACTGCTGAATCCGGCAAGACGCCGGAAACTGAGCGTCAACAAGCCATTCAAGCTTCCATGCAGCAGGGTTTTATTTTGACCCAGTACTTTTACGACGCACTCGTCCAGTTCGAAACCGACCAGGCTGGTTTGCGGAACGTTTACGGCACCATGCTGATGAATATCGATGTGCGCAAGGAAGAGAAGCTGGCGGCAGGGGTGCAGTTCGCGCCCAAAGCCGATCCCGAAATCCTGCATCTGGCGCGTTCGTCCATGGAAGGCAAGCTACTGAGCACGGCGGAAGAAGATCTCGCAAAAGGCGATGTGGCCGGCGCCCAGAAATTGGCGCAGGAAGCGCTGGATGAGAAGAGTGAAGATGCAGGCCGCGCTTTGTTTATCTTGGCGCAGGCCTCCGTCAAGAGTAAGGATATGGAAGGCGCCCGCAATTACTTCGAGAAGGCGCTCACGGTTTCGCACGAACCGAAAGTGATCGTGTGGTCGAATATTTATCTGGGAAGAATCTTCGATTTAGAAGAAGAGCGCGACGCGGCAGTCGATCACTACCGGGCCGCACTGAACGCCGGCGAGGCATTGCCTGAAGCTAAAGCTGCAGCAGAACAGGGATTGCAGAAACCTTATGAACCGCCCAGCCATCCTCAGCAGAGCGATCAGTAAGAACAGAGGATGATCAAATTCGCAATCGAATTCCGTAATCGCAGTTTTAAGGAGAACGCATGAAGCGAGCAGCTATGTTAGTTGGGGTGCTGGTGGTAAGCGCATTGGTTTGTGCCGCCCAAACCCCGCCGGCGGCGAAGCCGGGCGCAGCCCCGCAAACGGCCACAACCCCTGCGGCACCCACACAGGGAAAACGTCCGCCACAAGCCAAAACCCAGCCCGAATTCGACGCTTACAAAGCGGCCATCGCCAATGTAAACGATGCGGCGGCCATGGAGAAATCTTGCGACGACTTCGCCGCGAAGTTTCCGGAGAGTGAATTGCGCGTTTTGCTTTACCGCGCAGCCATGAACAGTGCTCAAAACGCTAACAACGCCGACCTGATGTTGAAGATGGGGAACAAAGTGTTGGCCCTGGATGCGGATGATCCGGAAGCACTGGTAGGCGTAGCTCAGGTGCTGGAAGAGCGCACGCAGGATACAGACATCGACAAAGACCAGCGTTACGATCAGGCCACCAAGTACGCGCAACATTCTCTCGAAACGATAGATACCGACATCACGATCCCACCCGGCACTCCGCAGGAAAAGGTGGACGGATACAAAGCTTATTTGCGTTCCACGGCGTATGCAATTATCGGCGCCTTGCAATACAAGCGCGAGAAATTTGCGGACGCCGAAGTCTCTCTTCGTAAGTCCATCGATGCGTTCCCGGCTCAACCGGACCCAGTTGCGGTATTGCGCCTTGCGCTCGCGCTCGACAAGCAGGACAAGTATCCCGAGGCTTTGAAAGAGGCCAACCATGCCGTCGAACTCACAAAGGAGGGGACGACCGTCGGAAAAGCGGCGCGCGATGAGCAGGCCCGTTTGACCCAACTGGTGCCGGGTGCGCAGGCTCCAGCAACCGCCCAGCCCCCTGCTGCGCCCAAGAAGTAGCGGTCAAGCTTTGCCCGTAGGGACAGCCGAGGCCGGCTGTCCCTGCGAGAGTTTTAGATACATCCCTCAGCTTTTCTGATGACGAAGTCACCTGACATTGCGAAACTGGAAAAAGCCCTGGGACACCAATTCGGGCGTCCCGAACTATTGCAGCAGGCGTTGACCCATACCTCACAAGCCAGGGAACTTGAGTCGCTTCAACTCTCCGATCCCGCCAAGGTGGGAGACAATGAACAGCTTGAATTTCTGGGAGACGCTGTCCTTGGCCTGGTGACGACTGAGGAATTGTTTCATCATTTCCCGCATTTTCGGGAGGGTGAACTGTCGAAACTGCGCGCTCACCTGGTAAGCGAAAAGCATCTGATCAGCATTGCCCAACTATTGGATCTGGGCTCTTATCTTCGGCTGGGCAAGGGAGAAGAAAAGAGTGGCGGCCGCAAAAAGACCGCCATGCTGGTCGACGCGCTGGAGGCTGTCCTCGGCGCCGTCTATCTGGACGGCGGCATGGAAAGTGCCCGCAGATTTGTTTTAGGTCAGATCGTCAGCCCGGAGTTGGAGCGGAATGGCAGCAGCCTGCCAGTCTCCGATTACAAATCGACCTTACAGGAAAGATTGCAGGCCGGCGGGCGTCCTCAGCCGGTTTACGTTTTGGTTAAAGAACATGGACCGGACCACAGCAAGACATTTACCGTCGAAGCCCGGCTGAATGGTGCCGAGCACAACGGCAAGGCCGCGTTCGTCGGCCGTGCTGAAGGATCAACGAAGAAGAATGCCGAACAGGATGCCGCCCGGCAAGCACTCGAATATCTGGCGTCACTGCCTGACGAAAACAATGGACTGGTGAAGAGTAAGGGACGTTCTTAGCCACGGCATCATGGGTCAAGGATTTGAGTCGAGGAGTTTAGGTCAGACCGGTATGGAGACGCACGAGAGACCATCGTTGAGTCATTGGCCCGGTTCCGTGCAATGGCTGCTTAACGCCGTCGTCATAGCGACCTTCGTCATGACTTTTATCGTGCAGGCGTTCCAGATTCCCTCTCAGTCAATGGAAAATACTTTGTTGATCGGGGACTACTTGCTGGTCGATAAGTTCCGCTATGGCGGAGGCAGCTTCTTCGATCCCATTCTGCCTTACCGGCAGGTGCATCGTGGAGATATCATCGTATTCCACTACCCGATTGATCCTACCCAGCATTTCGTCAAACGAGTTGTCGGCATTCCCGGCGATCATGTGCGGCTCAAGAACCAGCAGGTTTATGTAAACGGCACAATGCTGAGCGAACCCTACGTCCATTACAGCACCACAAGCCACAATGTTTTTCGCGACGAATTCCCAAGAGCGGATACTTTGGATCCGGACGAAGAAGGGGAATGGTGGTTGCTGATGAAAAAGCTAGTCGAGGATGGGCAACTGATCGTCCCCGAAGGAAATTATTTCGCACTGGGCGACCATCGCGATGACAGCAAGGACAGCCGTTATTGGGGATTTGTGCCCAGAGAGAATATCGTGGGGAGGCCGTTGATCATTTATTGGTCAGTGAAAAGCGGGAACGACGACTTGCCCAGGTCACCGAACGTAGGTGATAAACTTCTACATTTCGCCTATGCCGTAACTCATATTTTTCAGCTCACTCGCTGGGACCGCACATTCCGCATCGTCAGATAGCATTCAGCTTGCCCGGTAAGAGGATTGATTAGTGGCCAAGAAGGAACTTAAGAGCGAAGAAAAACCGAGCGAAACCCTGGTGGAATTTCTCGCCTCGTCGGCGAGCGTGCTGGTGATTGGACTGTTCATTATTACCTTTATCTTTCAGAACTTCGAAATCCCGTCCAGCTCCATGGAGAACACGTTGCTGATCGGCGATCACGTTCTGGTGAATCGCGTGCAATTCGCGCCCGCCACCCATTGGCTGGACTGGCTGCTTCCCTACCGTGCGATTAAACGTGGCGACATCGTCGTATTCCTTCATCCCCAACAACCCGGTCTTTACGTCGTCAAACGAGTAATGGGGATTCCCGGCGATCGCATCCATTTGCGCGATGGCGTGGTGTATCGCAATGGGGAAAAACTGGATGAGCCTTACACCATTCCTCACGATGCCGACGAACCCTACAACTATCGCGACAATTTTCCTTCGGGTGAATTGGAAAGCAATCCTCAGTATCCCGAGGGAGAAATGAGCCTTCGCAGCCATATCGAAGGCGATGACTTAGTGGTTCCTCCGGGTAGTTATTTTGGAATGGGGGACCACCGTGACGTGAGCCTGGACAGCCGGTTCTGGGGCTTTATTCCCCGCGAAAATGTTGTCGGACGGCCCATGTTTATTTATTGGTCATTCGAGACACCTCGTGACCAGGTAACGAAAACCGATATGACTGACCGATTCAGCTTCTTTGCCCATGTCATAATCCATTTTTTCGATGAAACTCGATGGTCCCGCACGTTCAGAGTAGTCCGTTAATTTTTTAACCCGCTGAGAGGATCGATTAGTGGCCAAGAAAGAGAAAGAAATCGAGCAGGAAGAAAAGCCGAAAGAGACCACCATCGAGTTTTTAGCTTCGCTGGCGACCGTTTTGGTGACCGGGCTGTTCATTATTACCTTCATGTTGCAGGCTTTTGAGATTCCATCGAGCTCGATGGAGAACACGTTGCTGATCGGCGATCACGTATTTGTAAATCATCTTCAACTCGCGCCTGCCACGAAGTGGTTGGGACCGCTGCTTCCGTATCGTGCAATTAAGCGGAATGACATTGTGGTATTTCTCTCCCCGGCAGAGCCTGGGCTTTATGTCGTGAAACGGATTGTCGGAATTCCCGGCGATCGGCTGCACGTGCACAACGGCGAGCTGTATCGCAATGGCGAAAAGCTGGACGAACCTTACCGGATCCATAGTCTCGGCAATTACGAACCATACCGCGACGAATTTCCAGCCGTTCAACCCGAAAGCGGAGGAACGTATTCCGACTTCGAAATGGGTCTCCAGACGCATGTCGAAGGGGGAGATCTAGTGGTCCCGCCCAACAGTTATTTTGGTATGGGCGACAATCGCGACGTAAGCCTGGACAGTCGTTACTGGGGATTCATTCCGCAGGAAAATGTTGTCGGGCGCCCCATGTTTATTTATTGGTCATTCGAAACCCCGCGCGATCAATACGAGAAAACAGGAATAACCGAGCGGTTAGGTTTCATCGCCCATGTGGTAGTTCATTTCTTCGGTGGAACACGGTGGTCTCGCACGTTAAGGGCGGTCAGGTGAGTTTTTTTCGTTCCAAACGCGGCCTGCTGGTGATCGCGCTACTGGTTGTTCTGGGCCTGTTCCTGGCGCGACCGGGAGCGGACCGTCTGCGGACAAGGATCGTCCAGTCCATCAGTTTGGCCCTTGGAAGACAAGTAGAGGTAGCGTCGGTAACTCTTCGTCTGCTGCCACGTCCCGGCTTTGACTTGGAGAATTTCGTCGTCCACGACGATGCCGCGTTCAGCGCTGAACCCATGTTGCGCGCCGAACAGGTGACAGCGTCTTTGCGGGTCAGTTCCCTGCTTCGCGGCCGCATCGAGATTGCCCGCTTAAGTCTGACCGAGCCGAGTCTCAATCTGGTTCGCAACAGTGACGGACACTGGAACCTTGAAAGCCTTCTGGAACGGGCCGCCAAAACTCCCATTGCTCCGACCAGCAAAGCAAGAACTGAGGCGCGGCCAGGATTTCCTTACATTGAAGCAGACCGCGGCCGCATCAATTTTAAGTTTGGTCAGGAAAAGAAACCGTACGCTTTGACCGACGCTGACTTTGGACTCTGGCAGGATTCGGAAAATGCGTGGGGCATGCGTTTGAAGGCGCAGCCAGTGCGAACGGATTTCAACCTTAGTGACACCGGACTTCTAACGGTCAATGGAACCTGGCAAAGAGCCACCGCATTGCGCGCAACCCCTCTGCAGTTCAATCTTATTTGGGAGCGGGCGCAGCTTGGTCAAGCCTCCAAACTGGTATACGGGAACGATCAAGGCTGGCGAGGAACCATCGAATTTGTCGCGACGTTGAGCGGCACGCCCGGCGATCTTCTCGTCGGAACGCAAGCCGTAGTTCAGGATTTCCATCGTTACGACATCGCTGGCGGTGGCGCCCTCCGACTTGCTACGCAATGCAGCGGCCACTACAGTACATCGGATCAACTGCTGTCCAAGCTCGCCTGCCGTGCTCCCGTAGGAGATGGCGTGATCAACCTGGATGGCAGCGTCGCCGGATTGCCCGGGCCCGCGCAATACGATTTGAATCTCACCGCTCAGCATCTGCCGATACAAGCGCTGGTGGGTTTGGCGCGCCACGCAAAACAAGGCATCCCCAACGATTTGATCGCGGCTGGAAAACTGGAAGCGAATGTTAAATATGTTCGCGCAAGATCCGGAAGTCCCGGCATCTGGACAGGGTCGGGTGAAACCGTCGGGCTCCATCTCAGTTCAAAATTCACCAGGGCCGACTTGGCGCTGGATAAGATTCCATTCGCAATTTCCGCAAAAGCCACCGCTACCCCTGCGATGAAAATGGCGGGCTTTCCATCCCGCGCAGGAATTGCACAAGCCCCATCCGAAGCTCACCTGGACATTGGTCCATTCAACATGGCGCTGGGCAGACCTTCACAGTCGGCAACGCGAGGATGGATTTCGCATTCTGGTTACAGCCTCACACTTCAGGGCGATGCGCAGGTGCAACGCTTATTGCAGGTAGCCCGTACATTTGGGATCCCAGTTCCTGCGCTGGCCGCTGACGGCGCCGCCAAAGTGGATTTGCAGGTCGCCGGCAATTGGCCAGGGTTTAAGGCCCCCAGCACGACGGGCAGAGTGCAACTGCATTCCATCCGTACGCCCGTGGCCGGATTGAATGCGCCTTTGGAAATAGCTTCGGCGGACGTCTCACTGGAACCAGACGAAATCAAAGTGCAGAACCTGACAGCGTCCCTGGCCGGCAGCGTTTGGCGCGGAGCGCTGAGCATCGCTCGACAATGTGCATTACCAGGACATTGCCCCGTGCACTTCGATCTGCATGCCGACGAAATTGCGACCGATCGATTGGCGCAAATTCTGAATCCTCAGCCTGGCGAACGAGCGTGGTATCAATTCACTTCTTCATCCTCACCGGGAATTCCTTACCTTCGTACTTTGCACGCCGCAGGAAAACTCGCGACGGACCGCTTAGTCATTCACACTCTGGTTGTGACCGGCGTTTCGGCCAACACCGAGTTAGAGGATGGCAAGTTGCGGCTGTCCGAATTGCGAGGCAATCTTCTTGGCGGCCGCCATGTGGGCGAGTGGAAGGCTGATTTCTCGGTCAAGCCGCCGAAGTATGCTGGTAGTGGCACATTGGAATCCGCAGTCCTGGAACAGCTCGCCGACGCCATGCACGATGGTTGGATCAGCGGAACGGCGAACGCAAAGTATCAGGCTACGGCTTCCGGCTGGAACACCCCCGACTTGCTTACCTCCGCGGAGGCCAGTTTGCAAATCGAAGCGCAAGATGCCCGCTTGCCGCACATCTCACTAGAGAACGCCAGTTCTTTGCAGGTTCATCGCTTCGCAGGACGGTTTATTGTCCGCGGCGGGAAAGTGGAAATCCAGAATGGCAAGATCGAGACCGCCAGCGGCAGTTACCAGGTCAATGGCAATGCGGCTTTCAATCGCAATTTAGATCTGAAACTTTCCCGTGAAGGCGGCCACGGGTTCAACATCACGGGCACGCTGACCGAGCCGCATGTCTCGCCCATCGTTACTCCAGAAACACGAGCGGCCCTGAAACCATGAAAGTCCTGGCCACTCCAACTCTGATTTGTCTGATGGCCGGATTGTTAAGCTCATCGCATGCCCAAATGGCCAATGTGGCCAGCATGGAAAAGAAGCTGCAACATGTGACTAGCAATGGAAAACTAGCTCACCCAGAACCCTCGCCAACCGAATTTACCGATCAGGAAATCAATTCGTACTTCGCTGCCGGAAGAGTAAGGCTGCCCGCGGGCGTGCAGTCCGTCACTTTTCAGGCGCAGCCGGGAATGGCCGTAGCCTCCGCAAAAGTCGACTTCGACCAGATCAAATCGGGCCGCAATGCGAGCAATCCCCTGCTAGCGATGTTCAGTGGCGTGCACACAGTGGTCGTCGTCGCCCACGCTCACGGCGAGGACGGAGAAGGCATGGTGCACGTAGATTCCGTTGTCCTTGACGACACCGAAATCCCGCCACTCATTCTGCAATTATTCGTTCAGAAATTTCTGCGTCCAAAATACCCAGATATCGGCATCGATTCGAAATTCACTTTGCCCGATCGTGTCGATACAGCGATCATCAGTTCGCAGAAACTCACGCTCACGCAAAAATAGTTACTGCACGTATCCCGCGCCCCGCAGCACTTTCCCCGGTTTCGCGCCCGTCATTTTTCCTTGATCGATGACGGGAACTCCGTTGACCAATACGAATTCCATTCCTTGCGATAACTGGTTCGGATTGTCGAACGTGGCCAGATCTCGCACGGTAGCGGGATCGAAGATCACAACGTCAGCCCACATGCCAGCTTTTAACACTCCGCGATCGGTCAGCCGCATCCGCTGTGCTGGCAACGCGGAGAACTTCCGAATGGCGTCTTCCAGAGTAAGTTTGTGTTCCTCGCGAACGTACTTGCGCAAAATGCGTGGGAAAGTCCCGTAAGCCCTGGGATGGGGATGTTCCAGCCCCAATATTCCTTCCGGCGAAGTCCCGCCCGAATCGTTGTCGATCGATACCCACGGTTGTTGCAGGGCGAGAACGATGTCCGGCTCCGACATGCCAAAGACCGCAACTTCGGTAAGGACATCCTGGATAAGAAAATCGTAAAGCGCGTCCATGGGATCTTTGTTCCAAATCTTCGCCACTTCCGCCAGCGTCTTGCCTTGCAGGGGAAGAAGTTTCGGGTCCCGCACCACACTGATCAGTACGGATTCAGGTCCGGGAATCTCCAACCATTCGTTGTCCCAGTCGTTCGATGGCGTCAACATTTCCTTCCGAATGCGTTCGCGCGTGGTTGGATCTTTCAAACGCTCGACAAGTTTCGCGTCTCCGCCATCATGCGCCCAGGGCGGAATGAACGCCGAAAACGTGTTGAACCAGGCGGGATACGCATAGGTATTCGCGCTGACGTCCATGCCTTCCGCACGGGCCGCATTTATTTTCGCGATCACTTGCGGCATGCGACCCCAGTTTTGTTTCCCGGCAACTTTCAAATGCCAGATCTCAACCGGAATGTGCGCCTCGCGGCCGATGCGCAGGGCCTCATCAATCGCATCCAGTACGGAATTGCTCTCGTCCCTCATGTGGGTCGCGTAAATGCCGCCGGACTTCGCCGCTTCACCCGCCAGCGCAATTAATTCTTCCGTCTTCGCGTAAGGAGCAGGAGCATATTCGAGCGCCGTTGACACGCCGACGGCTCCATCGCGCATCGCTTGCCGGACCAGTTCTTTCATCTGCTCCAGTTGTTCGGGAGTGGGTTGCTTGTCGTCATCGCCCAAAACCATGCGGCGGACTTGTGTAGCTCCCACATAGCTGGCAAGATTAATTCCCATCCCCTGCGCCTCGAGCCTGGCGAAATATTGCCGAAAAGTTCGCCAATCAGGAGTCACATGATAATGCTCGTAGCCGGGATGGTCCGTTCGGATAATCGTATCGTTCAGCGGAGCGGCCGAGTTGCCTTCACCCGTGATTTCACTGGTGATACCTTGATAAATTTTCGACGGCAGGCGCGGATCCACCAGAATTGTGATTTCCGATTGCCCAAGCATATCGATAAATCCCGGGGCCACAACTTTTCCTTGGGCATCGATCGTTCGCTTGCGGGATGCGGCGGTCAGATTGCCGATTGCCGAAATCTTTCCGTCACGAATACCGATGTCGCCGGAATACCAGGGAGACCCGGTGCCGTCCATAATGTGTCCGTTGATGATGACCAGGTCGAACGCTTGCGCGGCAGATTCCGGAGTTTGCGACCAAATTGATTGTACCGCCGCGAGTAAAACTGCCGTGACAAGCAACAACCTTATGAGCGCTCGCAAAGAATTGCTGTTCATTCTTCCCTCTTTCAATCTGCTGAAATAAATCCCGGCCGGATTATGGCAACTAAGCAGTCTACCCTTGCCGTCGAGTCTCGGCCAGCGGGTATGCTATGTTTAACGCGCCCTAATCCATTTGTGAGGCCATCATGCCGCGATACGAATATCGTCCTATTAATCCGACGCCGGAAGCGCAAAAGAGCTTTTTGGAATGGATCGAACGTCTTGACCATGAATTTGGCAATCGTGATCCTGAACATCGCAGCCAGGTCGTTCGTGACAATTTATACGAGCTTTATCTCGGCAAGCCGTTCGCTGGGATAAGCGCTTTCTCCACTCTGGCCGAACAGACGCTGTTCCATTCGTTCGATCCCCGCAATGCTTCTCTCGAGCCCGAGTACTATGGCGATGTCAATCCCGAGAAGTACGCTGAGCGCAAACCACTGATCTGGTTCTGGATGATGTACGATCGGTCGCCTGTTGGATTGAACCATTGGCTCGGATTTCGCTTACGAGCCATGCTCGCCCGCCATATTTTGAAACATTGCGGCGAGAACGTGAAGATCTTTCATGGCGTCGAAGTGTCATTCGGCTACAATCTGACGATTGAAGACAACTGCACCATCCACAAATACGTGCTGCTCGATGACCGCGGCGAACTGATCATCCACGAAGGCAGCTCCATTTCGGACTTCGCCAATGTCTACACGCACGCGCATGATTTGAACGACGGCATGATCGTTTCCAATCATGTGACGGAGATCGGACCCAAGGCGCGCGTCACATATCACGCTACAGTCATGAGCGGAGTAAAAATCGGCGAACACGGGATGGTTGGGTCGATGGGAGTAGCGTCAAAGAATGTTGAACCGTTCAATGTGGTGGCCGGCATTCCTGCCAAGCCAATCAAAGTGAAACCGATCGCTCCCGAAGAAGTAAAAAAGGGATTCGAGAGGCATTAGAGACGCCTGTTCCGTCAGACGTTGACTCGTGTCAGGGCATGGCTTCAGCCGTGCCGAAACAATATCGATTTGAATCGGCTTTAGCCGCAGCGGCATTCCAATGCTTAGCGCAGGCGCTGAAAGCGCGTTTTGAGATCAGATGGATTGACGGCACGCCTGAAGACGATGCCCTGACACGAATCGAAAGACAACCCCGCGCTATCGGCCAATGGCGCGGAATCCCGGCTCCGCATGTTAATATCAAACCCAATCTCGCGCCCCAATCTTCGTTAAGGCTCTGCAAAATTTGATGTCTTCCACTCTTCCAAATCAACGCAAACGCGTGCTCAGCGGCATGCGCTCCACGGGCAAGCTGCACCTGGGGAATTTTGTCGGAGCGCTCGACAACTGGGTCCGCATGCAGGACCAATACGAATGTTTTTTCTTCATTGCCGACTGGCACGCATTGACTACCGACTACGCGGACACGTCAAAAGTGAAAGAAAATTCGCTGGAAGTAATGCGCGATTTTTTGGCTGCCGGCCTGGATCCGGAACGCTGCACCATGTTCATTCAGTCGCATGTACCGCAACATGCGGAACTTCATTTATTGTTCTCGATGATCACGCCTTTGGGATGGCTTGAGCGTGTTCCGACTTACAAAGAACAGCAGGAAAATGTCACCGGCAAAGATCTAAATACATACGGATTCCTGGGATATCCGCTGCTGCAATCGGCCGACATTTTGATCTACAAGGGCGACTTCGTTCCGGTGGGCGAAGATCAGGTGCCGCACGTGGAACTCACCCGCGAAATCGCGCGCCGATTCAATCAGTTTTACAGCTTGCGCGGCGCCCACATCTTTCCCGAGCCAAAACCACTATTGACGCCGACGCCAAAGTTGCCCGGCACCGATGGCCGCAAGATGTCGAAGTCTTATGGCAACACCATCATGCTCACCGATCCCGAGGCAGTGGTCCGGCAAAAACTGAAGACCATGGTCACCGATCCGGCCCGAGTCCGCCGCACAGATCCCGGCAATCCTGACGTTTGTCCGGTTGGCGACTTACATAAACTTTTTAGCAGCAAAGAATCTCTCGCGAAAGTCTACGAGGGTTGCCGTTCCGCGGGTATCGGCTGCATCGAGTGCAAGGGGTGGGCAGCCGATTCGCTGGTCCAGATTTTGGCTCCCATGCAGGAACGCCGCAAAAAATACGAGGACAATCCCCGCCTCGTCTGGGATATTCTGGAGGCGGGCGCCGCCAAGGCTGGTGAAGTTGCAACTGCGACTATGAATGAAGTCCGCGAATCGATGGGCATGTCGCTGGCCTACGATAGCTCTCTGGGCGTGAAGTAAAAAGTTATGAGCGCGATGGGTAATAAATTGCCGACGGATTTGAAACCGATTTCCGAAGCCACCGCTTCGCCAGTCGAAGTTCCCGAACAGACTCGCGCCGAACAAAAATTGCAGCAGAAAAAGGACGACAGCGATTTCCCTTTCGCAGTCTCCGTCAGCGATGTTTACGAAGGTCCGCTCGATCTTCTGCTCGATTTGATCCGCAAGCAGGATATCGATATCTACGATATCCCGATCGCCAAGATCACGTCGCAATATCTCGTCTACGTTGAAAAACTTCGCGAGCTGGATGTAAACATCGCCGCCGATTTCATCTACATGGCGGCAGTCCTCATCCACATCAAATCGAAGATGCTCCTTCCGCGAGATCCGTCCGCCACTTCCGAGGAACTGGACGACCCTCGCGCCGAACTCGTCAATCGTCTAATTGAGCACGAAAAATTCAAGTCCGCTGCGCAGATGCTGATGCAGAAGCAGCAGATCGAAGACGCCGTCTGGTCGAATCCGGCGATCAAAGAGTTCATGGACGACGAAGGCACCGAACCTGAAATGGCTGCCGACGTAATCGATCTGGTAAAAACTTTCCAGCAGATTCTAGACCGTGCCCGCACCCGTCCCATGATTCAGGTGGATGAAGAAACGGTAACCGTCGGCCATATGATTGATTATCTGCGACGGCGCTTGTCCCTCGAAGACCGGCCGGTTCGTCTAAAACAACTTCTGCGGAACATTGATTCGCGTCCCACTCTAGTGTGC
>DATBAX010000081.1:0-11429 GCA_036271275.1 Terriglobales bacterium
CAAAACTTAACGATGCGGCGCTCGAAAACTTCGATACTGCGGCCCGCCTGTCCCCCAGGAACGTGGACTATGTGACCGCGCGCGAACTGGCTCGCCAGCAAATGGTTGCGGGCTATTTGCAGCAAGGAAACGCGGCCCTGCTCGGCGGACATGACATCGAAGCTTTGGCCGATTTTCGCAGTGCGGTTCATCTCGATCCGCAGAATGATTTTGCTCAACAGCGATTGCGAGACGCGGTGGGCGAGGGAATACCGAAACTTTCCGGACCGCCGCAAGTGGTTGAGGATGCTGGAGAATTAAAGATTTCGCCGGGACCGGAACTACATGACTTTCATTACCGGGGCGACTCGCGTCAATTGCTGACCCAGGTGGCAAATTCCTACGGAATTGCTGTGCAGTTCGACGACTCGGTAGTCTCGCGGCGAGTTTGGTTCGATATCGAAGCAGTCGATTTTTACACTGCCATGCGCGCCGCCGGCCAGGTCACCAAGACTTTCTGGACTCCGTTGGATGGGAAACAAATTCTGCTGGCGCTGGAGTCGACGGAGAACCACCGCCAGTTCGACCGCATGGGATTGCGAACATTTCTGATCCCCGGCATCACTGCGCCCACCGATCTGACCGACATCGTAAATCTGTTGCGCAATGTGTTTGAAATCAAACTCATCACTTCGCACGCGGACAACGGAACGATTATGGTGCGCGCGCCGCAGAACCTGCTGAATGCCGCGACCCAATTTCTGGAGACGATGGATGATTCGCGTCCTCAGGTGATGTTGGATGTCCATATTTATCAAATCAGTCACAATTTCACCCGCAATATTGGGCTGCAAATTCCCAACCAGTTCAATCTGTTCAATATTCCAGCGGGGGCATTGGCGGCGTTGGGTGGACAGAACCTGCAAAGCGCAATCAATCAGCTGATTTCCGGCGGCGGCATCAACCAGGCGAACAGTTCGGCAATTTCAAGTTTACTGGCCCAACTCCAGTCCCAGGTGAATTCGGTTTTCTCGCAGCCGGTGGCTACGTTTGGCGGCGGATTGACGCTGGAAGGATTAAGCCTGGGAACCTTGGGAGCGCAGTTGTCTTTGAACGAGAGTTGGGTGAAATCATTGGACCACGCCACACTTCGAACGACGCAAGGCAACGACGCCACATTCAAAATGGGCTCGCGTTTTCCAGTGCAGAATGCCAGTTTTGCGCCGATTGCGAATAGCGCTGCAATTTCGAAAGTGCTGGGGAACGGCAGTTTTCAGACCCCATTCCCGTCTTTCAGCTACGAAGACCTGGGACTCAATATCAAAGCGAAACCGACGGTCAATGGCGATTCCGATGTAAGTTTGCAATTGGAGATGCAGCTTCGTTCACTGGTAGGGCAATCCATCAACGGTGTCCCGGTCATCGCGAACCAGGAATATAAGGGAAGCATCACGCTGAGGGATGGACAGCCGGCGGTAGTAGCTGGCGCACTCTCCCGCACCGACCAGCGCAGCTTGAATGGCATTCCGGTACTTGGAGTCATTCCGATCGTTGACAGCGCGAGCAAGGAAGTCGACGACGACGAATTGCTGATCGTCGTTACCCCGCGCGTTCTGCGTACGGATGCGGCGAAGGCAAGTCCCGAAATTTGGGTGAGCCGTTAACCGGGTTCAGTCCGGATGCTGGATGGTGTAATCCACCAGATTCTTCAGTGCGTCATAGGGAAGCGCGCCCAGGCTGACGGACCGGCCGTTAATAAAAATGGTGGGCGTGCTATTCACGTTTACCGATCGGCCCAATTCCACGGAACGTTCCACTCGGCCCACGGTTTCAGATTTGGCGGCACAGACAGCAATGTCCGCACTCTTGACGCCAGCAGCGTCCGCGATCGCGTTGAGTTTTTCGTCCGCGCTCAATTCCGTGAGGTCCGCTTGGGCGTCATAAGTGCCCTGAATAAATTTCCAGGCAGCATCATTCGAAACCCTGGCCACGCAATCGGCATAGGCCGCGGCCTTGGCTGCCCAGTTGTGCATAGGTAAAGGAAAATTCTGGAACACCAGCCGGACATTTTTCTCTTCGGTTAGAAGCTTTTCAAGCGTCGGCTGGGCCTCTTTGCAATGCGGACATTGCAAATCGCTAAACTCTACAATCACTACTGGCGCGTCGGCGGGACCGCGCGTGGGCCCGTCGATTCCCTTCTTGAGTTTCTTGAAGTCGGCGGCGAACGGATGCGCGCCGTAGGGAATGATGTCTCCAATCAGCGCGTGCTCGCCGTCGGCTGAAACGTAAAACTTGTTGGGTTGCTCTCCCTGCGGACTCACAACAACAACATCCACTTCGGCGAGCCCCTGTGCGGCGGACGGCTTGATCTCCTGCACTCTCCAACTCAATTGCGGGTTGTAACCGAAAGTTTGCTGGAGAAATGCATTCACTGTCTCCTCAGAGGGCAGGCCCGCGGACGCTTTAGCTTTCGGTGCAGTTGTGGACGCCGGTTTTGCAGCAGGCTTCTGTTGCGCGCCCGCCAGCAGGGCTGCTATCAAAACGAACGATACACCGGTCAATTTACGAAGCATGTGTTTCCTTTCAAATGATGACGGAACTTTATACATCGGACTTGGCGGCGATGGGAAAGCGGCGGCCATAGCCGAAGGCTTTGGCAGAGATTTTAAGCCCTGGAGCGGCTTGTTGACGCTTGTATTCGCTTCTATCCACCATACGAATCACTTTGCTCACCAAGGCGAGATCGTAGCCGCGTTGGCCGGCAATCCATTCCGCAGTGTGCGATTCTTCCACGTAGTCTTCAAGAATAGCATCGAGGATTTCATACGGCGGCAGGCTATCGCTATCTTTTTGGTTCGCTCGCAATTCTGCTGAAGGCGGCTTTTCCAGGCTGGCTTGCGGGACCACGGCACGCCGCGAGTTCACATAATGGCTGAGCCGGTAGACCATGGTCTTGGGCACGTCGGAGATCACAGCCAGGCCGCCTGCCATGTCGCCATATAACGTGCAATAACCGACGGCTAATTCGCTTTTGTTTCCCGTGCTGAGCACGATTGCGCCGAATTTGTTGGACAGCGCCATCAGTAAATTGCCTCGCGAACGTGCCTGGATATTTTCTTCGGTGGCATCTTCGGAAAGTCCCGCGAATATATTCTGCAATGTTTTTCGAGTCGCGCCGACCATATCTGTAATCGGGAGGAGTTCGAAACGAATCCCGAGATTTGCCGCTAATGCGCGAGCATCGGCGATTGAACCTTCCGACGAGTACGGCCCGGGCATTCCGACGCCAATTACATTTTCGGGTCCTACTGCATCGGCGGCGATGGTTGCAGTGAGAGCAGAATCGATGCCGCCACTCAATCCAATAATGACTTTCTGAAAACCGCATTTGCGTACGTAATCGCGGGTTCCCAGCACCAAAGCCGCATAAACACTGGCTTCTTCGCCGTCAACCTGAGTGTGAATCTCGCCGGTGAGTTTGTCGGAATCGAAATAGATGAGATCTTCCTCGAAGGACTTTCCCTGCGCGATCACATTTCCTGCACGATCGAGCACCAAACTCGATCCGTCGAAAACCAGGCTGTCATTGCCGCCGACCTGATTGACCATGGCGACGGGCACGTTTTTATTGCGGGCGATCGCCGCCAGCATGTCGCGGCGCAATTCGCGTTTTCCCAGCCAGAAGGGCGATGCGGAAATATTCAGCAGGAAGTTGCCGCCGGATTGAATCAAAGATTCGACGGGATCGAATGTGTAGAGGCGCTTGTTCCAGAATTGTTTGTCGTTCCATGCGTCTTCACAAATGGTGAGGGCCATCTGCTTGCCGCTGAATGGAAAGAGCGACTGACTTTTTGCGGGAGCGAAATTTCTCATTTCATCGAAGACGTCGTAGGTGGGCAGCAGCATCTTGGATTGCAGGAACTCGATGCGTCCATCTTTGAGGAGCGCGGCGGAGTTCATGACGGACTTTCCAGTTTCAGCCTGGGCAGGAGTTACCAATCCGCAGATGACGGCGATGCCTTTGGTTTCCGCTGCGATGCGTTCTACGCTTTCCTGGTTGCGATTGATAAAAGAAGCCCGCTCCACCAGATCGCGAGGCGGATAGCCGCAGACGGAAAGTTCCGGGAACATGATGAGTCCCGCGCCCGCAGCTTGCGCACGGTGGGAAAAGTCGATAATTTTGGCTGCATTGCCGGTGAAATCACCGACGGTAGGATTGATCTGGCCCAACGCAATCTTCACAGTTCTAGTGTAAAGGCGGAGGGGCGGGCGGCCAAGTGAACTGACCTCCCTGGAGCGGTGTTGTCAGTAAACAACGTTCCTGTCATGGCATGGGCCTCGGCCCTGCCGGTTCAATCCAAGAGGAAAAGCGTCGCCGCGCCAAGTGGCACCACCAGAAAGCCATTGCTGGTTGCGCCTTTGGGCGCGTTAGTCGACTCATCCCAAAAATGGCAGGGCTAAAGCCTCTGCCCTGACACGAACCATGATCAAACGGCACCATGATCGTGCTTCTGGCGCATAAGCCTGTCATCCTCGGCTTTACGATCTCGCAGTGTAAAGAATTGTGACTTTTCTTCAAGATTTGTGCCTGCGATGACCAAATACAGTTTGTCCGCATCACACGCTTGTATTCGTCCCGTCAGTTTAATTCTAAGATAAATATTTGGAGATCTTGCCGATGCCCGCTGAGGGAATGCGCGTTTCTGTATCTGGCTCTACATTCGTAGCGACGCTGGTTGTCGGAATAGTCCTGCTTCTGTGCCCCAGCAAAATCCTTGCCCAGCACGGCGGTGGCGGAGGAGGAGGAGGAGGACGCGGGGGCCTTGGCGGAGCCGGTCGCCCGACCGGAGTCAGCCCGAAAGATGACCTCAAGGATTTTCATCGACTGGTGGCGTTGCAAGCCACTCCCGAGCAAAAAGCGATGTTTGCGCGGATAGTGGAAGATGCTCAGAGCGTTGGCGCGGAGTTGAAAAGCTTTCGGGATCTTTTGCCTACAAAACCTGCGGATTTATCCGATCTGGCGACCAGTCTGCAAGAGGCCATCGATAAAGCGCGAAGTGGGAATCAGGGTTTTATTGGTTCGTTTTCACCTGAGCAAAAATCGGGATTGAAAGACATCACCAAAAAGCTGGTAAAAACGGATTCCGATCTTGCGAAACAGAGTAAGGAACTGACTAGCGACGAACACACCGCAAACTCGGTTGAGGAAATCGACAAGGCACTCGCCAATTTACAAAGTGGAGAGGCTGCGCTCGGCAATGAGATGAGCATTGTTCTGCCTTCCGCCGGCGAAGGCCTCGCATGGAATCTTCCCCCGGTCACGAACACCATCGAGGTCGCCGGTCAGTCGATTGCAATTTCTGCTTCCGGCACCGTGGCTCAGACTTCGGCCGAGGACGATCACAACTTTAGTCTCAAACTTACCGCTGATCTTTCTGACCTGCAGCGGGAGATCGCCGATATTTTACGGACCCAACTCAGCCGCTCCCCGCGTTGCGGCGAGCGGTTTGAGATTCAGAATGCGACGCTCACGCCGCTGGGCAAATCCGGCATCGTGACGGTCCATCTGCATTACGAACGCTGGTTCTGCGCGCCCGGACAAGGTTCAGAGATTCCGTCAGAACTGGTTTCGGGGGACGGCAGCGTCGAGATCAAACTGACGGCGTCAGTGGAACAAAATATCAGCTGGCATCTGGTGTCGGAGATCGGCAGAGTTGATGGCGACGGGTTCCTTCATGAGATGTTAAGTTCAGGAATTCTGGGAAATATTCTGCGCGATCAGATTTCGGCTTCGGTTTTGTCCATCCTACAGAAGGGTACGAACCTTAAAACGGCGCTGCCGCCGTCTGGACAAGGACTCGCGACCACAACGAAAGCGCAGTTTGAGGATGACGGTGCTGGACGATTGAGCCTGGTTCTCGAAGATCGGCTACTGTTTTCCAGCGAACAGGCGAAACAATTTACCACCCAGCTTAAGCAAAGTCTCTCCGCGCAAACCTCAGCGCAGTAGGCGTGTAAGAGTCTGGATAGCAGCTTCTCTTTCGCCCCGACGGGGCTGAATCTTTCCTTTGCCGCTCCTCGCCTAAAGGCTGCTGACGAAGTTCGGTCCTGTTGAACCGGGCACACTGCTCCCCGGATCGGGATCGGTACCACCGGGCAGCGGCATGGGCTGTTTGCCATTCGGATTGCCGGTGGGATGGTTCTCCGGCATGTCTTCGCCCGGACGTCGCAACGAGGGCGCGGCGCCGGGACGCGCCGATGGTTCGGGGCCCTTCGCGACTGTCGGTTTATCAAGATCGACTTCCCTCGCGGTGCGAACGACTTTCTCGCCATTCACTTTCATGGTTTCGACTCGCACCACTTCGTCACCGATCAGGCGAACGAAATCCACAGCCTGCGGCGGGTCGCCGTAAATCCAATCTTCGTATTCGATCTCGCCCTCTTTTTCGCGGACTTTCTTGGGGGCGCGGCCTTTGGAATAGATCACCATCTCGCGGTCCATGCCCACCAATACCTGATGGCTCTGGATCGCTGCCTTCACTTTTGGCGGTACTGTTTCCAGGTAGGATTCCAGTGCTGTCTTGGAATTGAAGTCGAAGACGGGCCATAGCAAAGTTTTAAGCTCTTGCGGCTTTAATTCTGGAACGTAGTGGTCAAAAATAAGGTCGACGTACGAACCTCGCGGATTCGCCTGGGAATCGCTGGGAGCGATGGGGACATCTCCGCCGCCGCCGGAAACGCTGATGTGTTGATACCACTTCTGCTTCTTGATCGGTCCACCGTTGACTTCGAAACGAATACGGTCGCTCTTGATAAGGATCGAGCTGATGCGCGCCAGGTCTCCGGGCTTGACCGATGGCCCCCACATTTCGAGCATGCCTTGCAGGTCTTTTCCACTGGGCGAAAGTTTTCCGTCCTTGAGCGTCAGGCCTTTCGCCCCCATGGGAAACTGGGTGCGAATGTAAATCAGTTGATCGTCGAAATCGTGGATGAGGTCTCTGCGAGTCGTCTGCGAAAGATGAGAGGCCTTGGAATCGTCGGCATTTGCAGCGACAACGCAAATCACCAGGAAGGCGAAAATAGCCGGAAGGTAACGAGACTTCATAAAACACCCCAGGGCCGCTGATGGGCTGATTATAACGCCGGCATCATAAAAATCGAAGCCCATCTCTCGCCACTTGCAACGGAAGGACGTGGCCGCCATTTTCGCCAATAGCCGTCGCCACCCGGCTGGCCGCGCCTTTCTCCACCAGGAAGATTACGCAGCCGCCACCACCGGCGCCGCAGGCTTTTGCCGCCACGCCACCGTTCTTGGCGGCGAGGGAGATCAATTTATCAATCAATGGCGTGGTGATGCGCGGCGCGTTGGTGCGGCGCAGTTTCCATTCTTCCCGCAGAAGACGCGCCACTTCATTCCAATCGCCGTGGGCCAAAGAGGCGTGCATGGCCCGAGCGATTTCCGCAATCCGCTCGAAGTTGCGGAAGACCCGCTTATCTCCATTAATGTGCGCCTGGAAAACCTCCCAATTGTTGATGCCAGATTGCCGGGGTGCGCCCGTGTAGGCCAGAACGAAACGGGATTCGATCTCCTCCGGTGTGACCGGAACTGCCTCGCGGTGAATGCCGTCCGCGTCAAGATGAATAGCGCTGACGCCGCCGTAGAGCGCCGGATAGTAATCCTGGCAACCGGTGGGAACGTTGATAATTTGGGCCTCGACATTTTGGGCGATCACGCGCATCTGTTCGAGAGTCAGATTTCTGTCGGTGAAGCGCGCCAGCGCCGCCGTGGTAGCGATCATCAGCGCCGAAGAGCCGGAAATACCTGCCCCTGCGGGAGATTCGGAATCAGTCTCAATCAGCAGGCCTTCCTTGGGCGCGAAAAACTGCAGGAGCCGGGCCGCCAGAGGCAGGCGAAACCGACGGGTAGTGCGTAGAGTCTCGAAATTAGGGAAGTGTTCTTCCTTATTGGTGTCCAGTGAACGGAGGTAGATCCCCTTTCCTTTCAGGGGAGTAATGCGGCAAGTCGTAAGAATATTCACCGCAAAATTCAGCGTGATGGCGCCGGCGTGGAATAAATACAGAGGCCAGAGATCGATGGTGCCTCCAGCCAGGTCGGCGCGGCAGGGCGCTTGCGCCACAATGGAAGGCGCGCTTGCCGGAAAGGTCGGCTTAGTCATGGAATGTTTGTACCATGCGAAGCCCGATCGCTTAGGGTTAGCGGGTCGAGATTGCATTCGTTGGGTACGGAATGTTCTTTCTTAGTAACCGGATTTCCTTGTCCAGCAAGGCTTTTGGGGTGGTTTTCATTTGACATAGGTCCGCTTTCGGAACAGACTCCTAATTACTTTGGGCTACTTCCAAAGATGGTAGTGGAATTTTCGCTTTTCACGAAGCATGACGGACCTCCCCCATTCCGCATCGCCGTCCGAAACCGTCGAATTCGATGCATTTCTGCGTCAGATCGCCGAATCCGCGCAGGCTTTAAGCGGGGCTCACGGCTGCGCGATTGCCATTCGCGACGGCGCGAATCAACCAGGAGAAGAAATCTTTTGTGTTGCACGCAGCGGTGATACCGCGCCTCCGTTGGGATCGCGTCTCGATGCGAATTCCGGGATCTCCGGAGAGTGCGTCCTCACCGGACAAGTATTGCACTGCGACGACACTGCCACCGACCACAGAGTCGATCCCGAGGTTTGCCGCGAGCTGGGACTCAGATCCATCGTGGTTCTTCCAGTACGCGGACCACGCAGAACGGCCGGCATCCTGGAAGTATTTTCGACCCGGCCCCATGCATTCACTGGCGAGCACATCGATTCTTTGAAGCGCCTCACCGAAATGATCGAGATGGCGTGTGCTTCAAATTCAGGCGAGAGCGCTGCGGTGGCCCTCCCGGCTTTGCCCGTCGCCGCAACCGATCGTTCCTCGGGAGCTTCGGGAACTTCTCAAGCGGAATCGGCGCCGCGGATTTGGGCGAATATTCACTTCCCGTTTCCATTGTCATTCCTAAAAAATCGTAGAGACTACTGGATTGCAGGCGGCGGGCTGGCAATGCTGCTGTTATTCGCATTGATCGGGATAAAAGCATTCCACGCTTCAACGAATGTGGAAGCTACAAAACCAGTGGCACAATCAAAGGTGAAGCCTTCGGCGCCGGAGTCGGCCGAGATCGAATTTCAAAATACGCCTGCGAGTTCGCGCAAAGTCCATCGGCCGACTTCCGAAGATGAGCACCATCGATTGCAGACCGCGGCCAAGGTTGAACTGCTTCCCCGCATAGCCGGTTCAATATCTCACGATTCAAAGCCGGGGACGGAACCTCCGCCTGCGATGCCTGATTCAAATATCGATTCTGAGCAGGCGCCTGCCCTTTCATTGGCATCGAACGCGAACACGCCGCAAGACTTGCTGACGCCATCCACTACTTTGCCCGCACTTTCTCCCGCGGTGTCGCAAGGAGTCTCCGGCGGGATTCTGGAACATCGAGTCGATCCGGTTTATCCGCGAGAAGCGTTGGCGAGGAAACTGGAAGGCGAAGTGATCCTCGAAGCCACGATCACGAAAACGGGGCAAGTGCGCGACCTGAAAGTATTGAAAGGAAGTCCGATTCTTGGGAGGGCAGCCCTGGAGGCGGTAAAGCAGTGGCGTTATCAGCCTTACAGGCTCAACGACCAACCACTCGAATCCAAGACCCAGATCACGGTGCGGTTCCGCGCACCTTAGTCCAATCGAAGAGAACTAGGTAAGATTTAGTGCGCGCCTCATCGTGCCGCGCTCTTTCTGGATTTTCTCCTGAAGAAGCGTGATCGCGTAGATCAATTGCTCGGGACGCGGCGGGCAGCCGGGAACATAAATATCCACGGGAATGACCTGGTTTACGCTCTGCACCAGCGCGTAATTATTGAACACACCGCCTGAAGTCGCGCAGGCGCCCATCGAAATCACCCATTTGGGTTCCGGCATTTGTTCCCAAAGCGTGCGGATCACCGGCGCCATTTTGTTGGAGACGCGGCCGGCGATGATCATTAGATCCGATTGCCGCGGCGACGGCCGGAATACTTCCGCGCCGAAGCGGGCAATATCGAAACGCGATGCGCCCATCGACATCATTTCGATGGCGCAACACGCCAGGCCGAATGTCATAGGCCAGATGGAATTTTTGCGCATCCAGTTGACGACGTTGTCGACGGTGGTGAGCACGACACCCTCGGGCGTGGGATTGCCAAAGGTGAGGTCGTGGACGACTTTCTTGCCATCTTCGACGGCAACGTAAGGACCGAAATTCAGATCTTTCGCCATTGGAAGTATTTTAAACCACAGAGGGCCAAGGAGGATAGAAATCAAAACCAATTAACCACCAAGGCCACGAAGGTACACCAAGGAATTCCTATAAAGGGTTTTCCTTGGTGATACTTCGTGGCCTTGGTGGTTTAAGCCTTTAGGGGTTCAACACGATCTTGCCGAACATTTGACTCTTTTCCATGTGCTCGTGCGCGGCGCGGGCTTCTTTGAGAGGAAACGTACGATCGACGACGGGCTTCAAACGTCCTGCAAAAACGTGTCGCAATACTTCGTACAACTCTCCCATGGTTCCCATGTAAGAGCCAAGAATTGAGAACTGTTTCGAATAGAGAAATCGGAGATCGATTGCGGCAGCTACCCCAGTGGTCGCGCCGCACGTGACCAGCGTCCCCGCCGGCTTGAGCGATTTCACACTCTCCTCCCAGGTGGCGGCACCGACGTGCTCTATCACGATGTCCACGCCTTCTTTATTTGTGATCTTCTTTACTTCCTCGGAAATTTTCTGCGTGTAGTGGTTGATTCCAAAGTCGGCGCCCAACGCGCGGCCCCGCTCCAACTTGCTTTCGTCGCCGGCGGTAGTGATGACGCGCGCATTGAATAGTTTCGCGATTTGAATAGCGGCAATTCCTACACCGGAACTTGCGCCAAGAATCAGGACAGTTTGTCCCGGGCGAATTCCGGCCCGCCCCACCAGCATGTGCCAGGCGGTCAGAAAAACCAGCGGCACACTTGCTGCCTGGTTGAAATCGAGACTATCGGGAATGGGGATTACACTCACCGCCGGCACTGCCACTAACTCACAATCGCCACCGTCGATCCCGTTGCCACGCACAGTGAATTGCGAACACTGATTCTGCAATCCTGCCGTGCATTTTGCACAATGATTGCAGAAGTGCATGGGTGCTAGCAGCACACGTTGGCCGGCTTTGAATCCAGTCACGTATTCGCCCACGTCCACAATCTCGCCCGCGACGTCGCTGCCGAGAATATGAGGGAGTTTTACTCCTGGCAGTCCCTTGCGCACCCAAATATCGAGATGATTCATGGCGCAAGCCTTGACCCGGACGAGCACTTGATCTTTGCGCAGAATCGGATCGGGAGCGTCTTCCTCGTAGCGAAGGACTTCCGGGCCACCGAATTCGTGAATGCGA
>DATBAX010000082.1:0-6898 GCA_036271275.1 Terriglobales bacterium
TTCCATAAAGGGTGTGCCTGGCTCGACAGTTTTCTGGTGGGTGTAGTCGCCATAGAAGGTGGCCAAGTCCAGGGACAGATGGCTGGTGAAAGCAACCCGATATCCGAATTCGTAAGCAATTAAATCTTCATCTTTGAAGTGGGGATTGCCGATGAAAGCCACGAGAATCGGGATCCCGCCGGGGCCGGGAAAGCCGCCAACATTGGCTCGAACCGAGACATCACTCTCCGCAGGGGTCCTGTCGGCGCGGGAGGTTGCGGCCCAAAACATGTGCCGTTTACTTGGCGTCCAAGATACGCGCACACTCGGCATCCAATTGAACCCGGTATAGATGTTGTGCTCTATTTTTGTGCCAACCGTTGCGTACAGTTTGTCCGGAAGTAATGCGATTTCATCCTGCGCGAAAAGACTAAAAAGCTGCATACTCTGAATGCCGGGAGTTTCCGAGCCGGAAATGGTTCCTTCAGAGTCCGACACGGTATAGCGGTAACCCGCACCCCAGACCATGTCCTGCCGACTGCCCCAGGCGACGTGGTGCTGGAAATCGATTGAAAGAGTGTCTCGCGCCTCGGTGAGGACATCGTCGCGCTTGTAACGATCAAAGGAAATGTGGAGATCAGAATCCGATCGATCCGAATAAATGTGGTTCCAGTCCGCCTCGACCGAACCGCCTGAAAGATTTTCGATCACGGCGACATTCTCGCGGCTTGGCGAAGTAATGGACGGAAGAATTTTGCCGAGTGCGCCTTCTGCCCCGGTGTAGACTTCGCCTTCAGTGGTCAGCGTATCTTTCGATGAAAGATTGCTATCAGATCGAAATCCGCCCCGAAGCAAATGCCAACCGTCAGCGCCTTCAGCTCCGGCAATCCCCGGCAGGTGGTCCTGATTGAAGTAATTAGCGGAGATGCGATAGTCAGTATTTTTTCCCAGACCCGCGCCGTACTGCATGGTGCCAAATCCCTGATCTAGATTTCCGGCGCCGGCAACCACCATCGCGCCCCGGGTGTCCGCAGCTTTTTTGGTAATGATGTTAATGACTCCGTTGACGGCGTTAGCTCCCCAGATGGTCCCACCTGGCCCGCGGATGACTTCGATTCGGTCGATGTCTTCGAGCGGAATGTCGATCCCGTCCCACAAGACCCCGCCAAAAGTGGGAGTGTAGAGATTTCTGCCATCCATCATGACCAGGAGTTCGTTACTGAATCGTCCGTTGAGTCCGCGGGCGCTGATGGCCCAGGTATTGGCGTCAATTTGTGCCACATCCACTCCCGGCACCATGCGAAGAAGGTCGGGAACATTTGTTGCGCCGGACCGGGCGATGTCTTCAGATGTGATGACAAAAATCGCCGCAGCCGTGCGCGACAGTTTCTGCTCCTTTTTGGAAACGGATGTCACCTGAATGTTCATCAGATCTTCGAGACTCTTGTTAGCGAGGTCGAGTTGTTGCGAGAAGCACTTGAACGCCGATAGAAGGACGAGTAGCGCGACTGCCGGTTTCTTTGGGAATAACAATAGAATCCTCTTAGAATTCAGACCTGCGATTTCTTCAAGTCACAGAAAAAGATCAGACGCAGGGCTACCCATACTTCTTCGGCAATATTGAGATCTTCTTCAGCGGCTGCTTCGTCCCTTCGCACGAAAGCCCAAGGCCGGTCCAGCGGTGAGTCAGTGTCGTTCGGGTCGGATTTCCACCGGCAGATTCCTCATGGCGCAGGCGGCCGGGCCGATTTGTAACTCTAGAATGCGAGAACCGCACCATGTCGTCCGTTGCTTCCTTCCATCTATTCCCTCCCCCAGAGAGGGTCATGTCGCATGATCGAGCGTTCCGACCCCAGGCTGGTTAAACGGCTAAGTGTCTTTGCTGCAGCTGCCGCCGTTTTTTCGACGGCAGTTGGACTGGCGGGACTGTGCGGAACGGCATTCCACATTCTGATTCTCACGACCTGGGGAGCAGGGCCGGTTACGATGAAGGCAAACACCTGCACAGGCTTCGTACTGCTCGGCATTTCATTGTGGTCGCAAAGAAAGCAGAACGCTTCTCACCTAGGAAACCTGGCCGCCAAGATCTCGGCCATCGCTATCAGCCTGCTAGGTCTGCTCGAACTGGCGGAGCACTTATTCCAGCGGAGCTTAGGCATCGATCAATTGCTGCTGATTGCTCCCTCGGGGACAGCTAACTGGCGGGCAGGTCTTATGTCTCCGATCACCGCTGCGTGCTTTCTGGTGCTCGGACTGGCGCTGACGGGACTGGACTGGCGAACAAGTGGCGGGCGCTGGCCGGCGCAGTTTCTTTCTCTATCGGCGGGACTCGCTGCGATCTTCGGAATTTTGAGTTTCGCCTTTGATCCCCATATCTACGTTGCCCACCTTTCACTGGCTTTGCCCACGGCCGTCACGTTCGCGTTTTTCTCATTGGGCCTGGTTTGTGCGCGCACCGATTGGGGGCTTGGGGCGCTGATGTGCAGCCAAAGTCTCGGGGGAAGCCTGGCTCGTCGACTGCTTCCCGCCGCGTTTATTCCTGCATTTGTGGGATGGCTGCGGTGGCAGGTCACCGCCGCTGGCTTGTATTCCGAATGGAGCATTGTGGTCTTCTCAACCATGACCACGATGTCTCTACTGGCCGGCGTTATTGCCTGGGCAGCAGTTGCCGTGGACCGCAACGATGTGGATCGAAGAAAAGTCGAGGAAGCGCTGGCCGTCAGCGAAGAGCAATTGAACCGTCTTTTGAATCGGCTCGACGAACCTCCAGCCGAGACCCTGTTGCGGCGGAAAACAACCATTCGAATTGGAGTAGCGGTGCTACTGCTGAGTGTTCTCGGATTCTTCACCTGGCGTAGCGCCGAGAGAGCGCAGGCAGACGCCGACTGGGTTTCGCATACCCAGGAAGTATTGAGAAATCTGGAAATCACCCAGGAAAATCTGGTGGATATCGAAACCGGAGGCCGGATGTTCGCAATAAGCGGACAAACACCATTTCTAGCGACTTATGAAGCCGGCTTACACGCGATTGCCCCAAACCTGGCGGTGTTGCGCCAATTGACGCTGGACAATCCCAACCAGCAGCAACGATTGAACCTGTTGAGTGCGCAGATCAACACCAAGATCGCAGCCAGCAAGCGACTGGTGGAAGCGCGGCGATCGGGCAAAATTCCGACTGCCCTTCAAATCGAACGAGGCAGAAATCTCGTTGACGCCTCTCGCGCCACCATCCTGCAAATGGAGGACGAGGAACAACGCCTGCTCAATCAGCGAGTCGAGAAAACTCACGAAGCGCGACGGGTGACGCTTTCCGTAGTCCTGCTTGGCTCCGTGTTGACCGTGGCATTTTTGTTGACGGCGGGAGCGGCAGTGAACCGGCAGATCGGCGTCAGCGCGCAGGCACGAGCGCAAGTCAACGCTCTGAATACCGAACTTGAGCGGCGCGTAGAAGAACGCACCGGGGCGCTAGCTGCCCAGACCGCCGACTTAACGCATTCCCAACATGCGCTGGGAGCCCAGACAGCGCTTCTGCAATCGGTGCTCGACAGCATGGGTGAAGGTTTGGCCGCGGCTGATGAACACGGTGAGTTCATCCTGTGGAATCCGGCGGCGGAAAAAATCCTGGGCTTAAGTGCGGTCAAAATACCATCCGCTGAGTGGAGTCAGTATTATGGAATGTTTTTCCCGGATGGCATCACGCCCTACCCTCCTGAACAGTTGCCGTTAGCGCGCGCGATTCGAGGAGAGACTTGCACGGTTGAATTGTTCGTCCGAAACGAAGCGCGTCCTGATGGAGGTTGGATTGAAGTCAACGCCCATCCCTTGAAAGATGCCGAAGGCCAGCATCACGGCGGGGTCGCAGCCATCCGCGACATTACAGAAAATAAAATAGCCGCGCGGGAAATCCAGGAATTGAATGAGGTACTGGAAAACCGCGTCGCCGAGCGAACTGCCCAGTTGGAAGAGGCCAACAAAGAACTGGAATCTTTCACCTACAGTGTCGCCCATGACCTAAGGGCTCCGTTGCGCCATATCGCCGGCTTCTCGGGGATTCTGATGGAAGAGTTTTATTCCTCACTTGATGAGCAAGCCCAGGGGTATCTGCGGCGAATTCAGGACGGCACGCGAAAGATGGGTCAACTCGTAGACGAGTTGCTGAGTCTCGCTAGAGTCGGCCGTCAGGAACCACATTTTCAGCAGGCCGGACTGAATTCTATCGTTCAGGAAGTGATTGAAATCCTTCAGCCGGAAATCGAAGGACGGCAAGTGGAATGGAAGATCGCCGCGCTTCCCTTCATCGAGTGTGACCCAACCCTCCTCAAGCAGGTGTTTCAAAACCTGATTGCGAATGCGCTGAAGTATTCGCGGCCACGGGCATTGGCGGTGATTGAAATTGGCCAAACCACTATCGATCAGGGTGACGGCCGATCGGCATTCTTCGTCCGAGACAATGGCGTCGGTTTCAGCATGAAATATGCCGACAAACTATTTGGTGTTTTTCAACGGCTCCATCGTTCTGAAGACTTCGAGGGTACCGGCGTGGGATTAGCAACAGTTCAGCGGATCATCAAGAAACATCAAGGTCGCGCCTGGGCCCAGGCCGAATTGGATAAAGGCGCGACTTTCTATTTCACCGTCGGTTGGATGCCAACCGCCCAAACCGAGACACAAGCGATCGCGATGGGAGCATGACTATGAATTTCATCAACACAGATATTCTGCTGGTCGAAGACACTCAGGAAGACGCCGATCTGGCAATCCACGCTCTGCGCCGCGAAAATCTGGCCAACAACATTTTTATCGCGAAAGATGGTGAAGAAGCCCTGGACTTTTTGTTCTGCCGCGGCACCTTTGCGGAACGATCTCTGGACCATCCTCCCAAACTCGTCCTGCTCGACTTGAAATTGCCCAAGATCGATGGCATCCAGGTCCTTAAAGAAATAAAGGGAGATCCCCGGACACGGGCCATCCCCGTAGTCATCCTGACTTCTTCGAAGGAAGAACGTGACCTTGTCCACGGATACGACCTCGGGGTGAATAGCTACATTCAAAAACCAGTGGACTTCGAACAATTCCGGCAAATGGTGAAAACGGTTGGACTGTACTGGATGGTTATCAATCAGCGGCCAGCCGCGAACGAAACAACCAAATCAGCCGCACAAGGAAGGCAATGAGCGCCAGCGCCACAGGGATCCAGCGCGAAAATGAGAAGCCGGTTTCGCCCAAACCGACTCTGCGCGTCTTGTTGGTGGAAGATGATCCAGCCGA
Source organism: Terriglobales bacterium (assembly GCA_036271275.1). Classification (GTDB taxonomy): domain Bacteria; phylum Acidobacteriota; class Terriglobia; order Terriglobales; family Acidobacteriaceae; genus DATBAX01. Next base: position 5,248 of record DATBAX010000082.1, read on the forward strand.
CCGCGAACTCATTCTGCGGGAACTGGCGAAGGGCGAGTTCGAGATCAGCAGCGCAGTCGCGCAGACTCCCGAAGAGTTCCGACAACGGATCAAATCACAGGTTCCTGACCTCGTCCTCGCCGATTACAACCTGGGAACCTGGCGAGGCACCGATGCGCTAGAAATACTGCGAGCGGAAAACCTGGACGTTCCACTCATACTCGTTTCCGGCACGGTGGGAGACATGATTGCGGTTGAGTGTATCAAGCAGGGCGTCACCGATTATGTGTTGAAAGACTCGTTGGCAAGGTTACCCGCGGCAATGCGCGGCGCACTGCACGACAAAGGAATGCGCGAACAACGGAAGCAAACTTTGGAGGCGCTCGATCGGAAGGTAGAAGAATTAGCGCGCTCCAACCGCGACCTCGAGCAGTTCGCTTATGTGGCTTCGCATGATTTGCAGGAACCGTTGCGAATGGTTGCCGCTTACACACAGCTATTGGGCGAGCGCTATCGTGGAAAACTCGACGAGCAGGCCGACAAGTACATCAACTATGCGGTGGATGGCGCCCAACGCATGCAGAGCTTGATCCACGATCTGCTGGCCTTTTCCCGCGTGGGCCGAATGGAAACCGAACTTAAAAACGTGAACTGTCACGACCTTGTAGGCCAGGCGATGAAAGACCTGCAAGCCGCAATCACGGAGAGCGGCGCGGTCGTTAATCGCGAAACTCTTCCCTCGCTTAAGGCGAACGGATCACAACTGAAACAGGTATTTCAAAACTTGATTGGCAATGCGATCAAATTTCACGGGAGCGAACCGCCGGTCATCACCATCTCTGCACGCAGGCACGAGGCCGATTGGCTTTTTTCGGTCGCCGACAACGGCATTGGCATTCCTCCTGAGCACGCCGAGAGTGTTTTCACAATCTTCAATCGCTTGCACACTCGCGTCGAGTATCCCGGCAACGGCATCGGGCTGGCGATTTGCAAGCGGATCATCGAACGGCACGGTGGATATATCGAAGTTGTGCCCCGCGAAGGCAGTGGCACGATTTTCAAATTCACCTTGCCCGCAACCGTCCCCTGCGAAGTACAGGAGTGCGTATGATCCCAACGACCGCTGAAATCCTGTTAGTGGACGACAACCCCGCCGACCTGGACCTGACCATTGACGCCTTAAAGCAAAGCAAATGGCCAAGCAATGTAAGCACCGTCTGCGATGGAGCACAGGCCCTCGCCTTTCTTCATCGCGAGGGTAAATACGATTCCGCACAGCGTCCCAACCTGGTGCTACTGGATCTCAATCTGCCCAAGAAAGATGGACGCGCGGTTTTGGCCAATATTAAATCGAACCCGACTCTTCGCAGAATTCCGATCGTAATGTTCAGTACATCCCAAGCCCCGCCTGACATTGAAGGTTGCTATGGCCTGGGCGCGAATAGTTATGTGAGCAAACCGGCTACCCTCGAAGCCTGGAATGCAGCCATCCAATCGGTCAATGAATTTTGGATCGGTTGCGCGTGGCTGCCACGCGAGGAGAACCAATGAGCAATGTATCGAAGCACATTCTTTTGATCGAGGACAATCAGGGAGACGCCGACCTGGTGCGGCTGCGGCTGGTCGAAGCCGAGTCAGACATTGATGTGTCATGTTTCGACCGCTTGTCCAC
>DATBAX010000083.1:0-17257 GCA_036271275.1 Terriglobales bacterium
CACCGGTAATGAGGTTGAGTTCATTGGCGATTTCAGCGGGAGGCAAGGGAAAATAATGATGACCGTTCATGAAAAGGTCAACATCCTCATGGTGGATGATCAGCCCGCCAAGCTGCTCAGCTATGAGGTTATCCTCGCTGAACTTGGGGAAAACCTGATCAAGGCTGCCTCCGGCAGGGAAGCGCTGGAACATCTGCTCAAGACGGACATCGCTGTCGTGCTGATGGATGTGAGTATGCCGGACCTTGACGGTTTTGAATTAGCCGGCCTCATCCGCCAGCATCCACGTTTTCAGAGAACGGCAATCATTTTTATTTCCGCTGTTTACCTTACCGATCTTGACCGGCTCAAAGGATACGAGCGCGGGGCGATGGATTACATTTCGGTCCCGGTCATTCCGGAGCTTCTGCGCGCAAAGGTGAGTATTTTTGCCGAGTTGCATCGCAAGGCGAATCAACTTGAAATCCTCAATCGCGAGCTGGAAGCTCGCGTTGCCGAACGCACCGACGAATTAGAAAAACGAGCGGAGATGTTGGAACAACTGAACGACGAACTGGCGCGGAAGCACCAGGAGCTGGATGCCATCATGCACACTGCTCCCGACATTATCTTCAGTAGGCGGGCGGATGGCGCCCGTGATTACATCAGCGATCGATTTTACGAATACACCGGAGCTCCGCAAAATTCCGGGAATGGCTTCGGCTGGTTGGACTTCGTGCACGACGAAGATCGGGAACGGAGCATGTCGCACTGGATGCGTTGCGCCCAATCCGGCGACAATTATGAATCCGAATACCGTTTGCTCGGCAAGGACGGCAATTACCGGTGGTTCCGCGCTCGCGCAGTTCCGATCCGGAGTAGCGAGGGGCAGATTGTTAAATGGTATGGGACTTGCTGCGACATCCACGACAGCAAGGTTTTGGAACAATCGATTCGCGACAATGCCACCGCTTTGGAGAGAATGGTGGATGACCGCACCGCCGCTCTCCGGCGAGTGTCTGGACGGCTACTCACTATGCAGGATGATGAGCGGCGCCGAATCGCGCGGGAACTCCATGATGGTTTAGGCCAGGAACTGGTGGCGGCAAAAATGATGATTGGCGGCATGCTGGCCGCAAAGTCGATGAAATCGATCGAACGGACTGGCGTGGAGGCCAGTGACACAATTGATCGCGCTATCCAGCAAGTTCGTAGTTTGTCTCATCTGTTGCATCCGCCATTGCTGGACGAAGTTGGGTTGCTCTCGGCATTACGATGGTATGTGGAAGGCCTGACCAAACGTAGTGGTATTGTGGCTTCACTCAATGTTGAACCGCCCGACTTTCCGCGCCTTTCCTCGGAGTTGGAAACTGCGATCTTCCGCATTACTCAAGAAGCACTGACTAATGTCTATCGGCACTCAGGATCGCAGAAAGCCTGGGTGACCCTGACCCAGCGCGAAAATGAAGTGGTGGTTGTGATTCGGGACGATGGCAAAGGGATTGAAAGTTCGATTACGAAGTTGCAACCGGGAAGCATCGGAATTGGCATCGGCGGAATGAGTCAGCGCGCCAGAGAGTTTGGCGGGGAATTGCGCGTTGCGAACGCGAATCCCGGCACCATAGTTGAAGTGAGCATACCTTTCACAGCACCCGAGCGGGAGCCAGTAGCCGATCGTGTATCAAACTAAGCGGTGAGAACCGCTGATTCAACGGGGTGCTTCCAGGCCGACAAATCGCGATTCAACATGGCTTCCAACTTTTCCACCTCCGGCCGAAAAAGTTCATAAAGCTTAAAGGTTTCGGAAGACGGTAATTCCGAAAAGGCCGGCCCGCCGCCGAGGAAGAGTTTCATAAACCCTAGATTCTTGGCTTTGGCTACGACTGTGTCCAGTCGTCTTGCGCGCGACCAATCCGCAAGCAGGGCCGCCCCCCGGGTCCAGTGATAACTGCGCGGTTGAGTCATGGATTCTGAACTCAATACGCGACGGACCTGTGATGGACCGAGTTTCATTCGTGGCACGCCTACAAAATCCACCAGAGTGTCCAGATAAGATTGTGGATCACGCTGCATGTCGTCGAAAACTGTAGCCAGGACTTGCGATCCCAAGTCGCGCTGCCAAGCCTTGAGATGAGAAGCGTATCGGCTCGATTCAATCAACTCCGGATCGCGAGTCATGGCTTCCTCGAAACTCCATGGGATCAATCCGTAGGCGCGCTTGAGCCGGTAAAGCGAAAGGACGCGATCCACTGGATTACGGAATGTGCATACAACTTTAGCTTCTGGAATCAATCGCGTAATGCGTTCGCGGGCCTCGTTGGAGGCGAAGTAGGTGGGCGCAATTTCGCCGATACAGCGGTCGGGAGACGCCTTCCGGTAGTGTGAGCGATACCAATCAAGTCCGCGGTGAAAATGCTTGTCGAAAAAGCGAGTCTCTTTCGTCGGATCGGAAAGCCATGCGGATTGGCTCAGTACCGTGTGCAGCCAACTCGTGCCGGTGCGCGGAGGACCAATTACGAAAAACGAGGGGAGACTTCGGGATTCGTGATCGTGGGCTGAATCGTCCCGGTTGCCGTTCCTAGCCATCGTTAAGTTTCTCGCATTCATGATTAGTGGACGATCGATACAGGTTGCAAGGGCTTTCCCCTGCACCATTTGTAAATGGCGCGAGTAGTAGATGCAGCGAGCGGCGAAACGGTTGGCGGAAGACTTTCTGGTTCAGCGACGAAAGCCGGCAACAGCTTTGTTGGAAAAAGCATCTTAAGTTCTCGCAACAGACAGGCTGGAGGCTATCTTGAAAAGCGTCAGATATAGCATCGTGATTCCCGCGTACAACGAAGGCGAGCGGATTAGAGCGACCCTGGAGAAGGTTCTTGCGTACGTACACCGGCAGAATTTGAACGCGGAAGTGATCGTGGTCAATGACGGCTCGCTGGACGACACTGTAAATATCGTCCAGGAGTTTGCTGAGAAAGATTCGATGGTGCGCCTGGTGGAGAATCATTCCAATCGTGGCAAGGGATACAGCGTCGCCAATGGAATGATGAACTCGCGAGGCGAGATCGTGGTATTCAGCGATGCGGATATGGCTTCCCCAATCGAAGAAATGCCGAAACTGCTCGAAGCTTTGGCGTCCGGTGCGGATATCGCCATTGGTTCGCGCTGGCTGGATTCCGGGTTGCAGACGCGCCGGCAATCCATGCATCGGCAACTTTTCGGCAGAATATTTAATGGCCTAATGCGTGTGATCCTGGGATTGAAGTTCAAAGACACTCAGTGCGGATTTAAGGCGTTTACTCGGCGAGCCGTCCGCAGGATTGTGCCGCTGCAGCGCATCGAAGGCTGGGGTTTCGATCCTGAGCTTCTTTTCCTGGCGCGCAAGTTTGAGTGCCGCGTGAAAGAGGTGCCGGTGCTCTGGGCCGACCAGGGAGGATCGCGTCTGCACCCCTTGGCGGACGGGATAGGCATGCTTCACGAAATGGCGCGCATCCGTTGGTACGATCTGACCGGAAGATACGATGGCCGGACACTGGAGAGCACGCCCGCCGTCAAAGCATTATCTGGAGCGGGGCGGCACGACACACCTACTATCGCGGCTTAAAAATCACTGGTAGCTGAAGGTGAGTTGATCCAAATAAACGTTGTAGGGCGACTGCTGATTATTGCCGTCCATCTGATAATTTACCGTGATGCCGTACCAGCCCGGCGTCGTGCCCGGATTGTAGTACCGGTTTAGATTGTGGGTTTTCCCGTTGAGCGTGATCGACTGATACAGCAATTGATTGTTCGATGTTCTCTGCACCTGAATGGTCAAGTGGTTCCACGAATTGTTCACCGGATTGCAGGAAATGCCGGTCGCCACCCAGTGCTGATTGACGTTGTCCCAGATGTCCCATTCATTTCCGCCCGCGACCCGGCATTCATGTCCCCAGATGAACCCCATGCCATCGAAAAACTGATTTAGATCGAACTCGATCGCTTGCGAAGCCCCCAGGTTGCTGGCATAAAAATACACGTCGTAGGTGAAATCATGGACACTCGGAACGATGGTGTGGTTCTTATCGGGCAATCCTTGAGAGGACGCATCACCGATCAGATGATTATTGAACAGGACATCCCAGTAAGGGCCTTTCCCCCCGATGCCGTATTGGGTGGAACCACCTGACAGCGAAGGCGAGTTGATGTGCTGATTCGAGTACCAACTGATTTGTGAACCGCAGGGATTGCAGTCGATGAAGTTCGGCGGCCCTTGTCCGGCAGCGGACCATCCGCCGCTCTTTTGCAGGTTTGTGAAGGAATGGCCGCCGCCGCCGACGGAAATAACCACCGGAGTCGTTGTCGCCCCGCCACAGTTGTCCCACTCTTCCACGACAGCATTGTATTTTCCAGGATTCAGCGGCAAATTCGTTTGCAGGCTCGATCCCTTTGCGACATAAGCCAATTGACCGGGGGCGGTGTAAATCCCCATGGCGCCAATGCCTTTGCCACACGACGAGGTGGCGGTGGCTGCAAAATTCACCGGCGATTTAACCGCACTGTTATTTGCCGGAGAGGTGATGTGGACACCAGGCTGCGAGCTGACCGTGATCGTGACCGGCGCCGTCGATGCACCACCACAGTTATCCCACGCTTCAACGATAGTTTTATAAGTGGCGGGGCCTAAATTGAGCTCGGTGTTTAAGTTGGAGCCGTTTACCACGTAGGCCAGAACACCGGGCGCGGTATAGATTCCCATGGCGCCAATGCCTCGCGAGCAGGACGTATTCGCAGTTGCCGCGAAGTGCACCGCGCCTTGCACGGTCACGCCGTTTGAAGGGCTATTTACGGTTACGCCAGCAAACGCAGCGGGCGCACAGACGGCCGAGAGGCAGAGAATCGCCAGAATATGTTTCGACATCGAAGACTTCTCCAACAGGTTGGTAAGGCTGTGGTTTGCTTGCACCGAACCGCTTGGGCAATCGATCGGCACCAAGCGTCGGCCTTGAAAGGAAGTGGCTTTATAACCGAACCAGACTCAAGGAAATCAATACGGCACTCCCTGAAATCGGATTCAAACTAAAGAAACGAAAAGAATTGCGTAAATCGGCCAGAAAATTTAACTGAAGATACCAGAAACACTGTATTCCGACCAAGTCAAAATTGTGTATTTCCGACACTAAGGTACTAATCAAAACGTTTTTTGACACCCCTAGAGCCTTAGCGATGTCCTACTGTCGTCCTCCCCTGAGCAACCCCATGGCATGAATTGCCTACTAAGGAATCGCTCCGCATGGCCGAAGCGGACTTGGAGTGCACTATGTTTGCGCGCTTTCGTTCTTTGCCTTCCCTAACGTTGATAGTTTTATTCATGGCTCTCGTTTCGGTGATGCTATCCACCGGTTGCGGGGGGTCAACCGCCACGACCACCTCCGGCGGCGCTCCGCCACCACCCCCGCCGCCGCCACCGCCACCAGCTGGGGTCAACGTATCTACCTGGCATTTTGACAATGGGCGAAGTGGGTTGAACGCGAATGAAACTACGCTGACGCCGCAGAACGTTACTTCGGCGACTTTCGGAAAATTGTTTTCTTATCTGGTGGATGGGTACATTTACGCGCAGCCGCTTTTGGTGTCGAATCTAACCGTCAACGGCAGCGCGCACAATGTGGTTTTTGCGGCGACGGAGAACGACAGTGTGTACGCTTTCGACGCGGATTCGCAAGGAACTGGTTCACCCTTGTGGCAGGTTTCGTTGCTGCAGGCTGGTGAGACTCCGATCACGAATGCATCCATCCAGCCTTATCTCGGGATTACATCTACCCCGGCGATTGATTTAGCCTCGAACACAATTTATGTGGTGTCGACAGAAGCTCTCAGCGGGGCCGGCAGTTTCCGGCTGCATGCGCTCGATATTACGACCGGCACTGAGAAATTTGGCGGCCCGGTCACGATTCAAGCCTCGGTGCCAGGCACCAATGCAGATTCAGTAGACGGCGTAGTGACTTTGACGACGTCGTGCCTTCAGCGGGCGGCGTTACTGGTTGCGAACGGCTCGGTGTTCATCGGATTCGGCGCATGCCACAGCGGGTGGCTGCTGGCCTACGACGCGAAGACTTTGAGTCAAACCGGCGTGTTTAATGCGAGTCCGAACCTGGACGGCGAAGGTACGTTTGGCGGGGCGGGCGGCGTGTGGATGGGTGGTGGCGGCCCGGTGGCGGATGACGGTGGAAACGTCTATATCTCGACTGGAAACGGCCCATACGACGGGACGACGGCTTTTGGCGAATCTGTATTGAAGTTCGATTCGCAACTCCATTTGCTCGACTATTTTACGCCGCATGATTTTGCGTTTATGGATTGTAAAGACACCGACCTGGCGGCCGGTGGACTGTTGCTGATTCCGGGCAGCGCCCAAGTTTTGGCAGGTGGAAAAAGCGGGAAGCTTTATCTCCTGAGCACCGCTGAACTGGGAGGCATGCAGGCGGATGATGCTGGTGCGACCCAGACGCTTTGGTTCGAATCGGATATTGTTCCCCCCTATGCGATGAATTGCACCGACGCTGCGGGAAAAACCTGGAGGACGGACATCAATTCGTACGAAATCTTCGGGACTGCGGCTTATTTCAACGGATCGGTGTATCTGGGAGTGACTCCCACGGCGCTTTCCGTACCTGGACCGGTCCGGCAGTTCGCTTACAACGGAAATTTGACTCCAGGACCAGTCACCGCGAACAGCGCTTTGATGAGCAGCTACGGTACAACGCCTTTCATTTCCGCCAGCGGCACCGCATCGGGGATTCTTTGGATGATCGATCATGGTCAGCCCATCCAAAGCGCCGGTGCGCAAACGACGGCAATCTTGCGCGCCTATGATGCCGGCACTCTGACTGAACTCTACGACAGTAACGAGAGCAATTCGGACGCCCCGGGCTACGGGATCAAATTCACCTCGCCGATTGCGGCCAACGGAAAGGTTTATATTACGACCGGCCACGATCCGGTGAGCGCGTCGAATCCTCAGGGAGAGATTGACGTTTATGGATTGAAAAGCAACTAGCCGTTATCCACAAGCTTACTGAAGCGCCGCGCCCTGGCGCGTGGCGCAAAATAACGAATTGCACTGAATGCCGCGGGACTATAATCTCTCCATCAAGTATTTCTAATCTCTGCTGTCGTATTCAAGAATCAGGGCATTTCCTATGAGCGAAAAAGCCAGTATCACCTTGCCCGCGATTGTCGAGAAAATTATCAAGCCGGCGCATCCGACCCTACCGGAGAAAGCTCAGATCGCTATTGATGGGGCCGACGACCTCTATCGGGAGATTCGCATTGAAAATACTTTGACCGATGGAAACGGTGACGAAGTGCGGCTGAAAATCGGGGCCCATGTGGAAGTTACGGTTGCGGCGGAAGCAAAAGCAACGACCTCCAAGCAAGAATGATCAGAAAGATCCAGAAGTGTCAGCGCCGCTGTCTCCTGCTTACGTGCGTGTTTTTTTTGGCGATAGCGCCATCTCTGGCAGCGACTCGGCACTATTTCATAGCAGCGGAAGACACCAAGTGGGACTACGCTCCAAGCGGGCGGGACCTGATTCATGGGGGCGTTATTCCACAGCCGTGGACCTCGCAGACCCGCTGGGCAAAAACCCGCTACATCGAATACACGGACGCTACTTTCTCACAGCGGAAGCCGCAAGCTGAATGGCTGGGAATCCTCGGGCCTATGATCCGGGCTGAAGTGGGCGACACCATCCTCGTGGATTTTTTGAATCGCGGCCAATCTCCCCATAGCATGCATCCGCATGGCCTGCACTACGACAAAGACAGTGAAGGTGCGATGTATATTCCGCCCGGACGCGGCGCGGCCGTTCCACCCGGCGGACGATTTACTTATCGATGGCTGGCCGATGCCGGCAGCGCTCCCGGGCCGGGCGAGCTCAGTTCAAAAGTCTGGTGGTATCACGCGCACTCTGACGAGTCGAAGGAGACGAATGCCGGACTGCTTGGCCCCATCATTGTCACCGCCAAGGGGAAGGCGAATCCTGATGGCAGCCCGAAAGACGTGGATCGCGAGTTTGTTGCGCTGTTCATGATGTTTGACGAGCTCAAAGGCAAAAGTGCAGGACAGTTCCACAGCATCAACGGATACATCTTCGGGAATCTTCCAGGGCTGGTGATGAAGAAGGGCGAAAAAGTGCGGTGGTATTTGTTAGGGATGGGGAGTGAACAGGACATCCACACCGCGCATTGGCATGGCGAAACCGTGCAAGACAAAATGCGGACTGCTGACGTGATTGAGCTGCTTCCAGGCAGCATGGTGACGATGGATATGCTTGCCGATAATCCCGGAACCTGGATGTTTCACTGCCATGTGTCCGACCACATGGAAGCAGGGATGATGGTCACCTATACGATCTACGAGCCGTTCACGCGCTCATGTCCTATTAAATTCTCGTCCGGCAATTTCTGGGAAGATCCAGAAAAGTTTTCTTTGTCTGTGGAAAATGTCAGCGGAAAACCGATCCAGAGTTTTGTGGTTGAGGCCGAGCATTTTCTCTCCCCAGAATATTTGCATCGTCCCTTTGAAGGTCATCGCTGGACTTCCACACAGCCGCTGGCGCCGGGACAGACTCAATCGCTCGAAAAGAAGGCCTATCCTGCGAGCATCAGCCAGAGTGTTCTGGGCTGGGTGTTTTTACCGGAGGCCATCAAATTTGCCGATGGCAGTGTCTGGAAACCAGAACGAGAAGGAGAATGCTTCAATATTTTCTGGCACGACAAAGAGCATCCCAGAGTTGAAGTTTTGCCGCCGTTGCAGATGGAGATGAATTTAGACTAAAAAATCCACAAGATCCCGGAATAAGTCCAGCGAAGGACCCGCCCAAAACAACCTTAAAGTGAATAAAAGGTTTCTTTCGAAGAAAAATCTTTCTCTCCTTGTCACAAAATAACCCAAAGGCCTTAAACCTAATCATTTTGATACGGCAAGTTGCGCAATCACCTACAGGATCAACCTGATGGGATGTGAAACGCTGCGTCGGTAACCTCTTGTTGTTGTTACTTTTCCCTCTAGATTGCCCGCTAGAGGGAATGTGCGGCAACCGCAATGTACTGATCGGGATCAAAAGAAAGCGCGACGTTTGACTGGGGTTTTGGCCCAGGCGAAAACGAGAAGGGAACTGTCCGTGGGATTAGGAGCCATCTTAGTAATCGGCGCGAAGAGTGACCCTTTTGTCGAAGGGATAGGCGCAACGGACTACCAACAAACCTTATTTTCCGGACCGCTGGCCTGCGCCGAAATTCTCGGACGCTCCATGACGGAGAGAATGGTCGAGCGGTTGCTACGAGTAGAACCGGACGCCATTTCGGTCTTGGTCAAAACGGAAGCATCCTACCAGTTACCGCTTTTCCGAAATTCATTTCCAAAAGTTTCCTTTGAGGTTGTCGAAGATCTCGAGTCGGCGCTGATGCTGAGATTGCGCGACTATTCCCTGCAGGGCATCAAGCGTTCTTTCGTGCAAGGTGCAGGAGCGTACACGGAAACCGACCTGATGGATTTTTATTACTTCCACCGGGAAGCAAGGCAGACTGCCACGCGCGCCTTCGATCGTGAAGGCGGACTTCCTCTCTGGGTAGTCGATTCCGCGATGCCTGGACAGGCAGATATGTCAGAAGCGCTTGGCGTGGCCGGACGGAATGGCGTTTCGTATTTTGTCCGCGAATACGCGCATCGTCTCGGGCATCCGCGAGACCTTCGAGGCATTGCCGCGGATATCCTTCAAGGGCGATGCGAAAAGAGCGCTACCGGCAAGGAAATCAGGCCGGGAGTTTGGGTCGAAGAAGAAGCCAAAATTCATCGTCGGGCCCGTATCGTCGGTCCTGCGTACATCGGGCGCCGGGCGAAAGTCCGCGCCGACACTTTGATTACCCGCTGCAGCAGCCTGGAACGGGATTGTTGCGTGGACTACGGCACAGCAATTGAAAACAGCTCTTTGCTGCCCAACACGCAGGTTGGAATCTGGCTCGACGTATGCCATGCGATCGCGCATGGGAACAAGCTTTTCAGCCTGGGTCGCAATGTTGGGATCGAGATAACCGATCCTAGCGTAATGCGTTCGACCGCACCTGTTTTCAGCCGGATCGCGGAAGTGAACGATTGGAATGAGGCGCGGATGAGCGCCGCTGATTTTGAGCACGAGTTTTTGACGCAGTCTACATGGCAGTTGGGCGCAAATCTGATTCAGGAGTGAAGCACATGTACATCAAGCGACCGGTAATTGTGATGGAGCTACCACAACAACTGAAGCGTGCCGAAGCCAGGATTTTTCTAAACGAGTTGCAGGAGATTCTGGAGAGCGATCGTCCCTGCGTAGTTTTGGATTGCTCGCAAGTACAACACATGGACAGCGCCGGCGTCGAAATGCTCCTCCACTGCCTGGAAGAAGCAATGAAGCGCGATGGAGATCTGAAGCTGGCCGCAGTCTCGCCGGCGTCAGCGGTAATCCTGGAATTGATGCGGGTTGATCGACTTTTTGAAGTATTCGATACATCCGAAGAAGCTACCCAGAGCTTTTATGTTTCGGCACCCGCGCCAGCTGCGCAAAACCAGCCTTGGTATTCCGGAGTGTATGGGCTGCCCGATATGAAGCCTGCTGTTTAAGGATTATCCAGTAAAGCCGGAGACCAATGCGAATGTGGAAAAAAACAGGGATGCGGATGGCAGTGAGCGCGGTAGCGTTCTCGTTGATCGTCGCGGCGGGACGTCATGCCGTCGCGCAGCAACAATCGGCCGTTGTCGCGAACGCAACGAATACCGAGCTTCCCGATAGCCCCGGCGTGACCATGGCGAAATTGCAGCAAACGGATTCGCCACAAAATAGTTCACAGCAACAATCTAATGCTCCGGCATCGAGCCAGCCGCAACCGGCGGCCCAGTCTGCGCCTAAACCGGAAGGCACGGCAGCAGCGGGAGCGAATCCTGCGACTGGAGTGGCTGCATCACAGCCGGCCGGGATTGCGATTGCTCCCGCTAAACAGCACCGCACTCGCACCATCGTATTGCGGACCGGAGCGATTCTCGGAGCTGGCGTGGCATTGGGGTCGGTGTTTGCACTGACCGAAGGTACATCGAGTAAGCCCCCGGGCGCACATTAGTGATGACCAGAAAATCCAATCCGAGAATTGTCAGCTTCTCCGGAATTGATGGAGCGGGGAAGACGACCCAGCTGATCGAGTTCAAAACCTGGCTGCGTGACTCGGGAGTGAGCACAACCTTGCTCACCTTTTGGGACGATGTTGTCGCGTTCCCGCGACTCCGTGAATTTCTTAGCCTCAAAGCTTTCAAAGGTGATTCCGGAGTTGGAAGTCCGGAGAAGCCATTGCGACGACGCGATAAGAACGTCACTGCATGGCCGGTGACAGCGATGCGTTTTTTTCTTTATGCTGCGGACGCCGTGAATCTGCATCTTGCGGTTCGCAAACTCAGAAAAACCAATACTGACGTCGTGATTTTTGACCGATATATTTACGACGAACTAGCGAATCTCCCGCTGCAGAGTTTTTTGACGCGGGCGTTTCTTTGGCTGATTGCCGAAATTGTTCCCCAGCCTGACATAGCCTATGTAATCGATGCCGACCCACTGGCGGCTTTCACGCGTAAGCCGGAATATCCACTGGAATTTCTTCGGCGCAACCGCGAGGCCTATCTGCGTCTCGCCCGGCTTGTTGGTGGTACCACCGTCATCGAGGCCGCTTCCATCGAGACGATGGGCATGAGGATCAAGAAAAGAATGCTACAAGAACTATTCGGTTCGGATGCGGAGTTCTACGATCTACCAGTGTTGCAATAAGGCCCTTACGAGGGCGTTATTGCGGAAAACATAGCCAACATCTGCCGCGGAAGACTCATCGAAGGTGAACGATGAGGCTTTCGAACTCATGAAAATCTGTCTGGTAACCGCTTTCCCTCCCAGCCAGGGTGGACTAGGCGAGTATGGGTTGCACATTGCCAAGGAGTTGAGCGCCAATCCATTTCTGGATCTCACTATCCTCGCCGATGAGATTCCGTCAGGCCAAGCGGAACTGGATGGGTTCTCCGTGCTGCGCTGCTGGTCATTTGACGACCCTGCCAACACTGTCCGGCTTTTGCGCACGCTCTGGAAGTTGAAACCCGACGTCGTGTGGTTCAACCTTCTCTTCAGCACATTTGGACGCAATCCACTGATTGCTTTTTCAGGACTGTTCACGCCGCTGCTGGCGCGCATGAGTGGCCGCTATACGCATGTCACCTTGCATCATTTGATGGATACTGTCGACCTTAAAGATGCCGGGGTTCGGCATGCGCGCACTTACCGCATGGCGGGAGCGGTCGCTACCAGGATGTTGCTGTTGTCGAATTCGGTGTCGGTGCTCATGCCTGGTTATCGCAAGATCCTCCACGAAAAATATGGCCGCGATAATGTGCATCTGCGCTCGCATGGAATTTTGGCCAGAGAACCCGAACCTCCGGATTTTTCGCGGCGTGGCAATCCGGAGCATCGCATTCTGGCTTTTGGCAAGTGGGGGACCTATAAACGGCTCGAACTGATGATCGAGGCATTTCAGTTGGTGGGAGAGGTCCTTCCAGATGCGAGATTGGTGATCGGAGGTGGCGATCATCCTCAAGCCACCGGCTATGTTGATTCGATGAAGAAGAAGCATTCCGGAAATCCTAATATTGAGTTTACCGGCTACGTCCACGAGGATGGATTGCCGGACCTTTTCCAAAAGTCTTCTGTGGCCGTCATGCCCTATTCTTCGTCTACCGGGTGCAGTGGAGTTGCACATCTCGCATGTGCTTATGGCGTGCCGATTGTGTGCGCCGATTTGCCGGATTTTAGGCAGATGGCGGACGGTGAAGAACTGGCGATTGAGTTTTACCAGGCCGGGAATGCGCAAGATCTGGCGGCTTGCCTGGTTCGTTTCCTTACAGACCCGGCAAAGCAGGAAGCAATGGCGTCACAGAATTTTTCCGCCGCGCTGCGGATGACGATGCCGACCATTGTTCAAAAATATTTGCGGCATTTCGACCTGGCGCGACGCACCGAAGCTTTGCGGCACGTGACCCGCTTCCGCAGGCTGCCGGGATGGGTGCCCTCGAAACCATTTCTTTTAAAGTGGATGACACGAAATTCGCTTGGGTGGGTGCGTCCTTCAGGCGTTTCTCGATCACTGTCAAAACAGAAAGAATCTTTACTGAATGGTAACGTTGACGGCGGTGGAAAACTGACCGTCGCTGGAATTCCCATGAATGGTAAGGGAGTAGTTGCCGGCGGCAGTGGAGGAATTCTGGAAGCCACTTTTCATTCCCCCGCAGGAAGTAACGAACATCCCCATGCCAAAGATCGCGACCAGAGCCAGTACTTGGGCGCCCCGTTGGCGAGTGCCCTTTCCGGCGAAAGCAAAGCCGGCAATCCCGATGGGCATCAGCCAGGCGAAATAGATTGGAACCAGCTTCCGCTGCTCGGGCAAATTCCTGCTGTTCAGGGGAGCGGTGGAGATGGTAAGAACGGAACTGGCGGCGCCCGCCTTAGGCGTAACGGAACCGACTGAGAACGAACAGTTCAAGGTGATTGGGCACCCGCTCACTGACAATGCAAGTGGATTGTTAAAGGAGCCCGATTGCGTCTTCGCGGTGATCCTTAGAGTTCTTGATTGTCCGGCGGGAATGGTTAGCCGTGAGGGCGAGGCCATGAACGAAAGAGTTGGGGGCGGCACGGCTGCTATACAAGAAGATGCGTACGGGATTGCGCCGGAGATTTGGTTGAGGATACCCGGCTTGCCGGCCGCTTGTACAAAGACTCTGTAGTTTCCGTTAGGGATAGTGAAACTGCAAAGATCCAACGAATGAGTGCCGGCCGCAATATCCGTCAGTGGCGCGAGATTTTGACCATCCGAGCTGACGTATGCCGTGTAATGATCGATGGTGTCCGCGTTTCCCTTGATGGTCCACTGCAGTGTGTTTGCCGCGACAGTTCCCGAGACGCTCAGGCAGTTGTCGATGCCGGATTCGATTTCGGTCCCTTCTTCGTAGTCGTTCCAGGTCACGAGTTGCAGGGCCGGCAGTTCTTTGCCGGCACTATAACGAGTATTGAAGTCGGAGAAAGTTTGCAGCCAGGTCTGGCCGCATTGCTGTCCCATGATGCGATTCGATCCCCAGGAGGCCAGCGTGTCGTTGAATCCTTTATAAGCCGCACCCATGGTTTGCTCGCTCGGGAATGACGTCCCCATATCGTAGAAGCTCGACAAATAGTCGGCCCCATAGTCGGTAGTGGTTGGCATAACCCAGGAATAACTGCCATTGCTGAGGGTGTGAGTGAATCCGTTATTGTTCTGAAATACAAAAAGGGGATGAGAACTCAACGCAGCATTGGCCGCATTCCAGTCAATTGTGTAAGCCAGGTCGATGTTGAAGTTCGTGATGATGGGATGGCTCTCGCGAGTCATATACGCCGGCGATGGAACGTAGTTCCGCTCGATGTATTGCAAGTGACTGATCAAGGCCTGTTGAGGAGAGCATCCGGAGCAGGAATTCCATTTGATGGCGCCCTGGTCGATCATGATCGCGAAAGTGAACCCTGGATGGTTTTCGGCTTCTGCCATCACTAGTTTCGTGGCCGCATCAATCGCGTTGTTGGGGCCGTACCAATCGATGATTACACCATCAATGCCGCGGCTGATCATGTCAGCGATCTGACGTTTGACCTGTGCGGGGTCGGTAGAACTGTAGCCGACATTCATGTGGTTCGATCCGCCAAACCACAAAAGCATGTGCGCATAAACTTTGATGGAACTCCCAGTCGCCAGCAGGGAATGTACATCGACTTTGCTCACATTCGCGGCGCCCAGATTGCCATTGGATTGATTCGAGAGTCCGTTCGCGGCACTCGTATTGTTGGAAGTTTGCGCGGCAAGTGTGGTCGTGGGTGTTATGGAGCCGGCTGAACACAAAACCGGCGTCGCGAGAAGGATAAGAGCGACAATAAACTGTTTACTACGCATTGAATCTCAGGAGCGGAAGGGAGCTCAGGACCTGACTTGCGTTCAGAGAGGGGAGGGCTGCCCACGCCCGTTAAATTCCTCTTTCACTGGCTCGATTCCTTACTGGCCCGATCTGGCTGGGAACGAACTCAGCTTAGGGCGGAAGCGGATGGAGGGATAGATAACGTAGGTAGGAAGTACCTTAGGAAACAGGCGGACCGGCAGTCGCCCAATTGGTTAGACATCCCAAAATTGCTTTGATCGGTTTCCCTAATATTTTCAGGTGGTTAGCAAGACTAGTTCGCGGAAGGCGGCAAAGAATTCCAGCCAACACTTTCGCCCGAAACCTCATCATAAGCCTGCCATTTCAGCGTCAGCCAAGGCGGGGAATTCAATGAACTTAGCAGATAAATTGAGCAGGGTTTTTAGCGCTTGCATGTTGATTTCGCTGCTTGCGCTTTGCGGGTGCCGGGGACTGGTGGATGGGACCACCACTCCCACTCCTCCTGTGGGAGACCTGAAAGCATTGAACCACATCATTTTCATGGCCCAGGAGAATCGCTCTTTCGATACTTATTTCGGCCAATTGCCTGCCTATTGGGCGGCAAATGGATATCCGGCGCAACCCTCCTTTAACGGCATTCCTGTTGGCGCTTCGAACCCGACGTTTGACGGGACTGGAACCGTGCCCGCATACCACATCGCGACCATGTGCACCGAGAACCTGACGCCTTCCTGGGATGAGAGCCATTTGGATTGGAATTTGAGCGCGCCAACTTCCAGCACTCCGACCTTGGATGGCTACGTCTACAATGCCGCTAAATTTGCTATGGATTCCGGTTTCAGCGATACCGCCGGGCTTCGTGCCATGGGTTATTACGACGGCACGGACCTGCCGTACTACTACTTCATGGCTTCGAATTTCGCCACTTCGGATATGTGGTTTTCTCCGACGATGGACCGCACCCAGCTCAATCGAATGTATATGTTTGCGGCCACATCGCAAGGCTATGCTTACCCGCCGGGAACCAACCAGTTCGACAACGCCGCGCTGACCGCCCCGACAATTTTTGATGCGCTGAATAACGCCGGGATTTCCTGGAAGATCTACACATCGGACACCAATTGCGGCGGCGGCGATACGGCGTTTCCGTGCACCTATCTGACCCAGTTCGCAAACTATGCCCCGCCCAATGCATTACCGGCCAATGTAGTGCCATTGGATCCTAATTTTGCACAGGATTTGGCGGCCGGGACGCTTCCGTCGGTGGCCCTGATTGAGGGCGGCTACAACTCGGGTCGTGACGAACATCCTGACAATAACGTGCAGACCGGAGCGCAATTCGTTTCAACGTTGATGAATGAATTCATGAGCAGTCCTTCGTGGAAGGATTCGGCGTTTATTCTCACCTACGATGAAGCCGGAGGACTTTACGATCACGTTGCGCCGCAAGCTGCAGTCAGTCCGGATGGCATTGCGCCGATCGACCTCTTGCCGGGGGATATTTGCACATTGAATCCCGGCACAACGAACTGCGATTTCAATATCACCGGCTACCGAGTTCCTCTACTGGTCGTTTCGCCGTTTACGAAAAAGAACTATGTTTCGCATACCGTCGCGGACTACACGGCGATACTCAAGCTAATCGAGACACGATTTGGGTTGTCCGCGCTCACCAATCGTGATGCGGCCCAAATGGACATGACTGAGTTTTTCGATTTCCAGAATCCGCCATGGGTCACGCCGCCCAGCAATATCCCGGCGCAACCGACCACTGGAATCTGCAATGCGATGGTGCTGCAGTAGTTGCGGTCGGCGGGAAAAGTAAATCCATCGCCCTTTTATCCTGAGCGCAACGGGAGTTGCGCGTAGCGCTGTTCCTGTGGAGTCGCAGGATCCCTTCAAGCTTCACTGCGGCGTCGTATCTCCGAACTTTCCGCGCTCCTGAGAGAGAATCCCTTTATCCCTCAGAAGCATTTTTATCGGGAGGGATCTTTCGACTGCGGGGATGCTTCGCTTTGCAAATCATCCCCTTCGCTGAAGATGACAGGAAACTGAGTAGGTGTGACGATCTGGTTCGAAATACGATTTCACTAATTCATCGTCAGGCTGCTGGCCACGTAACGGGTTCCATCGAAACGCGTGAGGACGATGACCTCCGATGCCAATTGCAGCTTGTCATTCACCGCGACCGTAGCCGGATCGAGATAAATGTCGTAGCTCTTACCGTCGGTAGCGTTTTTCAAAACCAATAATCCCGCTCTGAGATCCAATCCGATC
>DATBAX010000084.1:0-26404 GCA_036271275.1 Terriglobales bacterium
CTGGCGGTGAATCTTTCGGCCGCCTTTTATTGCGCGCGCGCATGCGTGCCTTCGATGCGAGTGAAAGGTTGGGGACGAATCCTTTCGATCTCGTCTCAGGCTGCGTTCACCGGATCGAGTGAGCACGCTCATTACTGTGCCGCAAAAGCCGGACTAGCAGGATTGACTTTTTCGCTGGTCCGCGAACTTGGGCCAAATGGAATTACCGTCAATCTGGTTTCACCGGGACGCATCGAAACCGAAATGCTCGCCGGCCAGATTGAGAAACGTGGGGAACAATGGCTCGCGCAAACGCCGCTCGGCCGCTTGGGCAAACCCGAAGAAGTCGCCGCCGCCGTCGCTTTCCTGGCTTCCGACGAAGCCGCTTACATTACGGGAGCGAACCTCCACGTAAACGGCGGTCTAGTGATGGGATGACATTTTTCTGACGAGTCGGATCGCTGCCCTTCCATGACGATCCTCAGAAATTCAGATCGCCGCAGAAACTCACCTCCAGGCCGAGATTTCTGAAGCAGGCCGCCTTGGCGGCGAGCGCTTTGACCGCATCCGCGCTTTCTGGGACGTAAGCTACTTGAATGTGATTTGCTTTGTGCCGTCCCATCATCTGGTCGCGACTCACTCCCGGAGTTACCGCGTGCATGATCGGCCATTGCGGTGTCGTGATCTGCCATCGACGGTGCGTCTCTTTTTCCGGCAATGCGATGGCGTGGCCGTGTCCCATATCTACTTTGAGCCGGCCATCTTCGATGTAGACACGGCTCCAGATAATTTCCCCCGGCTTGCTCACTCCCTTCAGCGATCCGCCTCCGAGGTGGAAATACATGTGAGGCTGGCGCTCACTCACCGCGCCCGCATAACCGCCGCGCAAATGCGCCGGAGGTACGGCTCCTGAAATTTCGAATACCCAGACGAACTGGCCGTCGTAATCTTCGCCATAACGAATATCGTGCAGAGTGTTTTCCGGAGGATAGCCGAGTGCGCCCCAAACTCGTTTCGTTACCAATGCATCGATCCCCGCACATTCATCAACTTCGTTGAAATGAGGAAGCGGTTCGCCCTCGTGGAGCACGCGCTTGCCATCCGCGGATGTCACCGGTGGCCGGTCGCTGTTATTCAGCAAGCCTTCCACCAAGTCCGAAGCGGGCACCAGGTCTTTTAAACCTTGTTGATATTGGATACCAATCGCATCGCAGCCAAAGTCATCCGCTATGCGCAACGCCGCGATATACATTCGGCATTGATCGAGAATCTGACCGTCGGTGAGATCGGTTTCGGGATTTGGCCCGGTTACAAACTTCATTCCGCGGTTATCCAACCAGGTGCGCACTGCCTGCGCTTCGGTATCGGAGACGAGTTTCATCGCGGCATAGAGCGTCGATTGGCTCAAGCGTTCCTTGAACATTCCCAGCGGATTCAACAAATGGTCAGGGACAATTGCGTTGAACATGCCCATGCAGCCTTCATCAAAAACGCCCAGAATCGCCTTCTCGCTCTTCAGGCGCTGTGCTTCAGTCGCGCCGATGTTTTCAGCTTCTTCAGGCAATCGAACCGTCGAGAGTGAGCGAACATGACTCGCATCATGCGTGATCACATTCCCTTCAAGCCAGGATTGCAATCGCGACAGGAAATATTCGTCGGAAAAATTTTTTGACCACAGCGTGGAATACTTCACTCCGGCCTTGGTGAGCGAACCATTCAAATTCAACATTCCGACCAGGCCGGGCCATTCACCGCTCCAGTTTGCGACGGTCAGGATGGGCCCCTTGTGGGTCATAAGGCCAGGAAGAACATGGTGCGAATATTGCCAGACGGCTTCGACTACAACGAGTGGCGCGTCTGCGGGCAGATCGCGGAAGACTTGCATTCCATATTTTTGGGAGTCGATGAATCCGTGCTTCTTAACCGGATCGTAGGCATGCCCTCTGCTTGTCTTGAACTCATTGCTCTCGATCGCGGCGACAACCAAGTCTTCGACTTTTTTTTGCGCTGGCCAGCACTTCTGGTTCGCTTCCAAGCGAAGGTCGCCGCTGGCAATAATGGTGATGACCGCTTCCATGAATTCTCCCGTTCGATTCGTTCGTTGTCGTTTGTTGATAGAAATGGCCGGCGGCGACGCAACTGTATATACCTTGTCCGGGTTATCTACTCAAAGTGGATAAAAAGTCGCAGCGAAGATGACGTCCTGAACTTTAATTCCGCACGGGATCACCCAAGCCCGTCCACGCCCACAAGAAATCATTCCCCATCATCTTTTAAGCATTTCATTTTCGTTAAACACGCTTCCCTTGCTTCTGCAGAGCCACCGCGAGCAGAATAATCCCACCTTTGACCATCATCTCGACATTGCTGTCGATGTTATTGAGCCGCAACATGTTCGTAAGTACGCCAATCATCAGCGTTCCGACGATTGTTCCCATCACAGTCCCTTTGCCGCCGGAAAGCTGCGTTCCACCGATGACCACTGCTGCAATCGCGTCCAGCTCGTAGCCAACTCCAGCGTTCGGATTCCCTTGATGGTTTTCCGCCGCATACAACACGCCTGCAAATCCGGCGAGAAGCCCGGAAAGCGAATAAACCCAAAGCTTGATCCGACGAATCGGCAGGCCTGCATACAGCGCGGCGCGCTCATTGTCACCGACCGCTCGCACATATCTGCCAAAAATAGTTCGACCCAGCAGAATTGCAAAAATGATTGCCAGCACGATGTAACAACCAATCGTGACCGCTTTGCCTCGAAATATCTCAGCGAATCTTGAGGCAACATCCTGTCCAAATCCCACGTCAACATTGGCATTGCTCGAAAGCCATTTCGCCAGGCCTCGAATCCCAATCATTCCCGCCAACGTGACCACGAACGGCTGGACATCGAAGATGGCAATAACCGCGCCACTCAACGTTCCCGCTGCTGTCGAAACCGCTAGTGCCACGAAAACTGCCAGGGCAATCTCGAGCGAATAGCTCAGCCCCGGCTGCCATCTGGTGAGGACCAAGGCCACAACGGTTGTCGATAACGCCAGAATGCTACCGACACTCAGATCAATGCCGCCAGTGAGAATGACGAAATTCATCGCCAGCGAAATGATCCCTACGATCGAAACCTGGCGCAGGATATCCGTAAGGTTGCCGAGCTGCAAAAAAATGTACGAGCCATCAGCAGACTTGGGACTCAACAACACCGCCAGAATACAAATCACAGCGAGCGCGCCAACAGTCTTCAAAACATCGCGATTTTGTCCGCTGATCTGCTTCCAGGAAGAGATTATGGCGCCGGAAGCCTTCAATTTAGGCCTCCGATAACGGCCGGCGCGTGCGTCGCTAAGGTAAGGATTTCCTGTTGCGTCGTCTGGCCGGCGTTGACCGTCGCTGCTATCTGTCCTTCTTTCATCACCAAAATCTGATCGCAGCAACGCAGCAGTTCGGGTAACTCTGAACTTACCAACAGAATTCCTTTGCCCTGGGAAGCCAACTGCTCAATCAGTTGGTAGATGTCTTCTTTGGCCCCGACATCGATGCCACGAGTCGGGTCATCCAAGAAAACTACATCGGGATTTCCCAACAAACAACGCGACAACAGAACCTTCTGCTGATTGCCACCACTCAGCGTGTTCACTGCAAGACTGGTCGATGAATACTTCAAAGACAACGCGTCGAATGGCGACATAGCGGCTTTCAACTCGCGACGGCGATTGATGAATCCCAACCAACTCACAGGCGCCAGGTCGGAAATTGTGCCATTTTCCAGAATAGTCATCTGCATCATCAGACCATCGAGCTTTCGATCTTCTGGCAGCCAGCGGATTCCCGCGTCGATCGCTTTCTTTACGGACTTGATCGACATGGCTTTACCGCGCAGATCGATTCGTCCATTCTGCAATCCATCCAAGCCCATGAGCGCGAAGCCGATCTCGGTGCGTCCTGAACCCAGAAGACCGGCTATCCCAAGCACTTCGCCTTTGTGCAGATCAAAAGACACGTCGCGCAGCTTGGCAGTCTTCACGCCGGAAAATGAGAGCACGGCTTCCTGATTCGATTTAGATGGCTTGCGATCACGCGCTTGCCACTCTCTTCCAATCATCATGCCGATTAACTCGGCCGACGAAACTTCGTGAATGGCTCTCGTGCCGATCGTCTTGCCATCTCGCATGACGGTCACTCGATCACAAATGCGAAAGATTTCGTCCATCTTGTGTGAAACGTAAACAATAGCAACGCCTTGGGACTTCAAAGCGCCAATAAGATTGAACAGCCGTTCGACCGAATCATCAAAGAGCGCGCTGGTCGGCTCGTCCATCAGGATGATTTTCGCTCGCATACTGAGAGCGCGGGCAATTGCCACCAACTGTCTTTCCCCCATGCTCAGAGTCCGGACTTCGCATCGCGGGCCACAGGTGAGTCCAACCTGATTGAGAAACGGTTGCGCGAAATGATCGAGATCGGTTATTCGGACAAAACCACTCTCTTTAAACTGGTGATTCCCAATCGCAAGATTTTCCGCCACGGTGAGATGCGGAAACAAATCGAGTTCCTGATAAATGATGCTGATGCCGAGGCGTTGCGCATCCTGCGGACCGCGGACCGCCACTGGAGAGCCCTCAACAAGAAATTCGCCACCATCGCTGGCGATCGTTCCCGCAATAATCTTGGCCAGGGTACTTTTGCCGGCGCCATTCTCTCCCATCAACGCGTGCACGTCCCCTGCGACGAGCGAGAAAGAAGCGCCTTGCAAAGCTCGAACGCCATCAAAGCGTTTGCTGATATCGCTGAGTTGGAGAATCATTTGGACGAAGAAACTGCTTTGCCGGCATCAATGGGCGATCCAATCAGAATCAACGTTCCGAAAAATTTGGTGTCCCGCCAGTAAAGATCATTCATTCCTGACCAATGCAACTGCTGCTTTAGTGGGCCCTTCCCTTCATCGTTATCGTTGATGGCCACATCAAAGCCGATAGCGTGGCCGCCTTCATAAATCGGTTTCATCTGCGCACCCGGAAGTGCCATGCGTACCTCTAGGTTATAGCCGTCGGCGGTCCGCTTAAACGCAAATGCTCCCTGATAAGGCGGTCCGGCAAAGGATTTGGTGATGTCGTGTTTATCCATCACTTCATCGGGGAAAGCTAGCGGTTCTTTCTCTCCGCTGGGAAGCGTAAACATGGGTTGCGGAGCGCCCGCCTGATATTTCCAGAAATTATCAAACACAAACGGATGGGTTGCACTGTAGACAAAATGAAACTCGTGATGCTCAGGATCGCCGATGTAATAACGCGCCATGTTCGAGCCGTCGTTATCAAACATCAATTCCACGCCGTCATCGTCCCATGACCCCGTATCCATTCCGCTGACTAATGTCCCAAACGGCTCGTTCACCTTGTCGTCCACGACATGCACCGCGACGTAGATGTATTGCTCGTCCCAAACAACCTTGAATGTAGCGGAGAGATCTTTCGGACCTCCCCATTTATTGGACGACATGCCCTGGCCCACGAAAAAGAATTTCTCCTGGTCCATGGTGAAGCCTTCAATCGAGTTCCATTCGGAGAGATCGCCATCGATCGAAATCGGAGTGGTCCGCTTCGACGCGTAATACGTGGCCCACGAATAAGGAGAGGATGCGAAGGAAGATTGCGTGATCGCCAGCAGCGTGAGGACCAGAAATCCGGTCCACGCGCTGCGACGAAATTTATCTCCCAGCGAAAAGTTCAACATATCTACCTCAGTACTGTGCCACCAGATTCACTGTTCCCGTGGTCCCCGCGGGAAGAGTGATGGTTTCTTCCGTGGGATCGAACTGCGTCCACGCCTTGCCGTTCAAGGTCACGGATTTCAGCTTCGCATCGCCTGGGGCGCGCAAACGCAGATTGGTCACCGCCGTGTACGACGATGGCAACTCCACCTTCGCATTGATCGTACCCTCTTTCACGTGAGAAACGATGGAATACCCAATACGCCCCCAGCGTGTTGGAGCGTCGGAAACTGAAGTAGTCTTGCCGTCCTCGAGCCATTCACGGGGAACGCCTTTTCCCAGCCAGAGTGTTTCCGACTGCGGATCTTCGAACACCAGCAGCCATCGAGTCATCAACGTCACGACTAATTGCGCGGGCGTGCAGTAAGGAGCTGCAGGACGATCCACGAAAACATTTCGAGTTTCCGGCGCCGTCCACGTTCCTCGCGTGTACTGATGGGCCATCACTCCATACATGGTGAGCAATGCCTCACGAATCATGTCGTGCTGAATCAAACCGTAGCCATGTCCGTAGGAAAGAAATCCCGCCAACTCAGTAGTGTTGAATCCGTAGGCAGTTGGAACGCCAAGAATCACATCGTGATGGTTATTGCGGTAGTCGATGACCAACTTGGCTTGTTCCTTGGTCAAGCTTCCGGAATAAAGCATTTCCATGTAAGCACGATACGATCGGAACTGCGGGTCCGTTTCGTCTCGCGGAACCACTACATGGAATGGTTCTTTTACTCCGGCAATCGACGGCAATACATCTTTACCTTCGGATTTGATAATCGACCGCGAAATTGAAGTTTGAATATCTTTCTGTAATTCCTCGGACTCGCGGAACAACTGCTGGCCCCATTTGGTCAGTTCAGCGTTTCCAGTTTGTTTTCCGATCTTCTCCCAAACTTTACCGAGATCACGGAAGCCACGCGCTGCTTCGGTGCTATTGGAGAAATATGGTTGCATGTAGCGCGGCGGATCAGCGTCGAGGCAGGCATCAGCTTCGCTCCAGCCGGCGATCATTCCATAAGCCGGATCGGTCACGGGCAACTTCTTCGCGACTTCGCGAAGGTGCAATAGCAGCTTGGTAACTCCATCAATACGGCTGCGGCGCTTCAACAATACTGCCGGATCGCCACCGTAGTTGATGTACTCAGCGACCAGCGTCAGCATGCGTCCGTACTGCCCAGTCTCGGGGCCGCGATAAAGAATGGATCCATCGTCGCGTACGAACTCGCCAAAGTAGTTATCGATATAACGCCCGGCAAGATCGATCAAACCCCAGTCCAGCGTGGCTGCGGTGTCCACGGTGAATGTGTCGGGAAATCCGTCGTGTTCGCTGCCGGCGTAATCCTTATCGAACGCTCCGTAATGCGGATAATCTTTCACCCGCGTCATCATGTCGCGGACCAGCGAAAACCGCGCCATATTCTCGACGCGTTCATCGGGAAGGTCGATCTTCATTCCGGTCTGAAGCATGTGTTTCCAACCGTCATTCAAGTTCGCAAGGTCGCGATAGAAGATTTTCGGATCGTAATCGGTACGCGGCGGAAAGGGATGGTAGGAATCGATATAGCGCGACCACTTCAGTCGTCCGCCTTCAATTCTCATTACGCGATACCAGACCGGCTGGATGCGATCGTTGCCATTTGAAATACGCAACGGCGCGAAGGCGATCATCTCTGTCCAGTTGCCTTCTGATTCCGGATAGACAAAACGCAGAATCGGCAAATAGCCGCCGACAATGCCGTCCAGAACTTTTCCCTGCTCGCGAATCTTGTTGATCGGTGGATAATACGGAGCGGGATCGAAGTCAGGAGTTCGTCCGCCGTAAACGAAGCCAACTTTATCGACAGTATTTGGCGTGCCCACAAAACTGTAGGTCTTGATCTTGCGGATCGGCGGAAACACCTTCGCCACTTCTTCATAACTGGGATCGCCGGGTTGGGCCAGAATTTCGTTGCCCAAAAGATCCGCCGCACTGCCGGTGACCTCCGCCTGCGTGTGTCCACGCAAGAGAGTTGCGGGGTCTGCGGACGTGGGCTCGGAAGATTTTGGCAGGTCAATCTGCACGCCCTTGGTATCGACAAACACCATGTGTCCATCTTTGTGAACGAAGTCTTCCAGAATGGCAAAGGACGGCGTTTTACCATCCGTCTCGTGAAGCACTTCCACCAAAGTCCAGTCGCCGGCATGCTCGCCGACATGAAGCGTGGCTTTCGGTGGTCCAGCCAGCTCCACTGAAGTCGCGTCCACAAACCGGGCTACTTTCAGATCAGCCGCGTAGACAGAGACCGTAACTACCGACAAGAAAAGGATCGTTTCTAGCAGTGCGATCGCACGATTTTTCATCCAGACACCATTCCCTTTTTCGACTGCGGATTTATCTCAGAAACGTTACGACAGGATTTCAATTTCACTTAAACAAAGAAAGCGATTGTACGCCAAGAACTGTAAAAGTGGAACGAATTGTACCCTAATACATTCATATTAGAAAGGACTTGACAACAAACGAAAGATAACGATACTTTGCCATATCGACATCGTAACGTTCCGAGGAATGCACCTTTTCGCCGCTTAATCGATGTCAGGAGGCCCCTTCATGCAATCCCGTCGAAGTTTATTAGCGATTGGCGCCCTTTTTGTGACGCTCGCCGTTTCCTCCGCGTTCGGCCAATTCAGCAGTAACGTCCAGGGAAGCGTAGTCGATCCTTCCGGAGCTGCAGTCGCCGGCGCAAAAGTCGATATCACGAACGTCGACACGGCCGTCACCTCGCATGAGACCTCCGACGCAGGCGGGAACTTCCGCTTCAACAGTTTGCCTCCCGGACAATATCGAGTCAGCGTCACCGCCCAAGGATTTTCCACCCAAACGGTTCCTTTCTCTCTGACGACAGGCGAAACCCGCAGCCTTCCTGTAGCTTTGCGTTTAGCTGGCTCACAACAAACCGTCGATGTGACCACACAGGCGCCAGTGCTTGACACGGCCGACAGCCGTTTGCAATTGACAATTGAGTCTCCGGAGCTCCACGCACTGCCTCTGCCGGGTGAAAACTTTGCTGGATTAACCGCACTCGCGCCCGGCGTCGAAGGTTTGGGCGTCACGGTAGGAACCAATCCCAGCGCCAACAGCAGCGGCCTGCCCAGCCAGATTCCAGACAACTTCGCCACTGAGCTTCCCGTTGACGCCAGCGCCAACGGACGCAGTCTGCTGAGCAATATGTTTATCGTCGACGGTCTCGACGTTACCAGCAACATCTCTGGCGGCACGGCCAATCTCAGTCCGAATCCTGACTCGATCCAGGAATTCACCATTCAGACCAACACTTTCAGCGTGCAGTATGGACGATCGGGCTCGATCATTGCGGCGTCGACCACCAAGTCGGGGACCGACCAGTTTCACGGCAGTGCCAGCGACTTTTTCACCAATCAACATCTCTGGGCCGATACTCCCTTTACTGGACCTGGTGGGTACGCTCCTTTCAAGAGCAATAACCTTTCCGGCACCGTAGGCGGCCCGATCATTCCTCATCGTCACAGCTATTTTTTCTTTTCGATTGAGCCATTGCGGTCGACATT
Source organism: Terriglobales bacterium (assembly GCA_036271275.1). Lineage (GTDB taxonomy): Bacteria > Acidobacteriota > Terriglobia > Terriglobales > Acidobacteriaceae > DATBAX01. Next base: position 9,302 of record DATBAX010000084.1, read on the forward strand.
CTCGACCGGTAGCCAGTCCTTCACTTTTGAAGATCCTCAGTTTGTCCAATTTGCCGAAACAAATTTTCCCGGCTCCTTGGGAACGCAGCTATTGCAAAAGTATCCAATCAAGGCAACTTCCAGCTCTTCCGTTGCGGCGTTCGGCAGCAATATTTTCCCGACAACGTGTGGCACCCCCACGGCGGGAAATATTCCTTGCTCGCTTCCGCTGATTGATAACGGAACTTATTCTGCCAGTCCTTATCGCAACGGACTGCAATTCAATACTCGTATCGATCAATACTTCGGCCAGGATCGTTTATACGGTAACTACTACCGCATGGTTCACAACGATCAGGCGCCATCCATTCGTACCGATATGGATTCCACGGCGCATTACGACACCAATTCGCTTCAGATCAATGAAACCCACACCTTCTCGCCTACGATTCTGAACGAAGCGATGTTTGGGTTCATTAAGGTTCAAGGCATCGCTTCGGAAACCGGGCCATTTTCGGTTCCGGTGATTAATGTGGACGGGCAAGGCGCTGGCTTTGGAGTTGGCTTCGCCGAAGGTAATTTCATTCAGCACAACTATCGATGGCGTGACGTTCTTACATTGATAAAGGGAAACCACTCTTTGAAAGTCGGATATGAAGGTTGGCACGGCGATGACGTAGCCTTGTTCGGGCCTGCGTATTCGCATCCGACCTTTGATTTCGATAACCTGTTGGACCTAGTGCAGGACAATGCACGTGATGAAAGCAGTCTCGCCTACAATCCGTTAACCGGGCAGCCAACCAAGGGTCAATATGTTTATGCGGCCACCACCGGTGGCGCATTCGTTGAAGATACCTGGAAAGCCCGCAAAGATCTGACATTGACGTTGGGAATTCGCTGGGATGATTTTGGCAATCCATATCCTCAGCCAGGCACCTCACTGGCTAACTTCTCGCTCGGCTCAGGTCAAAATATTTCTCAACAGGTTGCCAACGGCTCCTCCATTGAAGTGAACCATGTATTTAATCACCCCATCACTTCATTTAGTCCTCGACTGGGTGTGGCATGGGACCCGACCGGCGACGGCAAATGGGTAGTCCGAGGAGGCTTCGGCGTTTATCGCGACTGGCCGACGCTCGGCATGGATGAAAACGGGTTGAAGGCCAATCCTCCGGGATTTATTCTCCCGACTTTTCTTAGGGGCACAACCAACCCGCCAATTTTTGCTCTGGGTACCAGCGACACCTATCCTTTCGGCTTCCCATTTCCCGCTCTGCCGGCCGCTTCGCTTGACGGACACGGTGGCTTGGTCGGCTCTCAGATTTCGATAGGTGGAATCGATCGCAATCTCACCAGTCCCAGAATCTATACCTACGTCGGCAGCGTTCAGCACGAGTTGCCGGGACAAGTGGTGGCCAGCATTGGCTACAGTGGATCGCGGGGCGTGAAGTTGCTCACCGGGTCCGTCCTCAATCAATTTCCCGGCACTGACATCAACCGCTTTGCCGGAGATCTCATTGAGAACCAGGATGTCCTGACTCGTCTGAACCCAAGCTTCGGCAGCATTGCCTATACCACCAACAGCCCGACCTCGGACTACAACGCAATGATCGCGACCCTGGAACGACGCTTTGGTACCGGTCGGATCACAGCCTCCTACACTCGTTCGGTTTCGTCGGACTACGGACAAAACTACCCCGACCAAACTCAAATTTCTTCATACCGGCAGCCTTCAGCATTCGACGTTCCTAATCGATTCTCATTCACGGGAACATACGAAATTCCTGTCCACGAAATGGATAGTCGCGCGCTGAACGCGGTGCTGAAAGGATGGCAAGTCTCGGCGACCTCCATAATTCAAAGCGGCCTGCCCTTCACCGTCTTTAACGGCTCCGGTTTTATCCCCGTTTGGAATGATCCGGCCTGCGCGACAACTGTTACGCCGGCTTGCCAGGTTATCGGCAATAGCGGCGGGGACTACAACGCTGACGGAAATAATTATGACGTGCCAAACGTGGCGCGAAGTTATTCTTTGCCTACGGGAAGCCGCGCTTACTTGAACGGAATCTTTTCCCCCACGGATTTCACGGCGCCAACGCTCGGGACCGAAGGCAACGAGAAGCTGAACCGCTTCCGTGGGCCAGGATTCTATGACGTCGACGCGTCCCTCATTAAACAGACGGCGATCACGGAAAGGGTCAATCTGCAACTGCGGTTTGAATTCTTCAACGTGCTGAACCACACAAATTTGAACGGCGTGGACAGCAACATTGCGGATGGCTCATTCGGTCAGTCAACCTCGGTGTTCAACCCACGCTGGTTGCAAATTGGCGCGAAGATTTCGTTCTAGTCTCCGCTGGCCTGTGGCAAGAGCAAACAATGGAATCCTGCACATTCGTCAATGTGTGCAGGATTTCTTGTCTTAAAGCAAGATCAATACTTACGAGAAGGTGAGCATTCTACGGACAATGGAAACTGTTTCAAATTCGCCGAACGGAGATGACGGAGGTCACCCGTCAGGAAAAATTACCGCCTCTGAGATCCATCATCAGCCGCTGTTGTGGCGCGATACCTTCGAGCGCATGCGCAAGAAATATTGGCGGGGATGGGCCAGCGGAAGTGGAGTCCTTTGCGGCGCGGGAACTTCCGCATATGCGGCTGGCGCCATTCAGGCCGCGTGGCCGTCTTGCCGGGCGGTTGCAACCACCGATTTAATTACCAATCCACGTATCCTAAAATACGCCGACTTTTTGCTCTCGCTTGCGCGGTCCGGAGACAGCCCTGAAAGCGTAGCCGTCGTAGATATGGCTAGCCGCGACTTTCCTGACCTGCCGCAACTCGCGATTACATGTAACGCGAATGGCCAACTCGCGCAGCGTACAAAACTTAATTTGTCGCTGCTCGATCCGCGCACCAACGATCGCAGCCTGGTCATGACCAGTTCATTTTCGAACTTGGTTCTCGCTGGGTTGTCGCTGAGTCATCAGGAAATTCTTCAAAATCATCTGGCGGCTATTTGCACCCGGGCCGAGTATCATCTTCCGGAATTCGATGCCCAGGCCAGGGATGTTGCGCGCGTAGCGCCATCGCGGGTTGTGGTGCTGGTATCCGCCCCACTCTTCCCCTGGGCCCAGGAAGCGAGCCTGAAAATATTAGAAATGACGGCTGGCCGAATCGCGGCGATTCCGGAAACTTATCTCGGCTTACGTCACGGGCCGATGAGCTTTTTGGACCGCTCAACTTTGGTTCTGTGCCTGACTTCCAGCGACCCCCTCAACCGGTTGTATGAATCCGACTTGATCAATGAGCTTCACGCCAAGCAGATCGGATGCGTCGTAGCAATTGCGCAGGCTGATTTCTCTTGCGATGGCATCGAAACGCGAATTGAGGCAGTCGCGCCGGAGATACCCGACTACCTTCGCACTCCATTCGAGATCATCTTTCCCCAGCTTTTGGCTTACCATCTGAGCCTGGGATCGGGATTGAACCCAGACAATCCCAGCCCGAACGGAATCATCAATAGAGTGGTGAGCGGTGTAAAGCTGTATTAACTCGATAAGCTAAGCCATTTTTTATCCCGATATCCTTTAAAAATATACAAATCAACGAAACGTTACGATTCGGCTCGCAATGCTATATTTGTTTGCAGAGCGGCGGGTGTACAATCCGCCCGGTAGGCTCAGGCTTTTGAATATGCGAGATCGCCCCAAATTCACTATGCGTGACGTGGCCCGGCTGGCGGGAGTTTCCACCAGCACGGTTTCGGCTGTTATCAATGACGCGGTGCCGGTAACGCCCGAACGTAAGAACCGTGTTCTCAGTGCGATGGAGGCGCTCGACTATCATCCTGATGAAGTGGCGCGCAGCCTGAAAAAAGGCCGAACCAAAGCTATCGGCGTAATCGTGCCGGATATCACCAATGCTTTTTATCCAGAAGTCATTCGAGGTCTTGAAGCTGCCGCACGTGAGCACGGTTATGCGGTTCTGTTATGTGACTCTACCGAAGATCCAGCCAATGAACATGACCATCTGAGCACGCTTTTCGCACGTCGCGTCGATGGAGTGATTCTGGCATGTTGCGCGAGTTCAACCGCTTACGAAGCCATTGTGCGCCGTCGTTTTCCCGTAGTTTTTGTCGATCGTTTACCCGAAGCGCTTACCGAAGGTTCGGTCAGCACCGACAATATTGGGGCCGGGCATATGGCCACGCGCCATCTCATTGATCTGGGCCATAAACGAATTGCCATGCTGGTCGGACATTTGGGCCTATCGCCTCACCGCGATCGTTTGGAAGGCTTTCGCAAGGCCATGCAGGAGGCGAATCTTCCGATTCGGGATGAATATTTGATCTCCGGCCAGGTGCAGATGACCCACGGATTCGATGCAACCCTGCAAGTTCTCAATCTGCACGAAATGCCGACCGCGATCATGGCCAGCAATAACAAGTTGCTGTTGGGACTTCTTCAGGCACTCAATGAACGGTCGATTCAAATTCCCAAGCAGCTCAGCATTCTTGGTTTCGATGATTACGCCTGGAACAAGTATTTCAGTCCTACCCTCACCGCTGTGGCACAATCCACCAATGAGATGGGGCGGCGGGCGTTTGAACTGCTGCTCAGGATTATCGAACGCGAACCGGGCCAGGAGCTGCCAGAGAAGCAAATCCGCCTGTCGGCCGAATTGCGGATACGGACCTCCACCGCGCCTCCGGCAAATTAGCCAGCGCGCACGCAATAAATCGTAACGTTCCTATTGCGTCATCATCCAAGCCGATATAAACTCTCCTTCCCTGAAATATTCATAGCTTTCTCGTCCGAAATAATTGGCTCAGCAGCACATTACTGAGCCGGCTTTCATATCGATTTCTTCGAGGTTACAGCAAATGAAACGACGCTCTTTTCTAAAAGGCATTGCGGCAACTGTACCTAGCATCACGGCTTTCCGTTTGCCGGTATTCGGTCAAACTGCGAACGGGAACGCTCCTCAAGGAAAATATACGCCGGCAAATATTCTCAACGAGTACACGGCGTTTCTACCGGGCGAACAGGAAGCACTGAGTCAAAAGATCGAAGTCAGCAAAATTGTGATGCAGTATCAAACTGTCGATGGCAGTTCCGGCGGTGAACAAAAAACATTAAAAATCGGCGAGTCGATCCAGGGATGGAAGTTGCTCTCAGTGCTTCCCTGGCACAACGGAATGCCGACGGCTGTTTTCGAAAAGCATGTCACCCATCAAGGCGCGATGGTGTTCATCAATGCCGAGCGAGAGTTGGCGCGAATTCCGAAACAGATTGGGGATCTCTCGAAGATCAAGCCTCGTGACATTGCTGCACCTCCGGGCATGAAGTTTGATCGTCCATCGGAGATTACCCACGGCCCCGACAAACTCGGCCAATACATCCTGGATTCGAATCAGGATCCGTGCTACGAAAACGTAGCCGCTCTAGGCGCGGAATATACAGGATGGACGCTGGTTTCCGATGATGGTATTGGAGCATTGAAATCCATCTGGCTGGAGCCGGACGGCAAGACCCGCGAGTTCAGCGACGACCCGCAAAATCTTTGGGCGCCTGACGTCAACGGACGCCTGTTCGATCCCTTTCGCGTACTTCCCCTGCCAATGCTCTACGCCTACAAGCCGGGATACAGCAAGCGCACCATGCTTGGTGGATTTCTGCCGGCAGCGGACGTGGGTGTTTGGAACCCTGACAATGGCGTCGGCTATGAAGTGATGATGGCCTTGGCCGCGGGCGGTGATCGAAAACCGATCGCACGCATTCGTGCCACCCTCCATCCGAAGCAACATGGCAACCTTCGCGCCAACGCGCAGATTAGCGATGCGCAAATCTCCGGCAGAGAAATGGACCGTTATTGGAACGGATCGGCAACCGAGTTTTACACCGCCGTCCTCGGTTTGTGGGAGCGTTGGAACAAATTTTTCGATAGCCGCATGACAGTTGAAATCCCCGATCCATGGCTGTTGCAGGCGGCCAAAGCAGGGATCGTCGCTTCACGCTGTAGTTACCGCGGACTAGAGCCGACATATCAAATCGGCGAAGGCGCATACACGAAAATCCCAGAGCGAAGCCATGCGCTTTTCCCGGTCGCGCATTACGAATTTGTCTGGGCACAGCAATTGTGGAATCAGACAGCGCAGGTGGAACCGCATTTTCAGCATTACCTCGAACAATACATTCTGCCGAACGGCAACTTCACGTACAACACTCAGGACCAAGTGGAAGCTCCGGTCAACTACGGAGTCTTCCTGCGAAATTCCGCGCGCGCCTACGATTACACCGGCGATATCGATGCTCTGCAACAGCGTTTGCCGATTCTTCGACGCATGCTGGCTTACATCATGCCGCGACGTGAGTTTGCAAAGACTGCGTTCCCTGAATCCGATCCGCGACATGGTTTGATCTGGGGATCGCCGGAAGCCGACAACGGTGATCCGGATGACGATACGCCGTCGTCGCATCTGTACTACTTTCAGAACGCCGCGTGGATCTGGCGCGGACTCAAGGAACACGGCCGCTGCCTGCAACGCGCCGGCAAAGATCATGCGAACAATGATCTGGTGCAGGAAGGCGTGAAGATTTCCGAGGAAGCGAAACAGATGCGCATCGACATCGAGCGTAGTCTGCGCATCACGCTCGATGCCCGCAGCGCCGAACTGAAACAAGCGGGCATCACGCCATTTTCCGCGTTCGATACTTCACGCAAACCGGAACAACTCACCAGCTATGAGAACCATCGCTACATGATGGACTGGTGGACGTCCGACTGGGGCGATGCAGACTTGGACGCCGGACACTTCCGCCATCGCACCGTGGCGGGACAGGAAATTGTGGGCATGAACGCGGCGTCGGATGGAATTTACGCAACCGACAGCGGCACGCAAGTGACTTCCAATTTCATGGAACACGGAACGCTGGCCGGACGCATCCGTTTGGCGGACTACCGTCCATTTTTGCTTACGCTCTACGGCAATCTTTGCTTCGCCATGGATTCTGGAAATCGCTTCGCGCCCGAAGACGCCATCATTCCAGGAGGCATGGCCAATGAAGGTGCAGGTTGGACGTGGTCTCCAGTGGTCAATAGCGCTCTGCAACCGACACTCGCACTACGCTGGCTGCTCTGTTATGAAGAAAGCGATGCCGATCGAATTCATTTACAGAAAGCCGCGCCCAAACTCTGGTTCGCACAGGGAGAGAAAATCGCCGTCACGAATTGCCCCACACGATTTGGAGAGATCTCCTGGTCAACCGAATCGCAGCCGAACACTCCGGGCTGGACAGTGAAAATCAATCTAGCTTCAGGCGCACCATTTCCGGCTGACGTCGTCGTGCACATCCATCCACCGGACGGGCGAGCAATCGCATCTTCGAGTGTTGGACGTTTAAGCGGAACCACGGTTGTGATTCCAGCTGCGGCGTTCGCCGGAAAGAACCAGCTTTCGTTCCGGGTTCAGTAAACTTTTACTTGCGGGTACAGGCGATCCGAATCATGTCCACGTGAAACGGATCTGCCTTTCCTGCTTCATTCGCGAGTTGAAAGAAGAGCTGATTCTCACCTGCTTTGAGCGGCACAGTACCCAGGTTGACGGCTTCAGCTTTCGTCAACGACGGCGCGTTGAAACTCGTTGCATTTCCAACCAGCACGTTATTAAACATTAACTGCACCGTTCCTTGCACTGGTCCGCGGAGTGCATCCAGCGATATCTCGTAACTCCCTGCTGTCGGAATTTGCACTGTAAATGCGATGTAGTGTGGTCCAAACATTTCTTCGCCTTTGGCTTCGATCGAAAGAACGCGCACATCGCTTTCTGCAACTTTGATTTGCTGTTTGCGCAGTGACATGTTCTCGAACGAAAATGCGGCGATCGCTTCATTCCATCCCGGCACAAAGACCAATTTCTCAGGAACAGTAACGGCACGACTTGCCGCACTGGCGAGCGCAGGAGTACTCGTGGGTGCGTTTTGCAAATAAAAGTAAGAAACTCCGGTGTAATCCGCGGCCACTCGATTTCCCTCGCCACCGTGCTCGATGGTGAGCTTAAGATTTTTTCGGAAGGCGTAGGCGTCATTGATCATCAGTCGATACGCGCCCGTGCGCCCCATTGGTTTCACATAATCGAGCGCTCCACTCAAGGGCAGCGACATGCGCCCATTCCAGCGGCCAGGGATGTCGTACCAGCCGCCATTGAAAAAATCCTCGGATCCCGTGCCGTGAATGCTCAAGTCTCCATCGATCGTTGCTTCGTCGTCGCCTTCGAAGAATAACGTCTGGCCGGGCTCGCCTTGCGACTGCAACGTCACGCCGACCAAATGGCCGCGGCCTTCCACATCGACAAACGTGAATGGATCTCCCTGCTTCACGGGGTTCTCGCGATTCCACCGAGCATAAAATCTTCCTTCGTTTTCAGTGCGTGCTTCAGATGTCGAGACCACGTCCGAGGTGAAGCGTACCGGCGGCCCTGATTCTCGCTCCGAGACGATTTCGATCTTTGCCGAATGATTGAAAGGCATGGGAAAGTAGGCGTAAACGCTGTCATCCTTCGTTCCCACGAGTAAAGATTGCGCGCTGGGATCGCCGAAACTGTATCCGAAGAAATCGCCCACTGGGACATCGACCGCTGGCTTGGAACTTCCATCCCAAGTCGCTTTGAGAACCAACCGCCGATCAAGACCCGCGAAGGCTGAAGCCGGACTAAGGCGAATCGCAACAATCCTTCCCGGGTTCGAAGTTTCGAATAACGTGACGCTCTTGCCAGGATCGAGTACTTGTTCGGCGCGCTTTTTCTGACTGTCTTCGGTCACAACATGCGACGCCACAGAATTCCAGGTCCGCTCTACCTTTGCAATTTCGCCACGCAGATTTTTGTTGGCAGGATCGAATGTCGTTATTTTTGTAGCGGGATCGTAAAGTCCGTAATTGATTTGAAAAAACTGCATCTTGGGACCGTGCAGCCGGATTTTGATTGAATGCTGAAAAGCCAGCGGCAGATAACTATAAAAACCACCGCCGCCAAAACCCGAAAGCGGAGCCAGAAAAGGTGCGTGGTCTCCCTTGAACAAATCTCTGAATGGCATCACGAGTCGCGGAGTTGTTTCACCGTCGAAAAAGAATTCAAGAGGAGAATCATTCGGTGTCGGCGTCCAGATTCTCGTGATGACGCCAGGCCCTTGAAGTTCGGCGATTACGAGTGCATCGCCTTCCTGCCGGATCGACGAATATTTCCCGGAGAAGCCGTCATCGTTTCCGCCGGTGCGATCGTAGCTCGAAAACGAACCAACTTTGACGAACGAACGAAGCTGCGGCAATCTTCCAATCTGATAAAGATCATCGATGGATGCCCCATCTTGCGCCGTGGAAAAAGAGCAAAAAAGAAGAAGTGCGATCGTTACCAGACCGGAGAAAATCGCAGCCAGTCTTGCAGATTTTAAACTGCCTTTTTGCAACCCGAAACTCGTCCCCAAAACGCTCATAAGTTCCCCTGATGATTCTCCAGTTTTTCGCCTTGCAATCTGCGTACCATCATAGCTTGTTTTTGACTCTATTTATAAGAAAACAAAAGGATTGACATCATTCTCCAAGGTTGGTAAAAACAGAATTGACCATCCATTTCTAAGAACGGAAAATCGTCATTCTTGGCATCGAAAAAGAGGCAGGAAATTCTGCCGATTTTCTGGTGCCGTTGTGTCCGAAATCGGCCCTTATGAAAACCTCAAAATTCTTTTTGTTTGCGACGGTTTTTGCCGTCGTCTGTAGTGGACGAAACACTGCCGGCCAGGAGTTAGTGGTCGACTCAGCGCCGTCGCATGTGGTGAACACTTTCAGTCCGGTGCGAACTTTGGGCGGAGCGGTTGACCGCATTGAAATGAAAGCGGCGGACAGCGCTTTGGAGCAACCCATGCTCAATGAAATTCTGAGCGCGGGTTGGCAGATGGTGTCTTATCGGCAAAACACCGAGCTCGAGGCAGAAGCCTGGCACTGGAATCCAAACGGTACGTGGAGCGATCCCGCGGGCAAGGGATATTTCGTCGGGTCGGCGAATCCGTCGGCGGAAAGCCTGGATCATTCTTTCGGATATGCGCTGCCTCATCGCGGCATGACCATGGATAGTTTTGAGCAGGGATTTCATCCCTCGCGCCTGACCGACGGCGACAACGCGAGCTATTGGAAAAGTAATCCCTATCTCACTCGCCACTTTACCGGCGAAGACGATGCGCTATTGCCGCAGTGGGTCATTCTCGATCTCGGCAGCATGAAAAAAGTAGATGCGATTCGCATCGCCTGGGGCGAGCCTTATGCATCGCACTACAACGTTCAGTTCTGGACCGCCGGCGAAGACGACACGCGCCGGTACGCGACTCGCGGCGTCTGGCAAACCTTCCAGCATGGCATTGTGACGGACGGCCACGGCGGAACAGTAACTTTGCCTTTGACGACCGTTCCTGTTTCGGCGCGCTATCTTCGCGTTTGGATGACTGCCTCTTCGAACACCTGCGATTCGCATGGTTCATCCGACATTCGTAACTGCGTGGGTTATTCGATCCGCGAACTTTATGCCGGCAGCATTTCAGAAAAGGGAGACTTCACCGACGTAGTGTCGCACGCCGACGGGCCCTTGCAGAGCAAGACTATCTGCTCGTCGGTCGATCCCTGGCATGAAGCGTCCGATATTGTGCGCAACGGACGAGAGCAAGTCGGCTTCGATCGATTCTTCAAAAGCGGCATCACGCGCGGACTTCCAGCGATGGTGCCGATCGCAATGATCTACAACAATCCCGAAGATGCGGCCGCGCAACTGGCTTATCTGGAGAAGCGGCATTATCCCGTTTCGTATGTTGAGATGGGCGAAGAGGCCGATGGGCAACACATGCAGCCCGAAGATTACGCAGCTTTGTATCTTCAGTTCGCGGCGGCGCTTCACAAAGTCGATCCAAATCTGAAGCTGGGCGGTCCATCGTTTGAAGGTGTGAATGAGGATATTGAAGTCTGGCCAACCGCGGATGGACGTGTTTCATGGCTGGGACGCTTCATCGATTACCTGAAAGCGCACGGACGCATGGCCGATTTGGCTTTCATGTCTTTCGAACATTATCCGTATGCGTGTCAGTCGAGGTGGAACGAGCTTTATCGCGAGCCTGAGTTGATAACTCACATCATGCAGGTGTGGAGAAACGACGGCGTTCCGGCCGACATGCCGATGTTGATGACGGAAGGAAACATGTCAGGCGCAAGCGGCGGAATGTTTCCCGACATCATGGGCGCGCTCTGGCTGGCCGATTTTCAGGGCTCGTTTCTTACTGCCGGCGGGAATGCCAGCTATTTTTATCATTACATTCCCGAGCCAATGACTCGCGGATGCGACTCAGGTGGCGGCACTTTCAGCGCGATCCAGGTCGATCGTGATTTCAAGATCAAGGGATATACATCGCAATATTTCGCGACGCAGATGATTACCAAGGAGTGGGTGCAGCCGGTGGATCAAGCACATCGTCTGTTCCGCGTCTCAAGCGATCTTCGGGATGACAATGGAGCAGCGCCCATCACGGCGTATGCGGTGTTGCGTCCCGATGGACAGTGGTCTTTGCTGATTGTGAATCGCGATCATGACAAAGCGCAGTCGGTGAGTGTTGCATTCCGCGATGGAGGTGAGCATCGGTTCGCCGGGCCGGTGACGCAGATTGTTTTCGGCGCAGCCCAGTATCAGTGGAACAATCACGAAGAGAATAGTTTTGCGAAACCCGATGGGCCGGCGGTGACATCGGAAGTTGTGGCGGATGGGTCAACAAAGTTTGAAATTCCCAAAGCGTCGGTGGTGGTGTTGCGAGGGATGGTGCAGTGAAGCGGATTATCGCAGGCGGTGAAGCGCTGCGCCAGCCAAAGTCTCTCAATGAAAAATGCCCGCCACTGGATTTCCGGAGGCGGGCATTCAGTTGTAATCGATCGATAGTGGTGCAGTTTGCAATGAGACTCGTGTCAGGGCCCGGCTTCAGAGGTTGCGGAAAACTCGATGCCAGGACAAAAAACGTTCATTTAGAGAAGATCTCGATCTTGCGTGCGCCGCGGCGAAAGAGCGGGCCTTGTAGGCCCGCGTTCCGCGCAAGACGCGATTCACGCGGCGCTGAAGGCGCCGCTCTTCCACGGTAGTCGATGCTTTCGATCAGCGCGCCAACCGAGTACAGAAACGATTGTTCAAACGAATCACAGTTTTCCCAGCCTCTTCAGCCGGGCCGAAATAACTTTAACAAGGACCGGCTTTAGCTCCTGAGCGCGCGGCGTATCAAAAAGCTGAGCCATGCGCGTGATCGAATCTCCGAGTTTGCGGCACGCCTGAAGGCGATGCCCTGACACGGATCTTTTTCAAACTGCACCACTACCAATCGATCTTCGTCTTTAGAAGATTAACTTCGCTCCTACCTGAAGTACCCGCGGATCAAGCTGCGAAGTCACCTGTCCGAATTGAGAGTCGCCCATGAAGCGGTCGACTGTCCCCAGATTGGTGCGGTTGAAAAGGTTGAAGAAGTCGAAGCGAAGTTGGAGTGATCCTCTTTCTCCGATGAACGGCAATTTGTTTTCTTTGATCAAACTGCTGTTGACTCCGAAGTAGCCAGGATTTCTGTAGGAGTTGCGTTTGAAATTGCCGTCGGTGCCCAGAGTAGGAGCGGGAAAATCCGCGGCAGTAAAGATGCCATTCAAATATTGCTGGCGGCTATGGCTGCCACTGAAGTTTTGCGAAGGCATATTGGGATAATCGTAGTTGTAACCATCCGCGTTATAGTCGCCGCCATCAAAGTAGTCGTTGGTGTTGACCACGCTATAGGGACTGCCGCTTTGTGCGCTCAGAGTGAATCCCATTTCCCAACCGCCAAGCACAGCCTTGGTGATTCCGGAATGAGCGAATGGAGTTGGAAAATTGATCAATCCCGATGCCGACACGCGGTTTCGAACATCCCAAGAGGAAGGAGCTTTACGATGAAGATTACTAGGATCGTCGAAGTCATCATAAAGAGTGCCGAGAGTACGATCGCCCCCCTGACCAAGATCTTGAGCGCTGGAAAGATTGTAAGAAGCCTGGAATGAGAACAGGCCGCCGAAAGATCGACGAACTGTCAGCAACAGGGCCTTGTACCACATCTCGTTCACATTGTTGAGATAGGTCATCGAGCCAAAGTTGCTGGTTAGCCGATCGAGCGTGCCGTCCAGTAAATCGCCGTTGACGCGATTGAAGTCGGTGCCGGAAAGTGCGCCCCAGGTATGCGATCCGCTGTAGTTTGCAGAACCGACCAGATGCCACGGCAGTTCTTGCTCCACACCCGCCACCCAATTGACGGTAATCGGCGTACTTAAGTTCGGGTTAATGCCAGTAACAGCCGATTGCACGCCGTCGAGTCCGCCGGCGGCGTTAAGCTGCCCGGCGGGAATTGTGGGGAGCGTGTAGCCAAAGGGCCAAGTGGTGTTTTGCGTTCCCAAAGAAAACAGCGGTTTGATGGTGGTTGTCTGGTCAAATTCCGGAAAGATAAAGCCGGGAGGATTGATGCGCAGCAGATCCACGGTTTCTCCCAGATCCACCCAGTTGTGATAAACACCGATGCCGCCACGGATACTGGTTTTCCCGCTCGTCCCTGGCGAATAGGCATAGCCGAAGCGTGGAGCGAAATTGCGATTGAGGCGGTGCGCAAACGGCGAGTTCACCGCTTTAACCGTCGCATTTTCGAAGCGTGCATCTAACGAACCGCTTCCCAGGAACATGTTGCTGTACTGATATCCATCTATGCCAACGGGATTGCCGAAATCATCCCAGCGAATTCCCATGGTCAAAGTCAGGTTTCGGCGAACCCTCCACTCATCCTGGAAAAACAAACTCTCTCCGTTCCCTTTTGCGCCAAACACAAAAGGTTTCGCCTTTCCCGTGATCGGATCGTAGGCAATATTGCCTTCGGAATAAGGATTGTCCGTGACCAGATCCAGCAGATTGTTGAACCCAAAGTTTGGACGTCCCTCGGCGTTGCGGAAGTCAGCGCTATCGTCATCCTTGAAGAAACCCGCGCCGATGCGAAGCGAGTGATTACCCTTCACCAGGCTCACCACATCGCGCCAGTTATAGTTGTGTTGCGCGTACAGACCCGACCAGCCCGGATCCACGTTCAATCCCACTCCCTGCACGGAAATCGTAGGAACTCCGAACGGCGCGGACTTTGTGCTCCAACCAAAGACCCGGTCAGCATTGAATGTGGCCTCATTCAGCAAGGCCGTTGAAAATGTGTGGGTCCAACTTGCCTCGGTGGCCCATGAGGTCGTGGAATTGAGCGAAGCGAAACTCTGCCGGTTTGCGGGATTCTGGTCGCCCTCGTCCATGTTCATGTAGCTGCCGAAAATCCTGTCCTTGCCGCCATTGAGATACTGATCTCCGCGAAAGGAGTACTGCAAACCGTTACGATACGGGCTTAGATCGTAGGTACCGTTATCGATCATCGGCAGGTCGCAAGGGATGTTGTAAGTCGCGGGAGTTCCGCAATTAGTGGCCCCGAAAACGTCAGCGGCGGTGCTGTTCACGCTGATGTTATTGAAGCCCACTGCCGGGTAGCGGGTGAGGACGCCGGTCCCAATCGTATTGGGGAAATTTTGTTGGGCCCATGTCACAAATTCCGGACTCTCAAAAGTATTTTGATTTTTCCCCGATGATGTTTCCGATCTCAGAGCTTCCACCGATGCGAAGAAAAATGTCTTGTCCTTTACGATCCGGCCGCCAAAGGTTCCGCTGACATCGTGCTTTTTGAAGGGTGTATATCCAGAGGGATCAGTGAAGTGGGTCTTCGCCCACATGTCCTCGTTGTTAAACAGATACTTGCCGCTGCCATGAAACTGATTTCCACCCGACTTGGTGATCATGTTCACGACCACCGAACTGCCGATTCCCTGGTCAACTTTGAATGTGTTGGTTTCCACCGTGAGTTCTTCGATTGCGTCAGGATTGGGGGCCCAATTCAAAGTTCCAGTAGTGACGTTGCTGGTGACCGTAATGCCGTCCATGTTGAACTGGTTGCCGGCCCAACTGCGTCCGTTGCCACTCATGTCCGGGAAATATTCGTTGGTAAAGTTGTCGCCTTGGTCGCCGTTGCTGCCAACGATGCCTGGCGCCATGCTCATCAGTCCGATGATGTTGTTGCTCAGCACCGGCAGGTTTTGCAGTTTTTCCGCGTCAATGCTCAGATGAATTCGGGTTTCGGTGGTATCCACCAGGGCGGCCTCGCCGGTCACATTGACCGACTGGTTCGTCGCCGCTACCTGCATGGTCACGTCCACATCGCGGGACTGCCCTGCGGTGACGTTTACCTCAACCACCTGAGATTGGAAGCCTTCCCGATCGACAGTAACGCTGTAGCGGCCAATCGGCAGGCTGTTGAAACGGTAGAAACCTTCAGAATTGGTTGAGCTTTGGTTGGTGACGTCCGTTCCCAAATCGCGAAGGCGGACTTTGGCCTCGGCGACTGATGCGCCACTGGAATCCCGCACGGTACCTTGAACGCTGCTGCTGAATTGGGCCAAAGACACAGCGCAGGCCGCCAGAATCATGATGACAATCAGAACTATCCGCGAACGGTTCATCGTTTATTCCCCTGGGCAAATTTAGCGAAACTCTAACGGTTGAAATCTCCGCGTGGGAGATCGCCAGCCAATATATAGCGAGAAGCGTATCTTTGCAATCGAAACGTTGCGATTTCTTTCAGTTTCCCGGGGTCGCGGACAAACTTCGTAAGCATTTGCAAGATATATGCCGTTAATTCGCCATGAAATCAGCTTTTTACCCCGCCTGCGGGTCTCCGCCAAAGCCGTTTGGGACCTCAGAAATCTAATCGTTCAGATATTGTTATCAGACGAATTTCCAAACAAAACTTGGAAGGCTAATTTTCGGTGTTTTGGGATGAGGCAGCCTTGGCGCTGGCCTGCCGGAGTTGTGCCAGCCGCTTCAGGAGCTCGGGCAGCTCCTGGTCTCCCTTGTTCTTTCGGAGCACCCGGATCAAATGGTATAAGGCGGTTTGGTCCTTAGGATCGATTAGCAACGCTTGCCGCGATTGTTCGGCGGAAAGTTCGTACTGCTCGTTTTCAAGATACAGACTCCCCAGAATGTCACGGGCGAGCAGAAGACTCGGCTGCAAATCCACAGCTTTGCGCGCCGATTCTATTGCCTGGCGAAATTCACTGGTTCCAGGCGTAACGCCCTTCTGAACTAGGATCTCGGCGCGAGTATAGAGCAGAAAAGCGTCGGCCGGATTTTTGGCAAGCTTCGCCTGCACCGTGGCGAGCGCCTTGGCGTAGTCTCCGGTTTGTTCCGCAATTTTTCCCTTCGCCGCGCCACTTAGGGATTGACGCGGATCCAACTGGCTGGCCTTATCGAAATCCGCCTCAGCTTTTTCGTACTCTGCAATCTGTACATACAGAATTCCACGCTCGAGATACAACGCAGCGGCATTGGGATGAGCATTCAACCCCGTCTCCATCATGGCGATCCCTGCTGCATAGGAACCATGATCAAAAGCGATGCCAGCAAAATCGACGTAAAGATCGATATTTTCCGGATCTTGCAACATCGCCTGTTTCAAGGTACTGACCGCCAACGGAGTACTCCCGCTGGCCTCGTAGGCAGCGGCGGCTAACTCAGACGCATGAGTGTCAGGGTGATCGTGCATCAGCGGTTGCAGGGTGGAGACAGCGTCCCTGGGGTGGTCGGCCTGCAACTGCAGCGACGCGAGGCGGGAACGTATCTTGGGATCGCCGGACTTCAGATTTAGCAGGCGCTGAAAAACGACAATCGCCTTGTCGAGTTGCCGCAATTTTCCAAGACATGTCCCGTATTGCTGCAACGACAGCGGCTGGGAATCGAGAATTTGCGCGCTCTGCTCGAAATTCTCCACAGCGGTTGAACAATTGCCCTGCTTGTAAGCGATCGATCCGAGCATGGCGTGGCTCGTGGGATCCTCGGGACGCAGCTTCAATATGCGTTGTAGAAGTGCGGTCGCGTCCTTGCCATCTTTTTCGTATTCGATCTGCGCGGCACCTTCCAATGCGGGCAAATAGTCTGGCGAAAGAGTGAATGCGTGCCGATACGCAGCT
>DATBAX010000085.1:0-13744 GCA_036271275.1 Terriglobales bacterium
GATGTAAAAATTCCGAAAGACTTGAAAGTCGCCTACGTCATGGGCGCGGGCGATAACATCCCAATTGTGCTGCAACAGATTGGAATGGATATCACATCGATCCCGGCACAAAAGTTGGCGACGGAAGATTTGAGCAAGTACGGCACAATTGTTTTGGGGATTCGCGCTTACGATACGCAGACAGAGGTTGCTGCGAATAATAAAAAACTGCTGGACTACGTTTCGAATGGCGGGACATTGGTGGTGCAGTACAACGCCGCTACTGGAGACTTCAATAGCGGCCACTTCACACCGTATCCGGCGCAGTTGACTCGCGCGCGAGTTTCGGTGGAAGAAGCGCCGGTTGAGATTCTCGCTCCCGATGACAGTATTTTTCATTCCCCCAATCAGATCACACCAAAAGATTTTGACGGATGGGTGCAGGAGCGCGGTCTGTATTTCATGGATTCCTGGGACAGTCACTTCACTCCGCTGCTCTCTTCCCACGATCCGGGGGAACCGCCTCTGAAGGGCGGACTCATACGGGCATCCTATGGCAAAGGCACTTATATCTATACGGGATATGCGTTTTTCCGCCAGTTGCCCGCGGGCGTTCCCGGAGCGATTCGGTTGTATGTGAATTTGTTGAATGCGGGACATTGAAACGGTCGTTGGCCGTGCGTCGTTGGTCGTTGGCCTAACACCCTGCTTTTAATCATTCGCTCAGATTATTCGGTTCGTCACTTCATGGAATTTGCCAACGACCAACGACCAACGGGCAACGACGGTGCCGGTCTCATTCGCGGTGTTGGTCTAGGCAGTGCGACTGCTCTGAACATGATCGACATGATCGGGGTGGGGCCGTTTGTGACGATTCCTCTGATCGTCGGCGCGATGGGTGGGCCGCAGGCGATGCTGGGATGGATCGTGGGCGCGCTGTTTGCGGTTTGCGATGGATTGGTTTGGGCCGAACTGGGCGCGGCGATGCCGGGATCGGGAGGATCGTACGGATATTTGAAGGAAATTTATGGGCCCAACAAACTGGGACGGCTGATTTCATTTCTTTTTATCTGGCAACTATCTTTCAGTGCGCCGCTATCGATTGCTTCTGGATCGATTGGCGGGGCGAGTTATGCATCTTACTTCTGGCCGGTGCTTAACCGTCAATTTGCGGGCCGCAATTGGATATTGCAGATTCCGCTGCTGGGGCCGCTCCAATTTCGCTGGCTGGTTTCAGGCGGCACCTTCGTGGCGATTGGATTGGTTTTACTGGCAGCAATTTTGCTCTATCGGAAAATCACCGCGATCGGGTGGATGTCGAAACTACTGCTGTTTGGAGTGATGTCGACCATCGGTTGGATTATTTTCGCGGGATTGACGCACTTTAATGCGTCGCGCGCTTTCAGTTTTCCGCCGGGGGCGTTCCAGTTGTCCCACGGTTTTTTTCTGGGACTTGGATCGGCCATGCTGATCGCGACCTATGATTACTGGGGATATTACAACGTCAGCTTTTTGGGGGACGAAGTAAAAGACCCGGCGAAGACGATTCCTCGGGCCCTGCTGCTATCGATTTTGATTGTGGCTTGTCTATATATCGTAATGAACATTTGTATTTTGAGTGTGGTGCCGTGGCAGGAGATCATTCATCCCGGCCCACATGACACCGGCTTGTATGTGGTTTCCATTTTCATGCAAAGAATTTACGGACCGTGGGCGGCGAAGCTGGTGACCGCGCTGGTGATGTGGACAGCATTTGCATCCGTGTTTGCTTTGATGCTTGGTTATTCCCGCGTCCCTTATGCGGCCGCGCTGGACGGAAATTATTTCCGTGTGTTCGCAAAGGTGCATCCGACGCATCGTTTTCCATACGTCTCGCTGCTATCTCTCGCAGGCTTCGCGAGCTTGTTTTGCTTTTTCTCGCTCGCGGATGTGATTGCCGCGCTCGTCGTCATTCGAATCACATTGCAATTTTTGATGCAGGCCATCGGCTTGATCGTGTTGCGGATACGGCGGCCTGATCTTCCTCGTCCATTTCATATGTGGCTTTATCCGTTGCCGGCGCTACTGGCGTCCGTCGGATTTATCTTCGTGGTGATCTCACGTACCAATTCCATGGTGCAGGTCCGGTACGCGCTCGCAGTCCTGATTACTGGGCTGGTGATTTATATGACGCGAGCGTGGCGTCTGCAACAGTGGCCATTTGGGAATATGGCAACGCCCGCTCTTCCTGAGGTCGGCAACAGCTAAAGCATGGCCGAGTTTTCACAAAATCCGCCTTTGGGAAACCTGACGACGCCACCCGGCGTCTCCGCACTGGCGCCATTGCGTGAACCGCTTTTCCGGTCGCTGTGGATTGCCGCCGTAATTTCATACACCGGCACCTGGATGCAAAACGTGGGCGCTGGGTGGATGATGACGCAGCTCACCATGTCTCCGTTGATGGTGAGCCTGGTGCAGGCGGCGACGACGCTGCCGGTGTTTCTAGTCATCCTGCCGGCGGGTGCGCTTGCCGACATGGTAGACCGCCGCCGCTTTCTTTTGATCACGCAAGGATGGATGGTGATCGCGTCCACGATTCTCGCCGTGTTGACCCTTACGCATCATGTAACGCCGTGGGTGCTGCTCGGCCTCACCTTCGTTCTGGGATTGGGTTCGGTCATGAACGATCCCGCGTGGCAGGCGATTACTCCGGAGGTTGTATCGAGCGGATTGCATGCGCCGGCGGTCGCGCTGAATTCCGTGGGCTTCAATGTGGCGCGGGCGATCGGTCCGGCAGTTGGTGGAATGATAATCGCGGCGGCGGGATCGGGCGTCGCGTTCTTGCTGAATGCGGCTTCGTTCTTTGGCGTTATTTTTGTTTTGTATAGCTGGAAACGAGTGAGCCTGGAGCGGGTAGAAACGGGACGGATGAGAGATGCGATCCGCACCGGAATTCGCTACGGTCTGGGTAATTCGCTGGTGCGATGTGTGCTTATTCGCACTGGCGCGTTCAGCGTGGCGGCTAGTTCCCTGCTGGCGCTCTTACCGATTGTGGCACGGCCGCATGGCGCGACCGGCTATGGATTGTTGCTGACTTCCTTCGGTCTCGGCGCTTTGGGCGGGGCTGCACTGTTGCCGCGTTTGCGCAGAAAGTTGTCGGTAGATGGATTGGTGGCAGCCTGCATTTTGGCATTTGCCGCGATGACGTTTGCTGCCGGACAAGTCCAAAACTTCGGCTGGCTGATATTGGTACTCTTCGTGAGCGGCACGGCTTGGATTGGAATTCTCGCGTGTTTAAATGTCGCGGCACAAACCATGGCTCCATCCTGGCTGCGGGCGCGCACGCTTTCCATGTATTTGTTAGTCCTGCAAGGTGGGATGGCCGTGGGCAGCGCGGCGTGGGGAGCGTTGGCAACACGAGTTGGCGTGCCGTCGACATTGCTTTATTCTTCCATCGCACTTGTGGTTGGATTGTTGGCGGTGCGGCGTTATCGACTCACGGCGCGGGAGTTGGATCTTTCGCCGGCGGTGGTCCGGGACTAGCGATTTTAGGTTACAAAACTATCTTTCAAGGAGAGTCTGATGAAAATGAACTACCTGTTTGCATCGTTGTTTTTGCTCGTGTGTTCTGGAGTTAGTATTGCGCAGGCCAACAAACCTATGGAGGCTCCTACGGTGGGCGGCGTGCTCAATCACTCAGTGCACGGCGTGGAAAATGAATTCGTCCCGGCCGCGGAAGCCATGCCGGAAGATAAATATTCATTCGCTCCAAGCAGCGGCGAGTTCAAGGGCGTACGCACGTTCGCCCAGGAAATCAAGCACGTGGCGGCGGTGAATTATGAGATCGGCGGAGCCATTCTGCAAGAGAAGCCGCCGGCGGAGACGGGTGAAGAAAACGGACCCGCGTCAGTGACCTCGAAGGCCGACATCGTGAAATATTTGAAAGATTCGTTTGCTTATCTGCATAAGGCGATGAGTTCGATCAACGAGAAGAACGAAGTCGAGGGAGTGAAAAGTCCGTTCGGCGACGGTACAACGTCGCGGCTTAACCTTGCTGTCAGCGCGATCTCTCACCCTTACGATCACTACGGGCAGATGGTCGAATATTTGCGAATGAACGGAATTATTCCGCCAGCCAGCCGTTAGAACCGCAGATGACGAATGGGCCAAGACCGGCTCCCAGCCGGTCTTTTGACCCATTTGGCGTAGCACGGGAGTGCCATTTACCGACAAGGAAACGGCCTGTAATTTGGTGGCCCCTGTATTCCGTCCCCCGCGGAATTGTTCTCATACTTTTTAATTTATTGAATCTTCGCGCCTGCCGTCAGGGGTGCGATTAAGCGAGCAGTGAGATGACCCTCCCAGAAAAAGACCCAACGAAATCAGCCATTATCAGTCAACTCGACGCGCAGGAAGAAATTCAAAAGTTCGTGGAAGCAGTGAGCTCCTACCCGGCGCATTTTGCAAACGATCCTAAAATCACCTTCGAGGAACATTTGATGCGGATGTCCAAAGATGGGGACGAAACGGGCGGTGAGCGGGTCGCTGAAGTCTGACGCGGCTGGGACTCGGCGCTGCTAACCGGCCTGTGGAGAACTCTTTTTTCGTCCGGGCTGAAGTCGGCTCGTTCCCAGGTTTTCACAGCTGAAATCCAAGCCTCACCTCTGAACAGGGCGGATTGGATCTACGATTCTCCTATCGTTTCTTCCAGCCCGTATTCTGACCCGCGCCGTCGTTACTGATGCGCGTGTCGATTAATTGCGCGGAGAGACGATGCGCCTTCAAATGAGTGGCCACTTCCTTCTTTGCTCGATTTACGTTCGCCTTCGCATCCAGAAAAATCAGGACGGACGGCCCCGCGCCGCTCAAAGCGACCCCTAGAATTCCGGAAGAACTTCCCATCTTTTGCAAAGCCGGCAAGAGCGGGCATAGCGATGCCCGATACGGCTGATGAATACGATCTTCCAGCGAGGACGCCAGCAAGTCATGACGTCCCTCGGTAAATGCAGCAAGCAGCAGCATCGAGTTTTGAATGTTGGTCACAACATCGGCGCGGCTGTATTGCAATGGAAGAACGCCGCGCGCCTTTTCCGTCGACAAACTTTCTTCGGGGACGGCGAGCAGCAGCGGCCATTTACCTTTCGGAGCGACCCGTGCGATTTGCGCTTCGCCTTCATTCGACATGCGGGCAACAGCGAGTCCACCCATCCAGCAGGCGGCAGCGTTATCGGGATGATGTTCACGGCGCGACGCTTCGCCCACGATGCGGCTGTCCGTCCAATGCAATCCACCGAAATGCACCGCGAGCGCGATTCCCGCCAAACGCGCCGACGCCGAAGAGCCGCAGCCCTTGCCGATCGGCGCCTGATTCTGAATTCGCAGCGCGAGCGCCTGGACTGGTTTTCCTTCGGCTTGCAATACTTCACGGTAAGTCGCGAGGATGAGATGGTCATTCAGGCGGCCACAGATGTCGGCATTGAGCCCGGTGGCCGTGATGGAGAATTCTTTGGCAGGCCGGGCGCGAACTTTGAGAAACAGCTCCAAGGCCAAAGCAGCAGCATCGAATGCCGGCCCCAGATTCGCGGAGGTGGCGGGCAGAACGAGTTCGAGAGTTTGCGGCGTGCTGCTTTTGCGGCGGGGACGTCTGGTCATAAGTTGTGTAAAACCTGTCGTTGGTCGTTGGCCGTTGGCCTAAGCTCACGAAAATCCACAATTCTCAAAACTGTTTTTGTTGGTGTTGGCCGACGACCAACGACCAACGACGGTTTAGCTTTTCAGTTTCCGGCTTTTTCCAGAACCCGAACTACCGCGTCGGCATTAGCTTCGAGAACCATGGGCGCACGCTGTTGCGGAGCCAACGACGCAGATTCCTTTTCGTAAGCGGTTCCCGTAAAGAGATCACCACGGTGAAACTTCAAGGTGAAGTCGGGATCCTTTAATAGATGTCCAGTCAGAACCAACACAGTTGTCTCTTGCAATTTGACGAAACCTTGCTTCACAAGTTTCTTGAGCCCGGCGAGAGTGACAGCCGAGGCCGGCTCGCAGCCAATTCCTTCAGCTCCAATTTCTGCCTTGGCAAGGGCGATTTCAACTTCGCTGACTTGCTCGACGGTGCCGCCCGTCGCTTCCAGTATCCGCAACGCTTTTTTCCATGACGCTGGATTTCCGATGCGAATCGCGGTTGCGTAGGTTTCAGCCTGCACCGGGATTAAAGTCTTGCCGCCGTTTTCCCGAATCGTCCGCACTAAGGGGTTTGCGCCCTCGGCTTGAATAATAGAAATCTTTGGCAAGGTGGAAATCAATCCCAGCTCTTTCATCTCAAGAAATGCTTTTCCGATGGCCGACGAGTTCGCCAGGTTCCCGCCGGGAACGATGACATGGTCTGGAACTTCCCACTCCAATTGCTCCATCAATTCAATCGCAAGAGTTTTCTGACCTTCCAAACGATAGGGATTCACTGAATTCAGAAGATAGACCGGCATGCGCTGTACGACTTCATTGAGAACGCGCATGCATCCATCGAAATCGGTTTTCAATTGGCAGGTCACAGCGCCGTAATCCAACGACTGCGCGAGTTTGCTCCACGAAATTTGTCCTTCGGGAATGAGCACCAGACTTCGCACTCCACCACGCGCGGCGTAGGCAGCCATGGAGGCTGAAGTATTTCCAGTCGAAGCGCAGGCCACCCAACGAAAACCTTGTTGTCGCGCGAATGACGCGGCCACGGTCATGCCGGTGTCCTTGAACGATCCGGTCGGATTCATGCCCTGGTGCTTGGCGAACAAATTTTGAACTCCTGCAATCGAGGCGCAGGAAGGCATCGCGTAGAGGGGCGTGTTGCCTTCAAATAAAGTGATCGGCTCGATTCCCTGATCCAGCGTGGGAAGGACCTCGCGAAAGCGCCAGACTCCGCTCCGGTCTACGTCCCGCAGCAAGGTCCTGCGTTCACGCCAAAGCGACTTCAGGGCCATAGGTTCCAGGCCCGCGATGCCGCTTTTCCCATCCGAATTCCACCCGGGATAAATCACTTCCAGCAAGTCGCCGCATACCGGGCAACGCAGATTTGCGGTCGGTGCGCCTCCCACAGCGGAGCACCCGATACAACGCAATTGAGACGTACCCGCTTTGGACTCGATGCCTGATTGATTTGTCATGTGAATTTGAGAGGAACTGCTATTTTCCACCGCGCAAATATTGGTCGGATTTGTCGAGCCAGTCGGCGCGTGGCGGATTGAAGATGTCGAGATCAACCGTGTCCTCGAGCGCCTCGGCCTGGTGCGGCATGTGCGATGGGATCGTCAATACCTCGCCGGCGCGAACCACAATCTCGCGGCCGTCAATCCAAAACTTCAGCGCACCCTCGAGCACATAGGTGACTTGTTCGTTGTGGTGGCTGTGCTCCGGCACAATGGCGCCCTTCTGCAGCAGGACGCGCGCAACCATAATGTTTTGGCCCACGATCAGTTGACGTTGCAGCAACGGCTTCAACTCTTCCAGTTCAACAGAACTCCAGGCGATGTATTTCAATTTGGCCGGCGTGGCCTTTGGGGTCGCTTTCTTGATTGGCTTTTTCTTTGTCCGAACCTTGGGCTTGCCTGCGCTTTTTCTGACATTCTTGCCGGATTGGTTTGATTTCGCCATTTTCAGTGCGCTTCCCTATTCTGGCTGTCCTGCCTGATCGATTTTATCAGGGATAGTTTCCGAACCAAATGTGGCGCGGGTTCACAGACCTTTGTATAGGCCGCCGTCTACCAAGATGGTCTGGCCGGTGATGTACGAAGCTCGGTCTGAGGCCAGCCATACGATGGCGTCGGCAACTTCCTGCGGTTCACCAATGCGCTTTAGCGGAGCGTCCGCGGCCCAACCTTCGGAGATTTCTTTTTCGGTTTTCCCACTCGCGACCGACCGTGCCTTAGCCAATTCTTTCAGGCGATCGGTCGCGGTATAGCCGGGAGCTACGTTGTTCACCAGAATTCCGTCTTTGCCAAATTCGTTGGCCAGACTTTTGACTAATCCCATGACTGCGGCGCGAACGGAGTTCGAGAGCACAAGATCGGCGACCGGCTGCCTGGTCGTGATGGATGTAATGGTCACGATTCGTCCCCACCGATTTCGCTGCATATGCGGAATCACTTCGCGGGCAAAATGCACCGTGCTCATGAGGTTCAGGTCCACGGCTTTTCGCCATTCATCCAGCGTGGCAGCCAGAAAACCTTTTGCAGGGGGGCCGCCGGCGTTGGTCACGCAAATATCGGCGCTTCCAAACTTTGCGACAACAGCTTCCACAAAATGATGCACGGCATCTGCATCGGTGACATCCAGAGCTTCGGCGAATACTTCCGTGTTTGATTGCTTTCGGATTTGATCGGCGGCACTCTGCAATGTTTGGGAATTGCGGGCGCACATGGCTATGCGGCATCCTTCGGCGGCAAAGAGTTCGGCTGTCGCCCGGCCGATTCCCTGGCTGGATGCCGCTACGATCGCTACGCGATTCTTTAGTCCGGATTCCATGGATGAGATTATAAAGGTATGCTGGCTGCGGGAAACGGAAGGGCCCGCAAACACCTGCTGCGGTTGAGATCGCAGGGGTCCTTCGACTCCGTAGCTGCTTCGCTTCGCGAAACAGCCACTGCGCTCAGGATGACAGCGGGCAGATAGCGTTCGCGCTCCTGCGAGGATGATAGAGATTTTCTGTACACTGCTTAATCAAAAATATTTCCCTGAGGTGACCGATGGAGAATTTGCGGGCGGCGATTATTGGATTGGGTTTCGTGGGACGGGCGCATCTTGAGGCGCTGAGGCGTCGAGGCATTGTGGTACAGGGCATTCTTGGCAGCGCTCCTGAGCGCTCGAAAGAAGCTTGCAAGGCGCTCAATCTAGATCGCGCTTATACCTCGCTCGATGAGCTTGCCCAAGACAAGAGCGTGGATGTTGTCCACATCTGCACTCCAAATAATGTTCACTTTGAGCAAACCAAGGTTTTGATGGAGGCGGGCAAGCATGTCATGTGCGAAAAGCCGCTCGCTATGGACACTGGCGAAAGCGCGGGCATGATCGATTTGGCGAAAAAACATAATCGAGTGGGAGGAGTGACGCATAATTTGCGCTACTACCCGCTGTGTCAGGAAGCCCGGTCTCTGGTGGCGAGCGGGGCCATTGGAGAACCGCGATTGGTGCACGGCGGATTCTTGCAGGACTGGCTGCTCTATCCCTCGGATTGGAATTGGCGTTTGGAATCAAAGCTCGGTGGAGAGATGCGCGTGGTCTCGGATATCGGCACCCATTGGCTCGATCTCACCACTTGGATCACCGGGCGCAAGGTCACCGAACTGTGCGCCGATTTGGCCACCGTGGTGCCAGTCCGTCAGAAGCCTCGCGGGCGAGTGGAAACGTTTCAGAAACGTGGAGAGGGCGCTTTCGACGAGATCAAAATCACGAACGACGACTACGCCTCCGTTCTGTTGCACTTTGAAGGATCGCTCCACGGGGTGATGACGGTGTCGCAAGTCAGCGCTGGCCGCAAATGCAATTTATGGTTCGAAATCGATGGGTCGGAAGGATCGCTGGCCTGGAATGCGGAATCGCCAAACATTCTGTGGATCGGCCGCCGTGACGAAGCGAATCAGAGCATGATCAAAGATCCCGCTCTTATGACCCCGGAAGCTCGCGGCTACGCGGCCTATCCCGGAGGCCATGCCGAGGGCTATCCGGATACGTTTGCTCAGCTCTTTAAAGACTTCTACGCATATATCCAGGCTGGCGACTTCAAAGCTCCGCGCACCTTTCCTACGTTCGAGACCGGCCATGAGGAGCTCATCCTCTGCGACACGATCGCTGCGAGTGCGCGAGACCGGCGTTGGGTTGAAGTCCGTTACAAATAGATTTTCCTTCCAATAAAAAAATCCCGGCCTGTGAAAGGCCGGGATCAAATATTCGTTGCAGTTTCCTAGAACAAGAACTTCAACGCCAACTGGAGAATGCGTGCACTGTGCGCTCCGCCAGTATGCAGGAAGTTCGGATCACCGAGGGTGTTCGAACCGGAAGCGCTGACACTAGCTCCCGATCCAGATTGGCCAGAGATCGCTCCCCACTCTGTGTGATTGAATACGTTGAAGCCTTCCGCGCGGAATTCAACAGCTTTGCTTTCGGTGATGGCGAAGTGCTTGAAGAGCGCCATATCGAAATTAATCTGATGAGGGTTGCGCAGAAGGTTTCTTCCGGAATCTCCGAAGGTCAAGCCTTGAGGCGTTGCGAAGGCTGCGGGATTGAAGAACAACGGTCCAGACTGGTCTACAAAAGTGGAACCATTGTTGACCACTCCTTTGCTGGGATCGCCAACGATATCCGCATAGGAGGCCGATCCTAATCCATTGCCGACTCCAGCATTGTCAGTCGGATTGAGCACACTGAAAGGCGAACCCGTATTAAAGGTTGTGACGCCCGAGTATTCCCAACCGCCAATTATTTTGTGTGCAAGACCAGGAGTTTTGTAGAACGGCAGGTCCCAAACGTATCCAAAGTTGAGGACGTGGCGCTGATCGTAGTTCGAACTTGCGCGCTGTGCTGCGGGATCGTAGGCGTTGGTAAAGCTGCCATCGTAGCGATCCGAAGAATCGTCGATGGAATGGCTGAAGGTGTAGGCAAAGTTCAGTTGCAGTCCACCCATGTTGCGGCGGATCGCCACCTGCGCAGCATTGTAGTTTGAAGAGGAGGCGGGCTGAATGTAAGTGATGTCGCCGTATCCGGCGTAGGGACGGAACAGGTCCGCGTTTGTGCCGCAAGCCGCTACGCCGAGATTGATGGCAGCCTGACCTGTGATTGGAACGCCGCTGGGGGTGGTTGCGGCAGTCGGAACTCCGTTGCCATCAAACGTCCCACCGCAATCGTTGGGTCCGATGGCTTCTCCCACCTTGTAGGGATTGTTTGCCGCCGAAACTGGCTGTAGCTGGTTGAGGTCGGTTTGACGGGTGAGATGCGTTCCCTTGCTACCTACGTAGGAGATCGTGGCCACTGTGTTACCGGCGAATTCCTGCTGAACATCGAGATGCCACTGCTGAACATACGGCCAAATTGCTTTGTTAGGAACTGCAACGACCCCAAGAGGAAATTGAGGAGCCGCCGTGCCTCCGCCAATGTTTTCATAACCAACAATATTGTTCTGCTGGGCAGAGTATGCGAGCGGGGGAGAGTTTTCCAAGGTCTCTGTCCCAGTTTCGTTTCCGTTACCGTGCTCGTAAAATATTCCAAATCCTCCGCGGATGGCCGTCTTACCGTTGCCTCTGGGGTCCCACGCAAATCCAATTCGCGGAGCAGGATTAAACAGTTTGCCCTTTTGACAGCCGATGTACTGGCCGGGACCGCCGCACTGAACAATTCCGTTGGGCAGATTGGTCACGCTGATGATCGAAGTCGGATCGGATATCCCCAATCCGCTCACGCTACCGTCATCGGGGCTGACAGTCGTTACACCGAACTTATAGGCTGCGGGGTCGAAGTTGTAAGCCTGGTCCTTCTTTTCACGGTAAGTCCCGTAGAGGCTTAGCCGCAGTCCTAAGTTCAATGTGAGGCGGCTGGTGATGTGCCAATCGTCGTTGAAATAAGGCTCAACAATCTTGTAGCGGTTGTAGTACTTCAGCGTGGTATTTTGCTGACCGAACGAGGCGATGTTTCCTTGTAAGAGATCAGCAAATGGGTTTCCGGTCGTTACCACCGCACTGCTGGGATCAAAAGTAATGAAGCCGGGGTACGAACCAGCCGAGAGTTCGCCGCCAAACTCATTTTTCTGAGCCGCCTCGAAGTAGGCGCCAAACTGTAAATTGTGCTTGCCCAAAATCTTGGTCAAGTTGTCTTTATAACTGTAGGACGGATTGGAGTTATAGACTCCGTTCGGAATGTAGCCTGCGTCCTGGCCGAATCCCCCGTACGCTCCAGCGGGATCGTTAAGATTAAATCCTGGCATCACGCCCAGATCGGCGCCGGGGAAAATCGCACCGAAAGTCGTATCCGAAGGACGTTTGTAATTACCGGTGTCATTCAGCGTGATCTTGTCGCTGGTGTAGCTGGCAACAAATTCGTTCAACAATGTGGGACTGAATGTAGAGCTGAGCCGGGCCACCATGCTTATGCCAGGACCACTGAAGGCCGTCCCGATACTTGGGAAGCTGCCAGCATTCGTCCACAGTGGAATCGGTTGAAACTGAGACCAGGAATCGTGGATGTAACGGAAAGTGACGCGTTCCTTGTCGTTCAGATTGTGATCGATGCGGAAGAGCTCTTCGCGCCAGTTGGTGGGCTGAGCTACATTCTCATAAAAATGAGTGCCACGATTTTGCTCAGGAATCAGCGCCAAGAGGGATTGAACATTCGGATCGCTGGCATTAAATGGGACCTGATTTCCGGGATAGAATTGGCCGGCGGTTGGATTAGGGGTTACCCCGTCCGCAAGGAAGTTAGGCTGAACCGGACAATCTCCCGGGGCACTGACGGTAGCAGTCTGACATTGGTCGCTGAAATCTCCCGCCCGCTCTGCATTCGAGGGAACGATGGGATCAAAATTGTAGGAAATGCGGTCTCTGCGCCACTCTTCTGACCAGAAGAAAAAGGTTTTTTGCCGGCCTTTGTTGTAGAGGTGAGGAATAATCAGAGGGCCGCCGACGGTAAATCCAAAATCATTCTTTTTATAGGGTGCGACGATGCCTTCCTGATCGAATCCAGCGGAGTTGAAAGCGTCGTTACGAATGAACTCGTAAGCATCGCCGTGAAAGGCGCTCGTGCCAGCTTTGGTTTCCACTTCGATGGTTCCCGAACCGTTTTTGCCGTACTGCGCGCCGTAGTTCGAGGTTAGAACTTTGACTTCACCGATGGCGTCGATGCTGGGAGTGACGTTCAGCGTGTTGTTGCTGCCGTTGTCCATGGTGTCCCCACCATCCATTTCCCAGTTGTTGTATTCGGTGCGGCCACCGTTGATGCTGAACGAGGTGCTGGCAGTCACGCCTACTCCGCCTTCATCGGTTCCGTTTTGATTGCTGACGCCGGGAACCAGCGTGATCAACTGCTTGAAGTCGCGACCGTTCAATTGCAATTGAGTAATTTCTTTGCCGCTGACTGTGCCACCCAAATCGGAGGATTGGGTTTCTACCTGGGCGACTCCGGAGCCTTCGACCGTCACCTGAGTGCCTTCTGATCCAACTTGCAGGGCCACATCCACGCGAGCTTTTTCGCCGACTCGCAAGACCACCCCGGCAGCCTGATATTTCTTAAAACCTTTCGATGTGACGGTGACGTCAACCGAGCCGATTTGCAGCGAACCAAAAATGTAGTCGCCGCTACCGTTCGTAGTTGTCGAGAGATTAATTCCGTGTTCCTTGCTGGTGAGCGTTACCTGCGCGTTCGGAACTGCAGCGCCGCTGGAGTCCGTAACCGTACCGGTTACCGAAGCGGTGTCCTGAGCAAACAGCGCGAAAGGAAGACATAGGCCGAAGGTGAGGATACACAAACACGCGAGACGGAATTTCATAGCGACTCCCCGATGTTTAGAATGCGATGGATACAGCGAGAACACCTGTAGTTCTCGTCACTTTTAGCCAATGACCGCCGCCCAAGCCTGATTCAATGAGTGGCAGTCTACCATGAAACCTTTTATTAAAACGTATGAATAGTGCTTTATAGCAGCTTTTGTCAAGAAAAAATGGATTCCGGGGGCAAAGTTCGAACCGGCCCCGACTTCTCATACGAGGCTGCGGGTGGATTCGCGCACAGCCAACTCCGGGGCCATCTTTCGGTGAAC
>DATBAX010000086.1:0-35954 GCA_036271275.1 Terriglobales bacterium
CAGTCCATGCGCAATCTTCTCGATGGCCTGCAAGAAGCTGATATGACTTTTGCGGATGTTGTATTTTCGACGGTCTATCTGCGGCAAATTCAAGACTCCGATCGTATGGATAGTTTGTACGGGAAGTTTTTCAAGGACAAATTTCCGGCGCGAACGACTTTGCAACAGAATGTCGATCCGAAGGGTGAAGGCGCCGAACAAATTTCATTCATTGCAGTACGACAGAAGCATTGAGTACAGAGGATCAAATGGAATCGAACTCGAAAATGCAACGCAGAACATTTGTTAAATGGCTATCGGCAGCGCCTCTACTCGCACAGGTAAGCATCCAGCAGGCATTTGGGATGGGCTGGGCCGGAGTCGCGAAAGATTCCACCGACAATATTTACACCCGCATAGGCGTAAAACCCGTGATCAACGGACGCGGAACCTGGACCTATTTGAGCGCCACGCTGGAATTGCCGGAAGTGAAAGCTGCTCAGGAGGCTGCCTCCCATCATTACGTAAATATATTTGACCTTCAAAAAGCTGTGGGAAAACGGTTGGCCGAACTGACCGGCGCAGAGTCGGGCATGGTCACCTCTGGGGCGGCCGCTGCAATTGCTTCGGGCACGGCGGCTTGTATCGCGGGAACGGATCCGAAATCGGTTTGGCAACTGCCGGACACTACCGGTCTGAAACATGAAGTGGTCATGGTCGGGGGCCGCAGTCCTTTCGACAGCGCCATTCGGCTGGCGGGCGGAAAACTTGTGATCGCAGAATCGTCCGAGCAGATGCAAAACGCCATCACCGACAAGACCGCAATGATTTATACCGGTTCGCTTCCTGAAGAACTCGCGAAGGAGATTGCCATTGCCAAAAGTCGAGGCGTTCCAATCTTCATGGATGCTGCCGATGGCATTCCTCCTGTCGAAAATATTCGTTTGTTCGCAAAAATGGGTTGCGATTTATATACGGTCAGCGGCGGTAAGGGATTATGTGGTCCGCAGTCGACGGGAATTCTGCTGGGGCGCAAAGATCTGATCGAAGCTGCCCTCGCAAACACTAGTCCGTGGGAAGGCGCCGTCTGCCGTCCCATGAAAGTTGGCAAAGAAGAAATCATGGGATGCCTGGCCGCAGTCGAAGCTCTTTTTAAAATGGACATGCCGGCGCTCAACAAAGAGTGGACGGGACGCGTCGAACGCATCGCTACTATCGTTGGGACAGTTCCAGGTGTCGAGACCAAGATCTTCACGCCTACGACAGAAAATCAATATCCCACTCTTAATATCTCCTGGGACCACAAGGCATCGGGCTATAGCACTGCGGATTGCGCGAAGGAGTTGATTGATGGGACGCCTAGCATCGCGGTGATGAGTCGTGACAACCCAAGTGACGTTCTCCGCAATATTCCACACGAACATGTTGAGAGGTCTGGCGAGGAGGATAAGATTCAGATCATATCCATGACGCTAAAGCCGGGCGAGGACATTATTGTGGGCAAGAGAATCCGTCAATTGTTGACCGCTGCCCGGACTAAGAGCGCCTAAGAATCGGAGACATTGAGAAATGAAATCGTTCCATCTCAAAGTGGCTTTGGCATTAAGCGTCATGGTATCGATGGCGAGTGCGCAAGGCTCGAGTCCAGCCCCACATTCTCCATGTCAGATTCGACCAGTCGTGTTCGATGGCTGGCAAGCCCAGGAAGTAACGAACGACTGGTTACGATTAACTTTTGTACCGCAACTCGGTGGCCGGTTGATCCAGGTTGCTTTTAATGGTCATCCTTATCTATTTGTAAACCCAGAGTTCAAAGGAAAGTATATTTCTCCGGCTGAGGCCGCCGGCCGCTGGATCAATTACGGAGGCGACAAGATTTGGCCTCTGCCCGAGGGCAACGACAACGAGCAGCAGTGGCAGGGAGCGTCGACTGAGTTGGATGACGGGGCTTACGCATTCACTATTCTGTCGCAAAAAGAAAAGTGTACGGTGCGTTTAGAAGGTCCTCCTGATCCGCCAACCGGACTGCAATATACCCGGGAGATCAGCATTGGGTCCGATTCTCCGGAGATCTTTTTTCATGCCATTACAAAGAATTTCACCGGCCATTCGATTGAATGGTCAGTCCAGTCTGTGTCGCAATACAATTTGTCGGATGCAAAAGATCCCAGCCAATACAACCATGACTTCTGGGCGTTCACGCCGATAAATCCGCGGTCCGCTTATTTGTTGGGATATCACGTTCGGGATGGGTTGGCGAATGATCCCTCCTACAGAGTGAAAGACGACCTGTTCCGCATAAATTGGCGGTATCTGGAAGGTGAAGTGTGGATCGATTCTGCGGCCGGCTGGCTCGCCCTGGTCGACGGCTCAAATCAGTATGCGATGGTCGAGAGGCATACCTACGTAGAGGGCGCGCCCTATCCCGGAAAAGCTTCCGTCATCTTTTATAAGAACGGACCCACCGTGGAACTCGACAAGCAGGGCGTGCCACGCCTCCGCTCGAAGAATCTGGAAGAGACTCCTTATTACATGGAAGCGGAACTCAATAGTCCCATGGTTGTCTTGAAGGCGGGAGAAACCTACGCCATGGACACATCAGGGTTTCCTTCCCGCATGGGGCGTGACTTTCACGCGGTCACTGAGGCAGGTATGGTTGGCCAGCCTTTGGCCGCGACGAGGGACGGGGGAAACATAAATCTCAGCGGCAACTTTGGAGTTTTCTTTCCCGGGAAATTGGAAGCATTTCTATACGAGCGCGGCGGGTTGGGCAAGGTCCACGTCCCACTTGGATCGGTTAATCCGCAGGACGAAGTTGAGCTTCATCAAGCGATTCCAGCAGCCAAAGATATCGTGCGCGTGTCGGTACACCTGATCGATGGTAACGATGTTGATCGGGGAGCTTTCGGCGAAGTATTCGTCACCCCGGAAGACGGAGACCGCTGAGTTGAACAAACGAAGCCTATTGAGTTTCGCAATCGGCGGCTGGATGCTGGTGGGCTGCATGGCAGGCCAGAGCAAAAATCAGGCGCCGAACGCAGGCGTGCAATCAGCGCAGTTACTCTCTCATACGATCAACGAAAACTGGCCTACTTACAACGGCGATTACACCGGCCGCCGCTTCAGCAGCCTGACACAAATCACTCCGGAAAATGTCGCGCAACTTCGCGCGCAGTGGGTCTTCCATAGTAATAATTCCGGCAAGTTGGAAGTAACCCCAGTCGTCGTGGATGGCGTGATGTACATCACGGCGTCCAACGATGTGTTCGCTCTCGATTCTACTAATGGACGGACGCTATGGCACTATTCGCGCCCGGTATCGAAAGGCCTCGTCGATGATGCTGCCGGTCACATCAATCGTGGCGTCGCTCTTTTAGGAACGCGCTTGTTTGTGGAAACCGATAACGCGCACTTGGTTTGTTTGGACTCACGATCCGGGCACTTGCTGTGGGACATCGCGTATGCGGGCTGGAACAAGAATTATGGCGCGACCAGCGTTCCCTTGATCGTTAAGGATAAAGTTTTGGTGGGAACTTCCGGCGGCGATTCCGGAGTGCGTGGATTCGTCGCGGCCTTCGACCCGATAACCGGAAAATTAGTGTGGCGGCTTTGGACAATCCCGGGTCCGGGAGAATTTGGTTCCTCAAGCTGGCCGGGAGATTCGTATCTCCACGGAGGCGGTACAACATGGATGCCGGGAACCTACGATCCTGAACTCAATACGGTTTATTGGGGCACCGGAAATGCTGCTCCGGATTTCGATGGCGACGTTCGTCCCGGAGATGATCTTTACACGGCGTGTGTCCTTGCGATCGATCCTGATACGGGGAAGTTGAAATGGTATTTCCAATTTACTCCTCATGATCTGTATGACTACGACGGAGTCGAAACACCGGTCCTGATCGATAGGTTTTACCAAGGACAGGACAGAAAGCTTCTGGTCGAGGCAAACCGGAATGGGTTCTTTTATGTCCTCGATCGCACCAATGGCAAGTTTTTGTCGGCGACCCAATTTGCGCAGAGATTAAATTGGGCAAAGGGAATTGACGCCAACGGCCGCCCGATATTCTCGGACTTACTGCCAACTGAGAAGGGCACACTCATTTGTCCAGGTGTTGTTGGCGGGACCAACTGGTTTTCTCCCTCTTACAGCGAATCTACCCATCAGTTCTATGTGTCCACATTCGATAACTGCTCGATTTATTTTAGAAAGCCGCAGAAGTTTGCGGAAGGCAGCAACTATTACTCGACTGGAACGACGAATGATTTCAAGGATCGGGGAAAAAAAGAGCTTCTGGCCTTTGACTTCGATAAGGACAGTTTTAGTTGGCGTTATCCGCAAGAGGGAGATGCGCGTTCGTGGGGTGGCGTCATGACCACCGCATCTGGTTTATTGTTCTTTGCCGACGACGCAGAATCCTTCGAAGCAGTCGACGCTGTGACCGGAAAATCCTTGTGGCACTTCAATACCGGACAGACTTTCCATGCGTCTCCAATGAGCTACGCAGTCGGCGGCAAACAATATGTCGCCATCGCGTCGGGCGATGATTTGTTTAGTTTTGCTTTGCCTTGACGATGCTGATGTCAGGTCGATTCGTTTTGCCGTGATAGAAAAAGGAGAATCATCTTGCTTGAGCCCGTATCCAGCGTGAATAACCGCCGATCATTCATGAAATTCCTGGCGGCAGCTCCTCTGTTTGCCACCATCGCGTCTCGCAGTGTTGTCAGCGCGGTGGCTGCCACTACAAAAAAGTCTGTTTCTTCGGATGTTTATACCCGCCTTGGGGTCCGGCCGTTTATCAATGCGAGAGGGACGTGGACCTACTTGAGTGGCTCGCTCGAACTTCCAGAGGTAAGGCGCGCGGTCGAGGACGCATCCCAGCATTTTGTCGATATGTTTGAACTCCAGCGCGCGGCAGGCAAGCGGCTTGCGGAATTGTCCGGCGCGGAATCAGGAATGGTGACATCCGGATCGGCCGGAGCCATGGCCGTAGCGACTGCAGCTTGCATGGCCGGGTCCGATCCAAAAAATGTTTGGCAATTGCCCGATACTACTGGCTTGAAGCATGAGGTCGTCATGCTCGGAGGCCGCAGCGCATTCGACAATGCGATCCGGTTGGCGGGAGGGAAATTGGTGCTCGCCCACAGCGTTGACGAGCTAGAGGCGGCCATCAACGATCAAACAGCAATGGTCTACACCACATGGCGTGATGACCGTATTGTGAAGGCGCTGGAAATCACGCGCAAGGCGCAAGTCCCCATGTTGCTGGACGATGCGGCCGGCATTCCTCCTTTTGAGAATCTTAGTCGCTACGCAAAAATGGGCGTTGATCTTTATTGTTTCAGTGGCGGCAAAGGTTTGCGTGGTCCGCAATGTTCTGGAATATTGTTGGGCCGGAAAAATCTGATCGACGCCGCCCTGGCGAATAACAATCCGTGGGAAGGTTCCGTATGCCGCGCTATGAAGGTCGGCAAAGAAGAGATTGTCGGCATACTTGCAGCAGTTGAATATTGGTCCCATGCGGATCTCGCAGCACTGAATAAAGAATGGAGCAGCCGGGTCGAACGCATCGCGAAGTTAGTGCAAACTGTGCCGGGAGTTACAACCACCATAGAGATTCCAGAAGGTGGGAACAGCTATCCAACCCTGACCGTGATGTGGGACGAAACGAAGTTTGGTTTGACCGTGGCCCAGTGCGACCAACACCTTCGCGAAGGCGAACCTCGCATTGAGGTACTGACGCATACAAATCCGAGCCTGGTTCCGGTTGTCCGCGAAGGCACTGACTCCAAAAGAAAAGAGGGGCCACATCCGAATCGGTTACAGATTATCTCGATGACATTGCGAGAAGGGGAAGATCTCACCGTTGGGAATCGTCTCCGCCAGATTCTCGCCAGTGCGCTCAAACAGGCTGCGTGACCGGATGCGTCTAACCATCGAAAGATATGCTTTTGGGTTCATTGTGGCGCTCGGATGTGCTTTCTGCACGGTCCTGCTCCAAGCCCAAGATCGCAAGATCGATCCTACCTTTCTCTATCGTGACACCACGACAGTGGCAGAGAAAAAGTCCGAGATTACAACGGCTACTTGCCACTACAAGCCGCTGTTCGGTCAGGGAGACTCGGACACATCCATTGTTGTCGGCGTGGCTCGTTATGGCGAGGCGGTCATTGATCCGAAAGGGGCATGTGCTCCGGTTCAATATTCGGACGAAGACCAGGTATATGTCGTCCTCGAAGGCGATGGTTCCGTGAAATACGGAAACGAAATCGTGACGCTTAAGAAGGAAGACTATCTATATATTCCGTCAACGATTCCAAATGTTTTACGCAATGAGTCTGCCACGCCGCTAATTGTCGTGATTATGGGCTTTCACACCAAGGGGTTTGAGAAAACTTCACTCCCGGCGCATCCCTTGAAAGCGAACATAGAGGACGTGCCCACCGGTCTTGTGAGTGGACATCCATCCTCGTCTCTCTTCCGCCTGCTCATGGGAGATGTCGACAGTAAGCGCGACCGCATTGCAGCCGGTCGAGTTCTGACCAGTCTTTTTGTAATGGAAATCGCGCCGTCCGGCACCAACTTTCCTCACCATCACCAGCGCGAAGAAGAAATTTACCTGGTTTTAAGTGGCCACGGCGTCATGGTGGCTGGTGGAGGAGTGGACGGGATCGCGGGACCGCATCCAGCCAAAACTGGGGATGCTTATTTCTTTCGGCTTAACTCCACTGTTGGATATTACAGCGCTCAAGATACAGCGTCACGCATTCTCGCGGTGCGCTCGTGGTATCCGGGCATGGTGCAGAAAGGCGCAGAACACTAAGTCGTTTCTGAACGAACGCAACGGAAATCTTTTCGATAGATCAAATGCATAATTAAAAGAAAGCATCAGATATTCGCCGCATCCAAAGACATTTATGAAGCTGACAATCTGCAATGACAAATTTTCACTCGCCCAGGTCGCCGCCGAAAAAGCTACAACGGCCATACGGAATGCTCAATTGACCAACGGCACAGCCCGCATCATTGCCGCCACTGGAGCTGCCCAATTCGAGTTTCTAGATGCCCTCACCGCCAAACAGGAAATCGATTGGCACCGAATAGCGATGTTCCACCTGGATGAGTACATCGGACTTCCCAATTCTCATCCTGCGAGCTTTGTTAAATTCTTGCGGGATCGATTAGTCGGGAAAACTGGAATCAAAGATGCCCATTTTTTGAACAGTGAGGAAGATCCCGAGGTCGTGATTCGTCGCGTTGGCGAGGCCTTACGCAGCGCTCCAATTGACATAGCGTTTGTCGGTATCGGAGAGAACGGCCATCTCGCCTTCAATGATCCACCTGCGGATTTCGAGACGGAAGAGCCCTATCTCATAGTAAATCTCGATGAAGCTTGCCGCCGCCAGCAACTTGGCGAAGGATGGTTTCCCTCTATCTCCGATGTGCCACGCCAGGCAATCTCAATGAGCGTGAAGCAGATTCTGAAGGCAAAAGAAATCATTTGCATTGTCCCGGATACGAGAAAAGCGGAAGCGGTTAGGGCTTGTTTCGAAGGCGAGATCAGCCCCATGGCTCCGGCCTCGATTCTACGAAGGCATCCCAACACGACCGTTTACCTGGATACCTATTCCGCGGCCCTGTTGAAACCGGCGACCAGAGAGTTGCGATTCGGAGAGTGAGCAGTTGGATACAACGCTGGTCGGAATACAAATTAACGGAGGATAATTCGATGCACCGTCGTGAATGGCTACGCAGATTGGGAATTATGACAGGGGCCGCTGCTTTTCCGGCGGGTACGGCCAAACTAATGGCCGCGCAAGCGGCGGACAAAGATCCCGAGCATTCACACACGACGGCGATTTCGTTGCCTGAATACGAACCAAAAAGCATGCTTCAGGTTCATGAGACGCATGTGGATCGCGCAAAATTTCCACTGATTGATATCCACACCCATATTTCCTGGTCGGTCAAAGTAGAAAACGGAGTGTCCCTGTCGCCCGAACGTCAATACATCGGTATGCCGGCGGAACTACTCGCGGTCATGGACCGGAAAAATATTAAAGCCATGGTGAATCTGACTGGCGGGTACGACAAGGGTTTGGCGGATGCGGTCACGAAATATGATCGCGCTTTTCCAGGACGCTTCTACACTT
Organism: Terriglobales bacterium; assembly: GCA_036271275.1. Taxonomy (GTDB): domain Bacteria; phylum Acidobacteriota; class Terriglobia; order Terriglobales; family Acidobacteriaceae; genus DATBAX01. The sequence goes on from DATBAX010000086.1 coordinate 8,134, forward strand.
TTACCGAACCTTCCTACTCGCGGTTCAAGGAACCAAATTATCCGGCGCTGCAAGCGCAGGCCATTGAGCAGGCGCATCGCGACGGCGCACGTGGCCTCAAAATCCTCAAGACTCTAGGGCTCTATCTCCGGGAAAACACGACCACCGGCACATTGGTGAAAATTGACGATCCCCGTTTCGATCCCATGTGGGACGCCTGCGGGCAGCTCAACATGCCGGTGGCAATCCATATTTCGGATCCAGCCGCGTTTTTTACGCCCACCGATCGCTTTAACGAGCGCTATGAGGAGCTCAATAACCATCCGGATTGGTCTTTCTATGGCCACGATTTCCCGAGTAATGAGGAACTGATTGCGGCGCGGAACCGGGTCATTGCGCGTCATCCAAAAACCCATTTCATTGTCCTGCACGTAGGAAACTTTTCTGAGAACTTGCAGAACGTTTCAGAAAATCTCGATCGCTTTCCAAACATGACTGTTGATATCGCCGCCCGCATTGGAGAGCTAGGACGCCAACCGCGAAACTCGCGAAAGTTCTTCGATAAATATCAGGACAGAATTCTATTTGGAACTGACGCGACACCCCACGGCGACGAGTTCCCGCAGCAGGTATTCAACGATAAGCTTTACGAAATTTATTACCGGTTCCTTGAAACCGACGACGAATATTTTGACTATGCTCCTGCGAAAGTGCCTCCACAGGGCCGCTGGCGCATTTATGGCATCAATCTTCCGGAGACGATCTTGCGTAAGGTGTACTACGAAAACGCAGCCCGGGAATTGAACATCACGGTTTAAACAGAAGATGAAAATTCGATTGAATCTCTTTTCCAGGGCGCTCGCCGTATTTCTATTGAGCGCGACTTGCGTGCTTGCCGCGGACAACAATGTGATCGAGAGCACGCGAGCGCCCGGTGATACTGCCCCTCAGACCGATCCGGCTTCCGCCTTCTGGCAAAAGGCGAGTCCTGTGTACGCGGAGAAAGACACACAAGGCAAGCCGGTCCTGAATCGTCGCATGGAGGTGCGCTCGCGTTGGACGAATGACGACATTTATTTTTTGTTTATCTGTCCGTATGAAGCGTTGTTCTTGAAACCGGCACCCGATACGGTGCACGAAACGAATCAACTCTGGAATTGGGATGTTGCGGAAGTATTCATCGGATCGGACTTCAAGAATATTAAACGCTACAAGGAGTTCGAAGTTTCACCACAAGGCGAATGGATCGATCTCGACATCGATCTTGATAAGCCGCACCATGAAGATGGCTGGGTGTGGAACTCGGGATTCCAGGTGGTTGCGCGCATCGATCGTGCCGCTAAGGTTTGGTATGGCGCCATGCGGATCCCGTTGGCGACGCTCGAGGACCATACGGCTGTGGCCGGCGACTCCTTTCGCGTTAATCTTTTCAGCAGCCAGGGCAAGCCACCCGACCGGAAAAATACAACCTGGCAACCCACGATGAGCGATACCTTCCATGTGCCTGAACGATTTGGCACTCTCAAACTTGTGGATACCGTCAACAAATAAAGGTACGCTGTCGTGCGTCCGGGGCGATCTGGGAGTCAGGCCACTGTCGCCCCAGCCCCGGATCTTCTCAGGACACTCCGGCTGTCCGATCTCGCATGTTTATCGCAAGGGATACAGTGGGATTTGGCCCATTTTTGGGCCTCGAATCTGTGCAATAGTACAAAATGCACGGGCGGGTGCGGCTTAGAATCGGCGTTTTGTCTTAGAAAGGAACACACGTGTCGAAGATGGACGTATGCGTGGTGGGTGAAATCAATCTCGACTTGATCCTCTACGGCTTGCCCAAAGAACTGGTGCTCGATCGCGAGTTGTTAGCCAGTGGTCTGGCGCTCACGCTGGGCAGTTCGTCCGCCATCTTTGCTCATAACCTCGCGCTGCTTGGAACCAAGGTCGGCTTCATTTCGAAAACCGGCGGAGACCCGCTAGGGAAAATGGCATTGGACCGGCTGTCAGCTTCCGGCGTTGACGTAAGTCACGTGAAGCAATCTACCGGGCGAACGATGACCGGGCTTACGGTTGCTCTGCCTTACAACCAGCAGCGTTACATCCTTACTTTTCCGGGCACGATGTTTGAGATGCAGTACTCCGATATCGACATGGAATACGTCAAGTCCGCGCGGCACTTGCACGTCTCGTCATTTTTTCTGCACCGCGCCTTGCGCCCGCGAATCGTCGAACTATTCCGTCAGGCCAAAGCAGCGGGACTCTCCACGTCACTCGATACCAATGACGACCCTGAGAACAAATGGGACCGGGACCTGTTGGACGTTCTCAAGTTTGTCGACATCTTTCTTCCCAACGATCGTGAAGCGAAGAAGATCGCGCACACCGACGATCTTTCGAAAGCCATTAACCTGCTTGCTGGATTGGCAAAAGTTGTCGTAGTGAAGCGAGGCTCGGCGGCTGCGATATGCCGGTCAGGACAGGACCAGTACAGTTTGGCGCCCCCGAGCGTGAAGTCCGTAGACGATATCGGTGCCGGCGACAGTTTCGACGCAGGATTCATTCATCAGCACATGAAGGCCGCAAAGCTTGAGGATTGTTTGGCATTTGCCAATCTGGCGGGAGCCTATTCAACTACCAAGGAAGGCGGCACTGAGGCATTTCGCGATCAAAACGCACTCACCAATTTCATGCGCCAGCAGTGGAATGCATTAAACCGGGGCGCGCTACCCTTAAAAGGGTAGCGTCTTTAGCAATCGGGTTTTTCAGCTCGCAAACCTATGGAATCGTCGTGCTTATTTGTGGACTACATCCAACCCCGGGATCCAGTGCAGGGCGTTCGTCCGATAGATTTTTCGCAATACGGACTCAGGCAGATTCAGCCCATGAGATTTTCTGCCATGATCTTCGATGAGTTGATCGGTCGCTAGAAACCTCCAATCCCGCACGTAGGTCGAACGCCAGTCTTCGAGTTCTTCCTTCACATTAGCTGTCGCGAGCAGGTCGAGATCGGTGCCGTAAAGAACGCGGTCCTGGTACTTGATCAGGAACGCCCGAACTTTTTCGGGCGGCGCAATCATCAGATAATCCATTCGCGCGGCAGTATCGATAGCAAAGTTCGGATAGCGATCAAGATGCGCGGCGATCGCGTCCAAATCTTTCTCCATGCTTCCCAGGTGTACTCCCACCATGCGGAGTTTGGGATTGTTGGCGAGGATGTGGTCCCGCGCATCGAGAATTGTTTTTTTCGACGGATACCCGGGCTTGTCACCCAAATACCATTGCGGATTTTCCTGGTAGTAAGACCACGAAGGATCAGACGGGTCGGGCGGTCCCCACGCAACATCCGGTTCGGCCACGTGCGACATTAGCGTCTTCCCACGCTTCGCAATCTCTTCATAGATCGGGGCGAATTTGGGATCGTCGGGCAGGATGAACCTGCCGTCTTTATCTTTGATCTCCATGCCGATGTTTTTCCAGATCTTTACTGCCACCGCGCCTTGGTCAAAGTTCTCGTCCAGCTCTTTAATGGCTTCAGTTGCGAAGGCAGGGTTGTTAAATTTGTACGGATCGAAAGTCGTGCACAGCGCAACATGACCATTGCTGGAACGAACCAGAGACAAGGCATCCTTGACCTGCGGCTCGAGCTTGGTGCGAAAGGACTCGGAGTCATCCACGACAAGGATGTCCATCAACTTCAAATGTACTTTTTCCAGAAATGCCTGAAATGCCTGATCAGTCTTGAATACATGCGTGTGTACGTCAATCGGATCGAGGGTGGCCAGGGACTTCAGCGCATCTTCGGAAATGGCCTGTTCAGAGGACGCTTTTTCCCCAAGCGCGAAGCCGGACGCAGTCCATGCCAGGAGGCTACTCAGTACGATAATTCCAAAAGTTGCCAGGTGATTCCGGTATTTCATTTGGTCCTCTTTCTTTCCGCCACCGCCACAGGAGTTGCGACATCCGGCCCGTCTCAACGAAATATATAGCAGTATTCAGGAACAATATTAGAAATAAAATGAAACGATAAAGTGCGTTCGTGCTGACTCCTGAGAAAGTCCCATGTTTGCGCGAACACTGGCCAACGACGGGTTTTAGGTCACTAAACGCCGGGGATCACCGGGGGATGACCCTAATTGTTTACGCTCCTTATATCTAAGGGTTGACAAGGGAGCGATTTAGGTTATATTACGAACACTTGTTTTTCCTTACGTTTGAAGTTGCCCAGCTTATCGCCCCTAATTCTGGAGGTTCACATGGCCCGTCGCGCTGATTTCCGCTTTTGTACCTGGAGTTTTTTCCTCACCGTGGTCTTCCTGGTTCATCAGGCTGCCTTTGGACAGGGCAGTTACACGGCGCAAGTGCGCGGCACGGTCACCGACCCCGCTCACGCTCTGGTAGGCAATGCCAAAGTGACGGCGACCAATGAGTCAACCAACATTGCAACCACTGCAACCACAAATACCAGTGGTGAGTACGTAATGAACGGGCTGCGTCCCGCCAGCTACTCGATCAAGGTGGAGATGCCCGGCTTTCGTGAAGTCGTGCGCACGGGATTGGTGTTGGCGGTGAGCCAACAGGCCACCGTGGATTTCACCCTGAGCTTGTCTTCGGCCACGGAATCGATCACTGTGACCGATACCGCGCCGCTGCTCGATACGGGCAGCTCATCGCTGGGTACCGATGTAACCAACGAGTTCGTCAGCCGCATGCCACTGCAGGGTCGCGACGCCACGCAACTCGTCTATCTGTCGGCCGGAGTTACCACGCTCAACAATGCGGATGCGTATCCTGAGGGAACTAACTTTTCCTCCAACGGACAGCGCTATGGTTCTGCTGAGATCCGGTTGGATGGCAACCTGGCGACCGGCCCGGAACAGGGCGAAGGAGCAACCAACAATCTAAGTTACATGCCTTCGACCGAAGTGATTCAGGAGTTCAAGGTACAGAACAACAGCTTCGCTGCAGAGTTCGGGAGCAACGGCGGCACGGTGGTCAATGTCCTGATGAAATCGGGAACCAATAACTTTCACGGCAGCGGCTGGTGGTTCGGACAGCGGCCGTGGTTGAACGCTAACGATTTCTTTTCGAACCGGGATGGCGTGCCTCGTGGGGGCGGGACACACGATCAATACGGATTTTCCGTTGGCGGACCGATCTTCAAAGGGAAGACATTCTTCCTGTTTGATATGGAGAAACAGCGAAATATTTCGAAGAACCTGGTGCAGGCCAGAGTTCCCACCCCCCTAGAGCGGGAAGGAAACTTCACCCAGACGATTACCCAAGACAATGACGGCAATGCCACGCCTGTGAAACTCTTTAATCCTTTTGATGTCGACACTGATCCTACTCACGCGGCTACTTTTGGAGACCGGGCGATGTTTCCTGTCGATCCAGTTACCGGCAGCACGGAAGTAATTCCCACTGCCCTAATGAGCCCGGTCTGGTTGCAACTGAACGCCATGAACGCTTTTCCTCTGCCTACAGGCCCGATCAACAGCTCAAACGTAAATTTCACTAAGCCGGTGACCGAAACTACGCCTACGCTGCAATTTGATGTCAAGATTGATCACCAGCTCACCAACAATGTCCATTTGAGTGGACGCTATAGCCAGAACAGCACTCATGACACGTCTCCAGGGTTGTTCTTTGATGGGTCGGAAACACACGTGACCACGCGCAACATCGCCCTGGAACACACCTGGTCGATCCGTCCCAACCTACTTCTGACCAGCCGGTTTGGACTGGAGCGGTACTATCAGAACGAAACACCGCAGACCATTGATCCGACGACTTTCGGCTTTCAACCGATTCTGGCGGAAGCCAACAACATCATGAAAATGACTGAAGTCAACGTGGATAATTATTCCTCGTTGATGGGCGGTCAGTGCTGCATTAACACCATTAATGGCCACACCCAATACGTCTACTCTTCATCGCTAAATTGGGTGAAGGGAAACCACGTGCTGAAGTTTGGTGGTGAGCAGCGTCTGTTCTTCAACAATTTCTTTCAACCTGACGACGCGACCGGATTGTTTCATTTTTCCGGAAGTACGACAGCGCAAAACGCATTCAACGATCCTAATACTCAGGACGGAGACGGGTTGGCGGCTTTGGAATTGGGATGGCCGACTGATGGCCACATCAACATCAAGCCGGCTGTTCTGGAGAAATCCAAACAGACCGACTTCTATGCGCAGGATGACTGGAAGGTGACATCCAAGCTGACGGTAAGCCTGGGGTTGCGTTACGAGTGGAGCGTCCCTTACACCGAACGCTACAACCGCATCCAGTTCAGCAATTTTACGGGAAACAGTGGGGTTACTGTAGACCTCACACCGGCATCGAGCGGAATCGTAGACAACAATGGAGATTCCGTGAACTTGAGCAGTCTGGGACTGGGCCCGACGCAGTTGCGGGGAACCACGACATTCCCGACTTCAGGCGACCGGCACGTTCCTATCGACCGCAACAATTTCGGACCCCGGGTGGGCTTTGCCTACCAGGTCGCCAACAATACAGTCCTTCGCGGTGGCGTGGGACTTTTCTACGGACTTTCATCCGCTACCAACTTCCAGTATCCGGGGACCGCATTTCAGGATTCAGCGCAATTCCACATCTCGCTGGATGGCGGTCTAACGCTTGCTCCGGGCTGGGCTCTCAACAATGTATTTCCCACGCTGCCTACCAACACGCTGCCGCACGCGCAAGGAACCACGTACGGAGCGTTGGCCGAGTGGGGGCAGGGGAACGGCAACGATCTCGCGACAAGCGCGGATCGGAATCCGGAGATCTATCAATGGAACCTCGGGCTGCAACATCTGTTGCCTGCGGGCATTGTCATCTCCGCCGACTATTCAGGGAATCGCAGCACGCACTTGCCGTGGGGAGGCGCGACGCGAAACCGCGATACGCTGCCGACCGCAGCGCGTGAGCTCTGTGATTCGACTTGCCAGTCTTCGCAGGTGCCGAATCCGTTTCAGTCGATGTTTGTCGGGCCGACAGCGGTTTTCAACGAACCTGATTCCATCTACAACTTCCCAACCATTCCGGAAGGCAATCTGTTGCGCCGCTTTCCACAATTCGATGGCGATTTTGAAGGCCTGCCTTTGCTGGCGGCGAGTTCCTGGTACAACGGATTGTTGGTACGGTTTCAGAAAAAGGCCAGTCATGGGTTGAGCTTTGAAGGGAACTACACCTGGTCGAAGGCGACTGACTATTCGTCCTACGGCGCCAACAGCTTCATCTTCTTCGGAGGCTCTGGTCTGGGAAATCCGCAGGACATCAATAATCTGAAAGCAGAACACTCCATCGGGGCCAACGACACGCCGCAGAGGGCAGTATTGGCGGCGGTGTATGACCTGCCGTTCGGGCGTAAACGCTGGATGGGGGGAAACATGAACCGCTTCCTAGACGCGATCGTTGGCGGTTGGTCCGTGAACGCCCTCATTACTTTGCAATCCGGTCAGCCCATTCCATTCGCTTTGGCCAATTCGAGCATTGCCGATGGCCAGCAGCGACCGGATATCACGTGCTCACAACTTGGAACCGGGCTCAGCATGCATGATGTCGCCTTCTCCAACGACCCCAACGCAAGCTACTTCAACGGCAATTGCTTGACTCCTCCTGCCGATCAGGTGCCGGGTAATGCTCCCCGTTTCTCCTCCAGCATACGAAGCGAAGGGATCCGGAACACTGACATGGGTTTCTTCAAGGACTTCGAAGTGAAAGAAGGAATGAAGCTGCAACTACGGGCCGAGTTCTTCAATCTCACCAACTCGGTTCGTTTCGCAACTCCTGATTCGTTCCTGGGAGATTCTGATTTCGGCAAGGTCGAACAGACTGCGAACCACCCGCGTGACGGTCAGATCGCGGTAAGGTTCGAGTTCTAAAGATCTGGTGGGCCGCGGCGAAGGTCCGAGAATTTCACTTTCGCCACGGCTGACCTTTCTATCTTGGCAAAACTTCGCCGCGGCTTACGTCTCCCTTGTGGCCGACTAAGTATGTTTTCGCCGCATCGGGACCAAATTCCGATGTCAACAAAGATCACGTTCCCAATCCATCGTTTCGGACAAAACTTATGAAGCCATTTCAAATTGCATTCATGTCTCTCGTCGGACTTTCCGCTTCACTGGTGATGCTGGGTGCTGAAAATTCCTATCCAGCAGGACAAGACTGGACGAACTACGTGCGCATTGGCGCCTACGGTTTGCAGACCAATAACACGGACAAGATTGTGGCTGGCGCAGAGGCCGACCATGTTTTCGGCATTGAAGTGGACAACGACATTGAAGGCCGCTACGAAAGTTTTGTGAATCCCGAAGAGAAGCTGAGGGCGATTCACGATGTGGCCGAAAAGGCGCATAAGGTGGGCAATCGCGCCTTTGTCTATGTAGCGGGCACGGAATGCATAACCGCGAATGCGGACTCTACGCCGCATACGCTGGCGAAGGAGCATCCCGACTGGTTGCAGAGAAAGATCACCGGTGAGCCGGCAATGTTCGGTGGAGGCTCGGCGTTTTGGATCAGGAAAGGTGACGAAGACGTTTGGGTAACACCGTACGCCCCCGAGTGGCGCAAGATCTACATGCAGCGGATCCGGCAAATCGCGGGCACGGGAATCGATGGCATCTACGTCGACATTCCGTACTGGATGACGCACTTCACCGGATGGGAAGACACTTGGGCCAGCTTCGACGACTACACCGTAGCGGCATTCAAGAAAGAGTCGGGTCTGGATGCGAAGAAGGATTTAAAGCTCGGCGATTTCAATGACCCCAATTTCCGTAAGTGGGTCGATTTCAGAATCCGGACTTTTACCGACTTCATGCATGAGATTGACACCAACGCAAAATCGGTTAATCCGGAGATCAAGACAATTCCTGAAATTTATCCGGGGATCGAAGAGGCAGCAGTTCGCGTAGGAGTCGATGTCTACAGCCTTTACGGAGTGGTCGACGCGATCGCGCATGAGTACTCGGCCGGCAAGGGCGGGCACATGGCCTCGGCGCGCAGTCCCCTGGGCTGGTTTCAATATCAGGTGGGAATGCATTCTTTCCGCGCATTCGCCCAAGGCAAAGCTTCCTGGATGCTGAATTATTCCTGGGATGGCGACAAGAACGTGGCCCCGCCCGAACCGATGAAGAACCTTGCCATGTCCGAAATCATGGCGGGAGCGAATTTCTGGGATGCTCCCGGACACTCCATGGCTGGATCGAATGATCCACCCACCCGACGGCTCATTCTTCCCTGGATTCAAGCTCACGAAAAAACTTTTTTCTTGCCACGTGTTCCGGTGCATCCAGTCGGGGTGTACTTCTCTCCGGACACGCGCAATATCTATGCTGATGAGTTCATCCGTTCGTATCAGGGGATTCTGATTCTCCTGATGCAGAAGCATTGGGAGTTTCAAGTGGTCACGCCCCGCACGCTGGCTGATTTTAGAGGCGAGACACTGGTTCTTCCCGATGTTCGCATTCTCAATGACCAGGAAAAAGATGGATTGCGAAAGTTCGTCGAGAAGGGACACACCCTGGTAATAGACGGCGCCGATGCGACCAAACTGGCGCAAGCTCCCAACGTGTTGCGGTTCGCGAAGGACCCGGGCAAGGATTACATGATCGCCTTGGAAGGCGACTTCGAGAAAACGAATCCCGATAAGCAAGCCGAATTTTTGAAGAGCCTGAAGAATACAAGCGAAGTTGAAGTCACGGCGTCACCGATGATCGCGACTTCGATTACTTCTGTCGAAGGGAACCCGCACATCTTCTTCGCAAACTTTGCCGGGTTGCGCGGCAAGGTAAATGCAGTGCAGACGCCCCAACCGGGGATACGCGTCCGCGTGGCAAAGGCCGGCAAAGGGAAGGCATTCTTTCTCCCGTTTCTCGGCGACGTGCAGGAAGTAAGTGGTGTTTCGGAAGCTGATGGCCGCACATCCTACACTCTTCCCACGATTACCAAGGGCGGAGTGTTCTGGTACGAATCGGGAGATGGGAAGTAAGCATTCTTATTCGACGGCGCGACGATCGACAGCATCAATCACCGTGGAAGAGAGGCGCCCTCAGCGCCGCCTGGATCCTGTGTTGCCCAAAGAGCGGGCCTTCCTTCGAGGCCCGCTCTTCGACCAAGCAACGGCCTGCTTGCTCCTGCCGCCTAGACCTGCTGACGCAGATTGGCACGCAGCGTGAGCGAACCGTCATCGTTCAGCTTCTGGTGACAAGCCCAACGCACGGGATAGCGCATTCCCTTTACTTCGATTTCAGCTTTCAGTTTCAATCCTTTCCAATCGCTGACGTTCGGAAGCACGAACTGTGCCTGCCGAATCTTGCCCGGTAGGGGGTAGCCTGCGTCCAGGCAACCGCTCGCAAGCACCTTGCCGTCCGCGCTTTCCACCGTCACCCGCAAAACGCCGGGCACGCCGGCGATGCCGTCATTGGCGAAACCGACGATCAGACCCGTATAGCTGCTGTCCTTATAGCTCCAGATGAAAGATGGCCGCACCCGATAGCCAATGCGGCGATTGATGCGGTCGAATGCCGCCGGATAAGCCTGGTAATAGGCCATCAGATTCTTTGCGTTAATCTGGTGGAAGTTCCAGAGCGAAAAATAATTCGCTCCGATATCGATCACATGGTCAATCATGTTCTCCGCCGGAGATATTCCTTCAGATCCGGCGTGCGGATCGGGAGGCTTACCGGGCAACCCCTGCTCAAGCAGCGCCGCGATCCACGGGGGGCGGTTGCTGAGCGCTTCAATCTGTTCGTTCTCGATAAAAATGGTGTCGCTGCGAATCCAATTGTTGCTGCGCACCGAGCGATCCAGCATCTCTGCATTGCCTACGCGGCTGTAATCCGGTTGAGTGTTGGTTAGCAGCGGTGTCTTCTTGAAATTATCAAGCTGGACTTCCAACATTTTCATCCAGGTGCGCTCGGCCGTCAGGTAATCCGGAAAAGGATTGTTGGCGAATGGCCAGGTATGACCTTCACCCCAGAAGCCGTACATAAAAGTGTCAATGAATTCGACGACCGGGTTGCCGTCGAATTCCGCCGCCAGCTCGCCCACCAGATTCTTGAATGACTCCTGAAAAAAAGGATGGTCATACCGGGGCTGATAACGCGAGTGTGGGTTGTCCAGGAACCGTTTTCCCGCCGCGATGTCTCCCTGATCGGTCCCATTCACCGAATCAACCTTCGGTACCTTCTCAAGAACAAAATCCGGAAGAGCTGCGGCATTTTTATAGTCGGGAGCGCACATTTGAATGCGCAATCCGACCCGCTTGCCGTTCTTCTTCGCCGATTCGAAAACCTGCTTCAGATAATCAGGCAACTGCAGGCGCCCAGGTTGCGGCTGTACTTCCCGCCATGTGGGACGAACATAAAGCTGCTGGCCCAGGGGAAATTGAATCAGGTCTTCGATCGCCTGAGAGACATTGTCCGACTTGATCTCATCGGTGCCGCTATCCGCGGTGACATAGGTGACAAGTCCCTTGCCATAGTTGGGCACGGGTGCTTCCGATGCTGTCGTGGTCATCACCACATCGTCGGTGGGGATGACGGCGTCTGGCGGGTATTGAGGAAACGGCCCTTGATTGAGGCGATCGGTTACAGTGGGCCCGGAGCCGTAGTCGTATTTTCCCCAGTTGTGGGCGGGAACTTTCGCCTGTGCTTTACCCAATCCCAGTTCCGCAGCTACGGCAACCGTGACAGCACTTTTTAGAAAATCTCTACGCTGCATCGAAGTTATCTCCCCTTGTAGACACGACCGACAGAACTATCTATCGAACGGTTACTATTTATATCGTTTTATTTCGTTTGTCCAGCATAAAAATAACAAATATTTCGGATCGGTTTTCTTGCCTCGCCTTGGCGATCTTTTGCGGCGATTTTATTGCGCTCTTTGTGGTTAGAGCTTTTAACTGCAAAGTCCGGCAAGAAATGCCCCGCCGGCAATTCGTCCGCATCAACCATTTCGGATTGAGATTTCAAAACCATTTGACATTGCCAACCTTTCCTTGTATTACGAATACTTACGTTCGGTTGCTTCCCAGGCACAGCCCTATGTTTTCGATAAATAAGAAGATTTGGATCGTCCTCACCACTCTTGCGTCTTGTTCACTCTCCATAGCTGCTGACAGGCCCCAAATTCAGGGTGGCAATCTCCGCATTGAATTTGATAAACGGCTGGGAAGCAGAGTAGTCGCCCGCTTTAATAATCAGGACACAGTCATGGGGCCGTTCACTGCCTCTGAGACTGTGACCACTGCCGACAAGATCCAGACCGATTTTCTTCTGACTTCGCAAAAACACGACCGCACTAAGGACGCCTTTGGAGAAGGCAATCGGCTTATCGTGGAAGGAAAAACAGGAACGCTGACCAAGATGGTCACCGTCGTCGTATATGACGATTTTCCTGCGACGGCATTCTTCGATGTTCAGTACACGAATACTGGAAGCACCAAACTCGCAATCAAGAGTTGGACCAATCACGCCTACACCGTTGACGCGCAGCAAGGTGCAGCCTCGCCTGCTTTCTGGTCCTACCAGGGCGGTTCGTACGAAAAACGTCCCAACTGGATCGTGCCGCTGAAGGTTAATTTCCGGCAGGAAAATTATCAAGGCATGAACGCCGACGACTATGGTGGTGGCACCCCGATCGTAGATGTCTGGCGGCGTGATATTGGCATTGCTGTCGGCCATGTCGAGACGAGGCCGAAGCTAGTTTCACTGCCTGTGTCCATGCCCGACGCCGGACACGCGGAGATTGCAATCACCTTCGCCAAAGCTAGATCTCTCGATCCTGGTGAAAGTTTTCATACCTTTCGCACATTCGTGGCTGTTCATCAGGGAGACTACTTCCGCACGCTCACTGACTACCGGCGCTTCATGACAAAACAAGGTTTTCAGATGGCCGCTGCCCCCGAAGACGGTTTCGGCGCCATCTGGTGCGCATGGGGATATGGTCGGACCGTCCAACCCAAGCAGGTGTATGACACACTGCCGACAGCGAAGCGCATGGGATTTCGATGGGTGACGCTCGACGACGGCTGGCAAAATAACGTAGGCGACTGGCAACTTGATCCAAAAAAGTTTCCTAACGGAGACGCCGATATGAAAGCCCTGGTGGACCGCATTCACCAGGAAGGATTCAAAGCGCAGCTCTGGTGGTCGCCGCTCAGCGCGGTGCCGAGTTCGCAGGTACTGCGCGATCATCCTGACTATGAATTGCTGAACAGCGACGGCTCCACAAGAAAAGTTTCCTGGTGGGATTCTTACTACTTGTGTCCTGCGGATCGCCGCGTCGTGGAATATCACCAGGCTTTAGTGCGAAAAATCCTGGGGGATTGGGGATTCGATGGGCTGAAGCTCGATGGCCAGGACATGAACGGAGTTCCAGCCTGCTACAACCCGGCTCACCATCATGCGCAGCCGGAAGATTCGGTAGAAGGTCTGCCGGATTTCTTCCAGGCAATTTACCAAACCGCACAGGCGGTAAAGCCGGGAGCGCTCGTCGAGTTCTGTCCTTGCGGCACAGCGTTCTCTTTCTTCACTATGCCGCACTTCAATATGTCGGTGGCTTCTGACCCGAGAGGTTCCTATCAGGTTCGTACCAAAGCGAAAACCTTAAAGGCCCTGATGGGAGATGACGTTCCATTCTTCGGCGACCACGTAGAGCTGAGCGATGGCGGCAACGACTTTGCGTCGACATTGGGTGTGGGAGGCGTGGTGGGAACGCAGTTTGTTCTTCCATCTGAAGTCACAAAGCACGGCAAGTCCGATCTGACTCCTGCGCGCGAGAAGGACTTCGAAAAGTGGCTGCGCATCTATCGCGAAAAAATGTTGTCAAAAGGGCAGTATCTCGGAGAGCTTTACGATATCGGCTTCGACTTGCCCGAAACGCATGTGATCCGCAAGGACCACACCATGTATTACGCCTTCTTTGCAAAACAGTGGAAGGGAACCGTCGAACTCCGCGGCCTCGACGACCGCAAATACAGCGTGGTGGACTACGTTTCCGGGAAAAATCTGGGAACCGTGTCTGGACGTAGCGCACATCTGCCAGTTGATTTCGACGGAAGCCTGCTTGTCGAAGTTCAACCACAATGAACAGAGTTACAAGCTAAGAAAGTGCTTTTCTCAGGAGGACGAGCGTGAAATTTCTGTCCCTGTTTGTGCTGTCACTTGTGTGTGTCTGCGCGGCCTTTGGCCAATCCAACTCATCTTTTTATGTGTCGACGACCGGAAACGATTCCAATCCCGGCACTCCCACCGCACCCTGGCGCACCATTCAACATGCCGCAGACACTGTGCATGCCGGTGGCACCGTCAATGTGCAGGGCGGAGTCTACGAAGAACTCGTAACCATCAAGGCTTCCGGCAACTCTTCCGACGGATTCATCACGTTTCGCAGCTATCCTGGCGAAACGGCAATCCTGGATGCAACGCACTTCACGCCTTCCGGCAGACAAGCAATCCTGACCATACACAATCAAAGTTACGTGCGAATCGAGCGCTTCGAAATTCGTAACTTTCACACCGCGGATCACCATCTATCTCCCTTGGGCATAAGCGTAATGGGGGCCGGTTCGCACATAGAACTACTGAAGAACAATGTCCATCATATCGAGCAGACTTTTGAGGGCCGCGATGGTCCCGGACATGGCGCCAACGGGTTCGGCATTGCCGTTTACGGAACCGATGCCAAGGCTCCAATCACGGACTTGGTCATTGATGGCAATGAAGTGCATCACCTCAAAACCGGGTCGAGCGAGTCTCTGGTGGTGAACGGGAACGTCACGAACTTCCGCATTACGCACAATGTTGTTCACGACAACAACAATATCGGGATCGATGTCATCGGCTTTGAGCATACTGCGCCCGATCCGTCTGTCGACCAGGCACGTGACGGATTGGTGAGCGGTAATCTCGTCTACAACGTCCATTCACGGGGCAATCCGGCATACCAAAACGAAGAAAACTCCGACGGCATTTACGTGGACGGCGGCACTCGAATCCTGATCGAACAAAACATCATGCACGACGATGACTTCGGAATTGAGCTGGCCAGTGAGCACAAAGACCGCGCTACTAGTTACATCACTGCGCGGAATAATCTTATCTATCACTGCCATACCGCCGGAGTTTCCATCGGAGGTTACGCGCCGGAACGCGGACACACCGATCACAGCACGGTGGTCAATAACACGCTCTACGAGAACGATACGTCGGCGACCGGGTCCGGTGAGTTCCAAATGCAGTGGAATATGGCGGACAATATTTTTGCCAACAATATCGTCTACGCAGGAGAGCGGTGCCTGATCGCAATAAACAAATCGCAGGTCGATAAGGAACACCCTGCCGTCGCTATCGATCACAACCTTTATTATTGTGCGTCCGGCGCGAAGGCTAGCACCTGGGCGGAAGCAGCAGGCACCGTGACGGGGTTCGAAAAGTATGTTGAGTCCACGGGCAGCGATACCCATTCCAAATTTCTGGATCCGCATTTCGTGGATGTCGCCAAGGACTTTCATCTGCAAGCTGATTCCCCCGCGATCGCGGCAGGCACGGTCGACGCGGCACCAGTGGGAGAACTGGACCTTGACGGTTCGCCGCGCGTGAATTCCGGAAAGATTGACATCGGGTGCTATCAGAAAAAATAGCAGTGGCCGGGAAAAGCCCCGCCCTCTTGCGCATAAACAGCGAAAGAAGGACGGCGCACCCTGTCGAAACGTTTGAGAACGGAGTCTACTCATGAGCGACGCACGGTGCCGGATACGAGAGCTGCTTATTTGCTGTGGCTTGACGTGCGCGATGCTCACGCCGGGCGCTGTGCGCTGTTCGGCCCGGCAACTGACTAACGGCGCCCTGTCCGTAACGGTCAATTCTGGTGATGGTTCGTATCAATTCGGACCGGTTGGCGCTGACGCTACCCTGCGATCGAGCGTCGGTGCAATGGTCGATCACACCTGGTTGCGTTCCGGGAGCTATCCCTCGCATGTGGTTTCTGAATCGCCATTCAACGACGCGCTTGGTTCGGGTAAACAGCTGACGGTCACCTGCAGCGGACTCAGCGGCAGCCCCGATCTTGTTTATGTGCTCCAGCTTTACAGCGAAAAGCCTTACGGCGCCATTCAAGTGCGGGTTAGAAACGGCACCGGCAAGCCTGCGTCTGTGCAAGCGATCCGCAGTGTTGAAGCAATCGGAGGCGCGATTGTTAACTTGGGCGGGCGGTCAGCGGACGAACGAATTCTTTCCGATAGCTTTAGCGAAGATTGGCCGGATCTCGTCATCTACGATCTCGGAGGGGCTCCTGACGGATTGCATCGCGGAGTCGGAAGCCAACTCATCTATAACCGTCAAAGCAAGCAGAGCCTGTTTCTTGGTGCGCTCACCTCGGACCGCTTCCTGACTATTTTGCGGCTGAAGGCCCAGGGCAAAGGCGAGGACGCCAAGATCGCGTCCTACACCGTCGAATCTACTGGGACCACTGAAATTCAAAAAGACTTGAGTGAAGCAGAGACTTTAAAAGTGAAGTCTCTCGTCAGCGATCGCATCGAACTCAGTCTTCCACTCAATCCGAGTGAGGAGATGAGCTCGGAACGAGTGATGTTCGCCACTGGTCCGGACTATCTGGGCCAGCTTCGCACCTATGGCTCTGCAATTCGCAATCTGCATCAAGCCCGGGTTTCAAGTCAGATTCCCATGGGATGGTGGAGCTGGACCGCCTACTATGCCGCGATCAACCAGGGCGAGACTCTGGCGAACGCCGATTGGCTGTCCCAGCATTTAAATTCGCTCGGATACAATTTTTTCCAAATCGATGAAGGCTATCAATACGCTCGCGGAGAGTTCGTCACGGCGAATGCAACGCAATTCCCGGACGGCATGGGGTTTGTGGCCCATCATATTTTGAAAGACGGTCTCACCGTCGGCCTGTGGACAGCTCCGTTCGAAGTAAGCAGCCGCGCCTGGGTTTACGAACATCACAAAGAGTGGCTGGTCCACAACGCCAAGGGCGAGCCGATTCCTCTGGAGGACGTCTGGGGCCAGAACGTCGATACACTTTACGCGCTTGACACGACACATCCTAAGGCGCAGGAATACCTGCGCCAAACCTACAAGAAGTTGGTCCAGGAATGGGGAGTTCGCTTCATCAAGCTCGACTTCATGGATACAACGGCTATCGAGGGTTACTTCTACCGTCCCAATACAACTGCGCTGGAAGCCCAACGTATTGGTTTGCAAGTGATCCGCGATGCCGTCGGTGACCAAGTGCTTCTGGACAAGGACGGAAGTCCTATGCTCAACCCTGTTGGAATCGTCGACACCGGCCGCATTTCCGCCGACACGGGCCACAGTTTTCTGAGAACGAAGACTTCAGCTCCAGGTATCGCCGCGCGTTTCTATATGAACGGCAACTACTTCATCGATGACCCGGACGCATTCAACATCACCGATACGTATTTGGTAGAACATTCGCGCGAGCATTCCTCCCATTCGCTAACCACCGCGCAAGCTTCGATTGCACTTTCTGCGATCGCCGGAGGCATGTACGAAATCGGCGACGATCTGCTGGTACTTGGCAGTGAGAAAGACCGGCTCGCGTTGGCGGAGAATCGCGACTTGATCAATATGTCAAAGGCCGGCCGAGCCTCCACGCCCGTGGACCTGATGACCTATGAACCAGAGGACGGACAGCCCAGTGTTTTCTTTCTCCGCCAGAGTCCTCGGCAAAGCATGTTGACGGTCTTCAATTGGACTGAAGGACCACGCTCGCGCACACTAAACCTCATCGACCTCGGGGTCCACGCCAGCTCTACGCTGGTGGCAACTGCAGTACTGGATTCGAGCGCCGTGCTTACGGTCGAAGGTGGCGCGATCAGGATTCAGAATCAGTCGCCACAGTCGGCGCTGGTCATTAAGTTGGTGGATACGGCGATTGCCGGGACCACTCCAGGAATTACGACCTTAATCCCGACTCAGTCGAAGGCGGGGGAAACGATAGTCTTCTCGGCCCAGGCTGACCCTGACGGCGTGCCCGCGGTCCGCTATCACTGGGACTTCGGCGATGGCACGGTCTCGGAAGGCCCCAAAGTCTCCCATTGCTACACCAGAGCGGCCGATTTCACCGTGCATCTTACCGTCGACGGACCGGACGATGCGCCGTATGAACACGAGTTCACGATCGGGGTAACGGGCGAATTGAAACCAACTCCACAACTTCGCGCCAACCGTCGCTTTGAGCGACCGGCCGACAAATAAGCGGATGGTCCTTTCAAGGCAGATTTTGTCTCGAATGGAGACCATCCCCAGGTTTGGATAGCCTCCCAAAAAGATGCGAGATTCAGAATGGGTCTGCTTTCAACTCTGATGGAAGCCAGCCCGATCACCATTTAGAAACCTCGATAGGTGCTGGTCACAGTGACCGTTCCGTTAGGAGCGATCTTTTTCGCACTCTCCGCGTTCCACTCGGCTACGATCGAGCCCAAGCCAACGTACGGCAGGGTTTGCTCCAGAAAAGTGAGGTAGGCACACGGATCGGGGCCGGACTGAATGTTTTGTATGTATGCTTCTTCGCCATAACCTGCGGGGAAACTGTTAACGGTGAGCATCAGCCCCACCGCATATGGGAACTGTCCGATCGCCGAATATCGCGACGTGTTGTAGTCGTTTTTGACGTAGCCGACATCCTCGGCGGCATACCGCACCAAGTTGGCGGAGCGGGCGACACTCGAAAGATTTTTCAGCCTCATGGTGACCTTCGCCGAACCAACGGCGCTCGCCGTAGCCGGGATATTCACGATGGTCTGCGTCAGTTGCCAGTTTCCATCCGCAGTTGTCCGGGTGACCGTGACGGTATTGCCGCTCTGCTGCAATGTTGATGCATTCCACGTGTCGTTGTCGTACGCCGCATAGTCCATGTAGCGCACGCCCGCGGTAACGTCACAGAATCCATAACCTTCGAGGTCCCCGGCATTTCCCGCAGGGAAGAACAATTGGATCCCCCTTACGGAGAACTGGGGAATATTGCCGTTCACGGTCACGCAGAACTTCGTGGCCGTGGGAGTGGTTCCACTTGAATAGGTAACCTGGCAGGTTTGAGTCGCATGGGACGAGTCTGCTTCCACCGTCATGGTTGTAGGGCTTGGCTGGACCGGTTCTTGCGCCACCGCCACGAAAGTGAGACTTAAGATCAATCCGAACCACATAGCCTTGATAAGCATTGCAGCACCCTCCTCGTGTTGGAACATCTTCTATCTCTAAACAGCGTGAGCCGCGGGTAAAAGCAATCATCGCCGTTAAGATTATTTTCCAGAGCGCCGCGGGTGGAACGGCGTTCCGCGTTACAGAGGGTCGATGCAACCGAGAATAGTCTTTGTGGAGGGCGGGGCTTTTCGAGATTTCCAAGTCAAAAGCCCGCCCTCGTTCGCATAAATCGTGAGAGAAGAACGGGCACCTGCCTGAGGATTTGACCGGCTTAATTGTCCGTAGATCTGGTTTGTAAGTAGTTAATTCTTCAACAAGTTGATTGACTTACTCTAAAGTCATGGATACTCTACCCAAACGCTTTCCGCCCAAGCCGGAAACTCCGATGGATCCTGAACGCTGGAAACGTGTGGATGATCTATTTCAGTCGGCGCTGCCTCTGCCGGCGGAGCAGCGGCAGGAATTTCTGCTTCAAGCCTGCGATGACGATACGTCTCTGTTACATGAAGTCTATTCATTATTAACAGCCGACGGGAGCGCGGGAAGTTTTCTGGAATCGGCATTAATCGACGGCATGAAACTGAATCTGCCAAGTTTGGAAGAATTGGCGTCCGTTGATTCCGTGACCGGACGAATTGTTTCGCACTATCGGATACTCAGTCAGCTTGGCTATGGAGGCATGGGAAGCGTTTGGCTGGCGGAGCGAAACGATGGGCGCTTTGACCGCCGCGTAGCTATTAAATTCTTGAACATCGCGGTCAACACTCCGTTGGGTCTGGAACGGTTCAAGCGCGAGGGCGCTATCCTCGGCCGGCTTGCGCACCCCCACATTGCGGAGCTGATTGATGCCGGCGTCACACCTGAAGGGGAGCCGTTTCTGGTTCTCGAGCATGTCCACGGAAAACACATTGATAAATACTGCGACGAACTTCGACTCGACGTGGACAGTCGAATTGAGCTATTCATCGATGTACTCACCGCCGTCGATCATTCTCACAGCAATCTGATTGTTCACCGCGATATCAAACCTGCGAACGTGCTGGTCAGAGACGATGGTCAGGTAAAGCTACTCGATTTTGGCATCGCCAAACTTCTATCCGATAGCGCAGATCCCGCCGCTCTAACCCGGCTTACGCTCGACGGCGATCAGGCTCTGACTCCGCGGTTCGCAGCGCCCGAACAAATAACCTCCGGTTCCATCACTACTGCTACCGATGTCTATGCCCTCGGCGTACTGCTTTACCTGCTGTTGACTGGCCAGTATTCCGCCGGGACGGGCCCGCATTCTCCCACCGAACTTGTCCGGATCATTGTCGAGTCAGAAACACCCAGGATGTCATCTTCAATCGCATCCGCCGACGCGGACGTGATGGACGGGGAAGCCGCAAAGCGAGTTACGACGCCGGAAAGACTGCAACGCCAACTTCGTGGAGACCTCGACACCATCGTCAACAAAGCCCTGAAAAAAAATCCGGCGGAACGCTACATCTCCGTTGCCGCGTTCGCTGACGATCTCCGCCGATACCTGAAAGACGAACCCATCAGCGCTCGTCCGGACACCATTGCGTATCGTGTCGGCAAGTTTGTACACCGGAATCGTACGGCCGTAATCCTGGCGGGCACCACACTTTTACTTGTGATTTCCAGCCTCGCGGGGGGACTTTATGTTGCGAACCGGCAGCGCGCTATTGCGCAAGAGCGCTTTCTGCAAGCCCGGCAATTGGCCAACAAATTTATCGATCTCGACGAGCAAATCAGAGGACTCCCAGGCTCCACGAAAGTCAGGCATCAAATTGTCTCGGACACTTTGCAGTACCTGACAGCGCTGGGCAACGAAGCTCACATGGACCCGGATTTCGCCTTGGAAATCGCGCTTGCTTACGTGAAGGTGGCGCACGTCCAAGGGGATCCCACTTCTCCCAATCTGGGCCTGTTTTCGGACGCTGAAACAAGTTTGAAGAACGCTGAGCGATTTCTGAGGCCTGTCCTGGCCAGCAATCCACGAAACCGGGACGGGCGGCGTCTTTCCGCGACCATTGCGCACGATCGCATGATCCTATCCGATATACAGGGACGTCCTGGGGAAGCTCAGGCAGAAGCCGATGAAACTGCCGCGCAAATCGAACAATTCATCGCTCTCGGAAACCTCTCACGTGTCGATCAATATGCCGTGATGTATTGGTATGCCAACGTCGCGGACGAATACGAAAACCGGCGCCAGTTCGACAAGGCAATACGATATTGTCAACACATTCAGGATCTCTCGCGACAAAGTGTCCAGGACCCTAGCTATGGCGGCGATGTTCTCGGCGAGGTTCTCGACTCTTTGGCTTACTCACAGTGGCAGGCTGGGGACCTGGATGGGGGGCTCGCTACTATGCGCAAGGCTTTTGATAGCGACGAAAAGGCAGCCGCAAACGGACATGCGGCGCTGCGCTCCAATGAAGTCGATGTGCTGTGGCACGAAGGCATGATCCTGGGAAAAGCGGACGGTGAGCTGAGCCTGGGGCGCACCCCAGAAGCGCTCGCCGCTTTTCAAAGAGCACTCACGATCGCAGAAGAACTCGCGCACAGCGATTCTGACGACGCCCTCAGCCGCCACGAGGTCGCCGAGGTGGGATTGGAAATCGGAAACATTCTGCGCCACACCAATCCACAAAAGGCATTGACGGTTTACGATCATTCTTTGGCCACACTCCGGGAGGCGAAATCCAATTCCCAGGCGAAACGCGACGAAGCCGAACTGCTCGCTGCTTCGTCCTACGCCGAGCGTTGGACAGGACGGAATGACGAAGCAAAACAGCGCATCGACAAAGCGGTTCATCTTCTACGGGAGGCGAAAATCTTACCTGCCGATAAAATCGAGCCCATGAGCGAGGCCGATCACACGATGCGCGCGTCAGCCGATTTTTATGCGGGAACCCATCAGCCACGCAAGGCTGTGGATGGTTATCAGGAACTCCAGGGAAAGCTGATGGCTTGGAATCCCAACTTGGATGGCGATCTTCGCGACGCCATTTGCATTTCCCGTACCTGGCTAGCCCTGGCCGAAGCTCTCCGGGAAACAGGGCGCGCCGAAGATGCCGCCCAGCTAGAAGCTCACAGCAAGACACTCCTTAAACAATGGCAGCAGAAACTTCCCAACGGCCCCACCATTCTCAAGCAAGCATCACTCGGGAAACAACGCTGAAACAAGGGAGCTTGTCGAGGTTTCCCAGTCAAAAATCCCTCCTGAACTATTCATGACACGCAAGTTCGTTGACAGACTCTAAAGCCATGGCTACTCTACCCAGACGGTCGTGGAACCAGATTCAGCAGGCGAAATCACGCAGTTATTGCAGGGCTGGCGGGGCGGCGACCGCAAGTCGCTGGACGCTCTATTGCCGATTGTCTATAAAGAGTTACGCCGTCTAGCCCACTTTCAACTACGCCAGGAACGTCCCAACCACACGCTGCAAAGTTCCGCCCTGGTGAATGAAGCCTATCTGCGCCTGGTGGGTCTGAACTCCCCCAAGTGGGAGAGTCGCTCTCATTTCTTTGCGATCGCTGCCCAACAAATGCGGCAAATCCTAGTCGACTACGCCCGCCGCCACCGCGCAGAAAAGAGGGGTGGTGGTGTCGAGACAATATCGCTCGAGGACGCAACCATCGAGTCCCCTGGCAAAAATAGAGACGTGGACGTTCTGGCCCTCGATGACGCGCTCAAAGCGCTGGCGCTGATCGATGCGCGCAAAGCCCAGGTGGTCGAATTGAAATTTTTTGGAGGCTTGAACTTCGACGAGATGGCGGAGGTGCTCAACGTGTCCGCGGTCACCATTTCGCGCGACTGGAGCACGGCACGGGCATGGCTGCACCGGGAAATGAGTCGCTAGACTTCCGATGGACGCTGAACGCTGGAAACGAGTAGACGATTTGTTGCAGTTGGCGCTTCAGAGGCCGGCCGAGCAGCAAGAGGCATTCCTGCAACTGGAGTGTGCCGGCGATTCGGCACTCTTGCAAGAAGTTCGGTCTTTACTTACCGCCCACCGAAGAGCCGGAAGTTTTCTTCAAGACCCCGCAGTCCATCTATCGGCAAACACTTCCGAGCTTGACGCAGTTCGGCCTTCGAGATCATCCGTCATCGGCCAAACGGTCTCCCACTATCGCGTGTTGGGTTCGCTCGGCAGCGGTGGCATGGGCGTGGTTTATAAAGCCGAAGACATTTCGCTGGGCCGCCTGGCGGCACTGAAATTTCTACCCGAGGACACAGCTCAAGACCCACTTTCTTTGGAGCGCTTCCGACGCGAAGCGCGAGCGGCTTCGGCCTTGAACCATCCCAACATCTGCACCATTTATGAAATTGGCGAACACGAAAGCCGGGCCTTCATCGCCATGGAGTTTTTGGACGGCATCACCCTCCGGCAACGTATCGGAGCGCATCCGTTGGAGATGGAAGTTCTCCTGTCTCTTGCGATTGAGATTGCCGATGCGCTCGATGCCGCGCACGCCCAAGGCATCGTTCATCGCGATATCAAACCAGGAAACATTTTCGTAACTAATCGTGGCCTGGCCAAAGTTTTGGATTTCGGCTTGGCGAAAGTTTCGGCGCGACCTGCATCTGCGGCGGATGCCACAGCGGCGATCCTCGGGGACGAAGCCCATCTCACCAGCCCGGGTTCCACTCTGGGCACGGTTGCATATATGTCGCCGGAGCAGGTGAAGGGGAAGGATCTCGATGGACGCACCGATCTTTTTTCGTTCGGAGCGGTCATCTATGAAATGGCCACGGGAACGTTGCCGTTTCGCGGCGATACCTCGGCAATGATCTTCGATTCGATCCTGAATCGAGAACCAACGTCTGCCGTGCGCCTGAATCCTGATGTCCCGCCCAAGCTGGAAGACATCATCAGCAAAGCTCTGGAAAAAGATCGCGATCTGCGTTATCAGAACGCGGGCGAGCTGCGCACCGATCTGAAACGTTTGCGCCGGGACACGGAGTCTGCGCGGTTCCCATCGCTCACGTCCGATACCAAAGTCCCAATCGTTGCGCAACCGTCATCTCCCCAACCGCAGCGCCGCAAGATTCTCTATGGCGCAATATTGGCAGCTGTTCTTCTTGTGGCAGGTTTTGGATTTCGCTGGTTCAAGAATTCCGGCGCCGCGCCAATCAAACCACAAAGCGAACGGCAAGTGACGCACAATGCTGCCGAAAATCGCCTGCTTCACGCCACCATATCGCCAGACGGCAAGCATCTCGCGTCGGTGGACACCAAGGGGCTTCATCTGAGCACGATCGATAGCGGAGAGGTCCACGATATCCCGCTGCCTGATGAATTGCGGACCCATCTTTGGTGGGTGACTTGGTTTCCTGATGGTGAGAAGTTACTGTTCACGGCGGAATCTGATGCCGACGGTTACACGACCTGGGAAATTTCGGTGTTCGGCGGCGCTCCTCGCAAACTGCGAACTCGAAGTATGAATCCGATTGCTTCGCCTGATGGTTCGTCAATCGCATTCCTGAATGCTGAAGACCGCGCAATCTGGATCATGGGAAGCGACGGTGAAAATCCTCATCCCGTGGCCGGCGAACAAGCGCCGTATGCTGCCGTAGCTTGGTCCCCCTCGGGACGACGACTCGCTTACATCAAACAATTGGCAACGGGAACTGCGGAGGTGGGAACTCTGTCGATCGAAGGCGGACCAGCGACCCAGGTTTTCTCCGGCGCCAGGATCGCATATGTGGATTCGCCGTTCATGTTATGGGGACCCGATGGCCGGCTATTTTTTTCCAAATATGAAGCCAGTGAAAACACCGTGGAAAGTATTTGGGCGGCCACGGTTGATCCAGTGAGCGGCCAGCCTTCTGGCAAGCCCGTGAAAATAATCAGTGGTGAAGGCTCGAACCAGGATGCATCGAGCATCAGCGCCAATGGGAAACTGATGATCGTGCAAAAATCGCATTTTCGAACCGATGTGTATATCGGCGACTTCAAAGACTCAGGCGCAGGCTTGGATTCTCCCAAGCGGCTTACGGTGAGTGAAAGCGAGGACATCCCCAGCGGCTGGACAGCGGATAGTCGAGCGGTTCTCTTTTCGTCGGACCGCACCGGCAGATCACAGCTCTACCGGCAAGCGTTGGATAAAGACTCGGCCGAGCCGCTGATACCGGGTCCAGACAATCAATTAGGCGGTCTGGCAAGTCCGGACGGGTCCTGGATAATGTATTTTTCGTTCACATCTGCGAAGGACGGCCAGCCGCAAAAAAACCGACTGATGCGACTCCCCGCGTCGGGCGGCACGCCGGACCAGTTGATGGAATTTTCCGATGACGACAACGCCGCCTTCGACTGTCCTTCCCGTCCCGGCAGTTCCTGTATCACGTCTAAAAACGAAAAGGACCGGCTGGTCTTTTATTCCGTAGATTTGTTTCACGGCCTGGGTCATGAGGTCGCCGCAACCAGATTGAGCACGGAAAATGACCTGAACTGGAGTCTTTCGCCAGACGGTTCCCGGGTTGCGATTACCAGTAAAGTTCAGCTCCGCGAAAAAATACGCATTCTAGACTTGCGGACGGGCGTCGAGCGCGATTTCCAGCTTCCTCACGGCTGGTACATTTGGAATCACTCTTGGGCCGCGGACGGGAACAGGTTGCTGGCGGCCGCACAGTCAAACTCAATCGGATATTTTGTTGCCACCATCGAGCTGGACGGAAAAACTCATATCCTGTTCGATCGAGGCAGAAACCAATGGATCGCCGCAGCCATCCCATCCCCGGACGGCCACCATCTAGCGATCGGCCAGCGAACCTGGGAAACCAACGCCTGGCTCCTGGAAAACTTCTAATAAGCCGCCCGAGCTTTTCCACCGTAGAACGTGTACCGAAGCCCCGCTTCCCAGCAGCTCAAATTGTGCGAACGAGTCCTTCGCGGGTTGCCCGCGTATTCCGCACCAGCATCAGGACCAGCAGCATTCCCGCGAAAGGCAGCATTCCTGCCACCACAATGATGCGATCAAAAGAATGACCGGCGACATGGGGCAGGTCGGAGAAATATCCGATGAGTTTGAAAGCGATGATGGTCCCGATCCCCGCGCCCGTCCCACTGAGTCCGCTCACGGTGGCCACGGACCGGCTGAAGAATAAATCGGAAGGCAGCACGTTCGCGATGGTTGAAAACGCAGCGTAAGAAAATGTAGAAAGCGCGAAAAGCAACGTGATTGACCAGAGGCTGTGAGTGAAAAGAGTTGGGATCAGCAATAAGACTCCGACGCCGCCGAAGACCACAAGCGCTTTTCGTGCCGTGCCCAGTGCCCACCCGCGCTTGATCAGAAAACCGGATGCCCATCCGCCAAAAAAGTTTCCCAGGTCCGCGGCGATGAACGGGACCCAGACCGCGAGAATCCCACTTTTGAGCGAAAATCCTTTTGCAACCAGATAGATCGGAAACCAGTCGGCGACAAAAAACCAGACGGGATCGGTGAGGGCCTTAGCGATAATCGCTCCCCAGGTCTGCGGCAGTCTGAGCAAAAGCGACCAAGGCTGAGGTTTGTCACCGCTGGTTTGCGGTTCCTCCGCGGAATCTTTTTGTATCATTTGCAATTCTTCCGGACTGATTCGTGGGTGCTCCCGCGGTGGGTAATACATTTTTCGCCAAAGAATCAGCCACAGAAATCCCAGCAGACCGGGAATTACAAACGCAAGCCGCCATCCCCAACGGAAATAAATCCCCAACACCAGAAACGGAGCGATGGCGCCGCCAATCGACGAGCCGCTATCGAACAATGCGGTAGCGAGCGCACGCTCGCGTTTCGGAAACCATTCCGAAACCGCCTTGGTCGCGCCCGGCCAGTTGGCTGATTCTGCGAGTCCGAGCAAACTACGAAATGCTGCAAAACTATAGAAACCGCGGGCAAAGGAAGTTGCGCCGGCAACCAGGGAATACAGCACTACCGTTATGCTCAAACCGCGACGGGTTCCGATGCGATCGATCATGCGCCCAAGGATTGTTTGCCCCAGCGAATAGCCGACGCGAAATCCAATGAGGATATTGGCGTAGTCGGTGTTCGTCCAGTGATAATCGAGTTTAAGGAAAGGCGCGAGCAGCGAGAGCGTTTGCCGGTCAAGATAATTGATGATCGTGGAAAGGAACAGCATTCCACCGATCCACCAGCGCAGGTTTCGGATCGGACGAGCGCTCACTGTGCCGTCTCCGAAGCGCCGGCACTTCGTGGATCGGCGAATGTCATCATCAAAGAAGGTGTCATTGAAGTTCTCAGCTGTGATGCGCAAGGCTTCGGTGATTTAAATGGCGACGAGCGCACGTGTTCTTGTAACACATGCCACGCAGCACAATCTACTTCATGGCGAACCGCCGATTCGAGATACGTTTCACGAGAATGTTTCTTTGCATCATCGAAGACGCACGATGTGATTTATTCTGAACCTCCGCAGTCGTCTCATATACTTTCTCAGGGCTCGGAAAGGACTCATGACCGTTCACGTTGGACTGATCGGCGGCGGCAACATCGGCGAAACTCACGCACGGGCGGCGAATGCAATTCCTGAAGTTTCCGTCGTGGCGATCTATGGGACCAATCAGGCGAAGGTGGCGGGCCTTGCGCAGGAGCACGCTGCCAAACCTTATACGGACTTCGAGGCCTTCCTGAATC
>DATBAX010000087.1:0-2646 GCA_036271275.1 Terriglobales bacterium
ATGACACAAGTTCTGCGCGCGACGATCGCCGAGATTGACCCGCTGCTTCCTCTGCAGGAGGTGCAACCCATGGATAACGTGATTTCGACTTCGGAAGCGCCGCGCCGTTTTAATACCGGCCTCATCACTGCTTTCGCCGTCGGCGCTCTGCTGCTCGCTATTACCGGGATCTACGCAGTTGTGGCGTTTTCCGTCTCTCTGCGCAATCAGGAACTGGCCATCCGCATGGCACTCGGCGCGCAGCGGGCAACAATTGCCCGCATGGTGATCATGACCGGCGCGAAACTCGGGCTTCTCGGATGCGGTTTTGGCCTGCTGGGATCGTTCGCGATCTCGCGGCTGGTCAGCTCATTTCTTTTCGGAGTGAGTGCCACCGATCCGTTGATTTACATTTCGGCCGTCCCGACGATGATGTTCCTGACTCTTCTTGCGTCGGCGCTTCCCGCAGTCCGTGCCGCTTCCACCGAGCCGATCGAGGCGCTCCGAACGATTTAGAGGGTAAGTTGGGTAGTGGTGCAGTTTGAAAAAGATCCGTGTCAGGGCATCGCCTTCAGGGGTGCCGGCAAACTTGGATATTCGATGACGCGCGTAGCGCAGGTTTTTGATATGCCGCGCTCTCAGGGGCCTAACGCCCGTCCTTGTTGATATTATTTCGCACGGCTGTAGCCGGGCCCTGACACGAGTCTCATTGCAAACTGCACCACTACCGTAAGTTGATGTGGACAGGTGGGCTCTACAGGCGCATGGTAGATTTATTCCTGCCGCTTTCATCAACCTCGGAGATTCTCATGCGTGAAGTCATCGCCACCAACGACGGCCCCAAAGCCATCGGCCCTTATTCGCAAGCCATTCGCGCCAACGGATTTGTTTTTGTGTCCGGACAAGTGGCGATCGATCCGGCGACGCAGCAAGTCATCGACGGCGATGTGGCCGTTCAAACCGAACGCGTGCTGAAGAATCTGGCGGGAATTTTGCAAGCTGCCGGAAGCCGTCTGGCAAACGTTGTGCGTACGACCGTGTTTCTAAAAAACATGGGAGACTTCGCCGCGATGAACGAAGTCTATGGAAAGTATTTCACTTCGGCGCAGCCAGCCAGATCGACCGTTGAAGTCGCGCGCTTGCCCAAAGATGTTCTGGTAGAAATCGACGTAATTGCTCTGGCGTAAAGGTGCAAGCTTAGATCTAAAATCTCCAATCTGAAATGAGTTGAAGGAGTTCCGGATGAAATATTTTCTGATCGCTGCATTGGTTGGGTTAGCTGCGGTGGCGTTTGCTCAAAGTACTGCCTCGAAGAAGACAGCAGCCCATGCCGTCGCCGGCGGGCCCACCAAAGTGACTGGCAACGGGACCAAGACCGCATCCGGCCTGCAATATTGGGACATCAAAGTTGGCATGGGAGCCATGGCGATTCCTGGTCATACGGTTAAAGTCCACTACACAGGATGGCTTACGACCGGGAAGAAATTCGATACATCGGTGGGCACAGGCAAGCCATTCAAATTTAATCTGGGTGCCGGTGAAGTGATTAAAGGATGGGACGAAGGCGTGGCCGGAATGAAAGTCGGAGGTAAGCGGCAGTTGCGAATCCCACCGGACCTGGCATACGGCGATCAGGGTTCTCCGGGAGCGATCCCGCCTGGGGCGACGCTAATTTTTGACGTGCTGCTGGTGGCGGTGGAGTAAGGCTCTTAACCGCCAAGGACACTAAGTTGCACCAAGGAAATCCCTAGAAGGCTTTTCCTTCGTGATACTCAATGTCTTTGGTGGTTGATTATGCCTTGACGACTTTGCCGCCCTTGAGGCAGCTCGTGCAGACGCGGATCCGCTTGCCGACACCCTTCACTATGGCGTGCACCGCGTGCAGATTGACGTTCCAGCGCCGCTTGGTCACGTTGTGGGCGTGGCTGATGTTATTTCCGAATTGCGGCCCTTTGCCGCAGAGATCACAAACTTGTGCCATGACTGACTGCTCCAGGTAGGTTGAGAACTTGCTGTGTAAAACATAGATTTTACCGGATTTTGGCGTTTTTCGCCAGCATGATAGGTCTAATCTTGCCTGAGCGTTACCTATATCTCCCGGCGCTGGCTCGCGTTTTCCACCGAACAGCTTTAATGGCACGCCTGAAAGGTGATGCCCTGATACGAGTCAAAATCCTCCGGATGTCCTCATATTCGTGCCTAAATCTATCATCGTTGGGTTCGACGGGATTCGTATCAGGCAGCTTTAGCTGTGCCATAAAAAGCTTGCTCAGGAAAACGCGCCTCAGCGCCCGAGGCCGCCGGATGCGATACTGAATTCATGCCCCCCTCTCTCGACCCCAAATCGGTCAAAGTGAATCTCACCACCGGCTCGGGCGTCGATGTTGAATGGAAGGACGGCCACCTCTCACATTATTCGTTCATTTTCCTGCGCGATGCCTGTCCCTGTGCTCTCTGTGAAGAGGAGCGAGGCAAGACCAAACGCAGAGCGGGCGATCCGCCGAAAACCGCTCCCGGAACATTGCCCATGTTCAAAGAAGCCGCCAAGCCGCTATCGGCAGAGGCAGTCGGCAAATACGCCATTAAATTTAATTGGAACGATGGTCACGCACTGGGGATTTATTCCTGGAAGTTTTTGCGCGAAGTGTGTCCCTGCGAAGAATGCAA
>DATBAX010000088.1:0-4226 GCA_036271275.1 Terriglobales bacterium
GACGTTCATGTGCACGATACGTATTTCGTGATCGCGCACTTTCATTACATTATGGTCGGCGGCGCGGTCATGGGCTTCCTTGGCGGCATGCATTTCTGGTGGCCGAAGATTTCAGGGAAACTTTATCCGGAAGCCTGGGGACGACTCGCGGCGGCCATTGTATTTATCGGCTTCAACTTGACGTTCTTCCCGCAATTCATTCTTGGCTACATGGGAATGCCGCGACGTTACTGGCAGTATCCGCCGGAATTCCAAGTGCTGAACGTACTCTCCACTGCAGGTTCGACAATCCTAGCCGTGGGATACATTTTGCCGATGATTTATTTCACCTGGTCATTGCGATACGGAAAACCCGCGGGAAACAATCCCTGGGGCGCAACGGGCCTGGAGTGGACGACTCAATCGCCGCCAACTACGTTCAATTTTGACGAGACGCCGATCGTAACTCAGGAAGCCTATGACTACGAGAACATGCCTCTTCCCGAGGAGGTGACGCTTGAGCGATAGCGCAATCGCCCACGAGCACCATCTCGAACCGCACCAGCAGCACCACTTTGCGACCATGGAGCAGCAGAAAAATACTGCGTCCCTGGGCATGTGGTTGTTTCTGGCGACGGAACTCATGTTTTTCGGCGGCATGTTCTGCGCCTATCTGATCTATCGCTGGTCTTATCCAGTTGAGTTCGGTGTAGGCAGCCGGACATTGAATCTGCCACTGGGCGCGGCCAACACTGCCGTCCTGATTTGCAGCAGCTTGACGGTAGCGCTGGCCATTCGCGCGACGCAAATGGGCAAGCGCATGCTGACGGTTGTCCTTTTAGTGCTGACCATGGTTTTTGGGATGACGTTTTTGGTCATCAAAGGTTTTGAGTGGAAAGAGAAGTACGATAAGCACCACATTCCGGGCGCGACGTTTCGGCTGAGTGCGGAAGACCTGAAGGGCGTGAATGTCGATCCTGCAAACATGCAGGATTTTCAGGCACGCACCCAGACTTTCTACTCGCTGTATTTCGCAATGACCGGGTTGCACGCTCTTCACATGATCATCGGTGTAGGGCTGTTTCTCTATCTGACGTATGCCTCGTGGAAGGGCACCTACGGGCCAGGATATTTCACGCCGCTCGAAAATGGCGGACTGTATTGGCACTTCGTCGACATCGTGTGGATTTATCTGTTTCCATTGCTCTATCTGATTGATCGAAATCTAGCAAAGTGAGCGCCATGTCGTCTGACAACAAGTCCGAACATTCCGAGCACATACTGCCGAGCACCATGTACTGGGGCATCTGGGCCCTGCTGATCGTTCTGACATTCGTCACGGCATGGGTCGCCAATATCGACCTCGGGCGCTTGAATACCGTGGTAGCGCTGATCATTGCCACATTCAAAGCTTCTGTGGTTGTTCTCTTCTTCATGCATGTGAAGTACACCAGCGAAAAGTTGACCAAAGTCGTAATTATTTCCGCGATCTTTTTCCTGGTGATTTTGCTCACGTTAAGCATGGCGGATTACGGCTCGCGCTTGATGCAGTAAACTTCTGCATAGCGGCTGCGATCTTCCCATGCCGGACAAGCTTATCGAACTCGCCCAGGTTTCTAAGTCTTCCAATCAGGATATCGATAGCTCTGGTCTGGAGCATGCTCTCACGCATGCCGTGCGCGGCGATGTTCGCTTTGACAATGGAAGCCGCGCTCTTTACGCCACCGATGGATCGAACTTCCGTCAAGTCCCCATCGGGGTTGTTCTTCCTCACAACATAGACGACGTAGTCGCGACGATCTCCCTTGCGCGTGAATATGGCGCGCCAATCCTGTGCCGCGGTGGCGGAACTTCGCTGGCAGGCCAATGCTGCAACGTCGCTGTCATTCTGGATTTCTCCAGACACATGGCGGAGATTCTCGAAATCGATCCGGTAAAAAGAATCGCGAGGGTGCAGCCCGGAGTTGTTCTTGATCGCCTGCGCAATGCTGCCGAAAAACATCATCTCACCTTCGCTCCCGACCCAGCCACGCACAGCCGCTGCACGCTCGGTGGCATGATCGGTAACAATTCCTGCGGTGTGCACTCGGTGATGGCCGGTAAAACGGATGACAATATCGAAGCGCTGGATGTTCTCACCTACGACGGTAAGCGGATGGAAGTTGGGGCCACAAGCGCCGACGAACTGCAAAGAATCATTCATGAAGGCGGACGGCGCGGCCAGATTTACGCCGGGCTAAAAGCACTGGGCGAAAAATATTCAGATCTGGTTCGTCAACGATTCCCGAATATTCCGCGGCGAGTTTCCGGCTACAACTTGAATTATTTGCTTCCAGAAAATGGCTTCAACGTCGCACAGGCGCTCGTTGGATCGGAAGGAACCTGCGTCACCACACTCGAAGCCACATGTCGCTTGGTCGAAAGCCCTCCTGCGCGAGTGCTGCTGGTGATCGCTTATCCGGATATTTATCAGTGTGCCGATCACGTGCCGGAAGTGCTCGAACACAAACCGATTGGCCTCGAAGGCATCGACAATCTACTGGTCGAATATACCCGGAGGAAGGGGATCAACTCTGAAGGGCTGGCATTGTTGCCGGGAGGCGGAGGCTGGTTGCTGGCGGAGTTTGGCGCGAACACCTTGCCAGAAGCCGAGTCTCAGGCGCGAGGGTTAATGGCTGCGCTGTCACGCTCCCCCAATCCTCCGCAAATGGCGTTATTTACCAATCGCCAGCAAATCAAATGGGTTTGGGATGTTCGGGAATCAAGCTTGGGCGTCATCTCCTATGTCCCTGGCGAACCTCTGAGTTGGGAAGGCTGGGAAGATTCCGCGGTCGCTCCCGAAAAGCTGGGCAAGTATCTTCGCGATCTTCGAAAGTTGATGGACGCCTACCAATATCGCGGCACGCTCTACGGACATTTCGGCGACGGCTGCGTCCACAACCGCATGAGCTTCGATTTGCAGTCCGCGGCAGGCATCGCAAAATATCGCAAGTTCATGGAAGAAGCTGCGGACTTGGTCGTCAGTTACGGCGGGTCACTTTCAGGCGAACATGGAGACGGCCAGCAGCGCGCCGAACTGTTGCCGAAAATGTTTGGGCCGGAACTGATGCAGGCCTTCCGCGAATTCAAAGCGTTATGGGATCCCGACTGGAAAATGAATCCCGGCAAGCTGGTCGAGCCTTATCGGATGGACGAGAACCTCCGGCTCGGCGCCGATTACAAGCCGTGGGATCCTAAAACCCATTTTCAATTTCCTGAAGACCATGGAAGTTTTGCGCATGCGAATTTGCGTTGCGTGGGAGTGGGGAAATGCCGCCAGGATGAAGGCGGCGTGATGTGTCCCAGCTATAGGGTTACCCGCGAAGAAGAACATTCGACTCGCGGGCGGGCTCATCTTTTATGGGAGATGACTCAAGGCGAAGTCATCAAAGATAAATGGCGCGACGAGCAGGTGAAAGAGTCGCTCGAGTTGTGTTTGTCGTGCAAAGGCTGCAAGAGCGACTGCCCGGTTGGCGTAGATGTTGCGACTTACAAAGCCGAATTCCTGTCGCACTATTACGAAGGCCGCGTTCGTCCCCGCAGTGCCTACGCTTTCGCCAATATCGATGTCTGGGCGCGGCTGGCTTCGCATGTTCCGGGTCTGGTGAATCTGACCACTCAACTACCGGGTCTTCGGAATCTCGCAAAGCTGGCTTCGGGAATGCCGCAGCAGCGGAGCATCCCGGCTTTCGCTCCACAAACTTTTCGGAACTGGTTCGAGAAGCGCCCGACTCGTAATGCAAAGGGAGTTCCGGTTGTCCTCTGGCCGGATACTTTTAACAATTATTTTCTCCCTGACACGGGCAAGGCCGCAGTCGAAGTCCTCGAAGCCGCCGGCTTCCGTGTGCTGCTGCCCGGAGCCATTCTCTGCTGCGGTCGTCCGCTCTATGATTTCGGTATGTTGGATCGCGCCAAGAAACTGTTATTGCAAACTCTCGATGTTTTAGATTCCGAGATTGCGGCTGGAATTCCCGTGATTGTTCTCGAGCCAAGCTGTGCCGCCGTTTTCCGCGACGAACTCCTCAATCTTTTTCCGAAAGACGATCGTGCACGAAAACTCTCGCAGCAAACTTTCCTACTCAGCGAATTCCTGGAAAAAAAGGCCAAGCATTTCGAACTCCCCAAGCTGGCTCGCAAAGCCTTGATTCACGGGCACTGTCATCACAAGTCGATCATGAAAATGACCGATGAAGAATCGGTTCTCAAGA
>DATBAX010000089.1:0-3219 GCA_036271275.1 Terriglobales bacterium
ATGCACGGCGAGTATGCGCGGTCGAACCAGGGAAGTGGCTACTGGATCGATGGCGCTTACCGTTTGAGTCAGATCCAACTCTGGCAAAAAGCAATGCGCCGACTCGAATTTGCCGGGCGGGCAGAGCAATTCTTTAGCGGCCAAATTAGCGCAGACGAAGCCGAGGATCTTGAACTACCCGGCGCAAATACCCGTGAAGGAGAGTTCGGACTCAACTACTATCTGCACGATGGACTGAAAGCCGTGGCCAGCTACGGCCGCCAGTTCAGCTCCGACGGCAATTTCAATCTTTGGACCGTGGGATTGGCCTATCGTTTCGCCATTCCGCTGGGCCGGGCAGGTCAACAGTGAAGACGAAAATTGTATTTCTGATGGGCCTGCTGGCGGTGGCTTCAGTGGTGTGGGGAGCAGGGCCGCCAGCGGAGAACGACAGTACGAGCGCGCGCGTGGTGCACAGCGCGACCGAAGCCGATGCGATGCGGGTAGAGGGCGAGCGCCGGTTTCAGACGAATTGTGGACGCTGTCATGCGGCTCCGCAAAAATTTCCGCCTCGAATGATGGCCACGATCGTCCGCCATATGCGAGTGCGAGCGACGATCACCGATCGGGACATGAAACTTGTCCTGTTCTACATGACGCAATAGCAACGTGAATATTCAGATGAAAATCATCCCGATTAAGTTCGCGATAGCCATGATTCTTGCCGCGCAATTTGTGCATGCGCAAGGGCACGTGATTACGGTTCTGGCTGATAAAGACAGCCGTTATAAAATCGCGGGTGAGAAAACCCCCGTGATCACGGTGAAAGCAGGAGAGCAGCTATTGCTACAAGTGACCGCGCGAAAAGGGAAATCCTGGAACCGTGATGGATCGGTGCATGGGTTCTCATTGCTTCGTGCGAAAGACCGTTCCAAAGTTCCCAACTGGGATCTCTTACTCATGCCCGGCAGCCAGGAGTTTCATCTTACCGCGCCTACCGAGCCGGGGGAATATGTTGTCGTCTGTACCGTGATTTGCAGTGAAGATCACGAAGGCATGCACATGAAATTTGTAGTCACACCGTAAAATTCAAGGAGTGGATGATGCATAGGATTGCAATCGGGATTGGATCTTGCCTGCTGGCAATCGCCATTTTGGCCCACGCGGGCGACGGCGAAACCCGTGTTTTTTTTGGAGAGATATCGGATAGCCAGTGTGCGCTTAACATTCATTCACTTACCCGCTCGCACCAGGAAATGCTGAAATCGAAATCGATGGGCGGAAACGCCAAAGAGTGCGCGGACTACTGCGTGAAATATCTCGGCGGCGTTCTGGTGCTTGCGTCCAAGCAGGACGTCTACCGATTCAGCAATCCCGAACAAGTGGTCGGATTCACTGGTCGTCAGGTGAAGATCACGGGCTCGCTTCAACCAAAAACTAAGACCATACATGTACAAACAATTGAGGCGGTGAAGTAGATATTTATTTAACTGTTTTCTTTTTAGCTTCAGAAACAACGTACACCATGAGAATCCCAAGCTCCGGTTCGATGGGATGGCGATATCTCGGGTGAGGGAAGACGAAGTAGTACACGGTGGGATAAGACAAAATCAGCCACAGGAACAACCAGGCTCCAGGCTTCCGCTGGCGCAACGCACGACCCAATCCCCAAAAACCCAGAACGGACGAAGCCAGGAAAACCGAATCCTTGAATGGAGCAAGCGCTGGGATTTCCGACAGACGCGGCAGGCCTCCCCAGTAGTAGATGAATCGTTTTACGCTGAGGCCGGCAAAGCGGGCGTAATCTTCACGGATGAACGCGATCGCTTCCCGCTTGCGCTCGGACACATAGGCCAGCTCTCCCACCTCGCGAAATCGCCGCATCTCAAAAACATTCTGGCTGGGATGCAGGTATTCCATCCATGTGCCATTGGCACCAGGACCATTGCCGAGTCGCAACTCAGCCCCAAAATTCGAGCGGATGAAAATAAATTTACCGAACGTTTGATGATTGCGGACAAGCCACGGCGTAAGGGAAACAGCAAAGACGGCCGATGCCAGCACCACTCCACCGAACGAAGTTTTACCCAGCTTCCAGCGCCGATACCATGGCCATAATCCAGATGCCGGCAGAAATGCGAGCAGCGAAGTGTTGGTGAGCGCACCGATGCCCCAGAACAAACCAAACCAAAGCCAGGGCCTCCAGCCATCTTTTTCTTCCAGGGTCAGAGCGAGCCAGAAAATGACAGCCAGCAGCAAAGCGGCAAGGCTGGTTTCCCACACCCAGCGCGTACACCAATACATCACCGGGGGAAGCACCGCCCAAAGCCATCCAGACCAAATCGCTACTTTCTCGCTGAAACAACGTCTAGCAATCAGGAAAATCGGAATGCACGTCAGTGCGGAGAAAACGCTGTTGATGCTCAGCAGGATCAGCGCTGAGGCGTGACTATAAACACCGAATAGTTTGAAAACGCCGGCGATCAAAAATGGATAGAGCGGCGGCTCCCACGCCGTTGGGCCAGTCGGTTCATTGAAGGGATTGCCGAATCCATGGCCCGATGCAATCGAACGCCCAATGCGGCCCATTTCAAAGCCGAAACTGAAATTGTCGTCGATGGTTTTGAATTTGTAGGTGTGCGCGATGACAATCCATCCCACGCGCAGAACAAAAGCGATGACCACCATCCAGAAAAAAGAGGGTAGGTTCGCGGCGCTTTCTTTTTTGGACGGAATCGTAGTAGCTGAATCAGCCATGCGGAGACTTTATTTGTAGCTGATCCCTGCGGGTTCAGCAACTACTCCATCCAAATCCATAGACCACCAAGGGCACGAAGTATCACGAAGGAAAGCGTTTGGTCATCGGATTTCCTTGGTGATACTTCGTGTCCTTGGTGGTTGACGCTTTGATTGCCTTGCGCTGCAAGCCGCCCGCACCTACACTGAATCCTGAAAATTATGCCCGAATTTGTGAAGCTCACCACACAATCCGAACTGCCCACCGAGGGCGAGGCTAAAGAATTTCCTTGCGGAGAAAAAGTCATCTGCATCGCCAACGTGAATGGCTCCATCACTGCCATGGACAACGTGTGTCTGCACCGCGGCGGCCCGCTGGGCCAGGGCGTGATCGAGGGAAACAAAGTCGTCTGCCCCTGGCACGGATGGCAATTTGACACTACGACCGGCGAGGCTACACATAATCCGAATGCAAGGGTAGCGGTGTATCCGGTGAAGGTGGAA
>DATBAX010000090.1:0-6694 GCA_036271275.1 Terriglobales bacterium
GTCCCCGGCGTTTTTTCTGCGGATGGTGGCGAAGTCGGTGGCTGGGCGGGAGAATCCTGTTGAGCCTGGGAAACTAGAGTCAACGAAGCGCGCATTACCGGCGTCGCGTCGTGCGACGACACGCATAGCGTGCACATTCCGAGTATCAGGGCCAGAGTCATGAATCTATTCAATGCCCGGAAACTCACGGGCGGTTAAGCGAATTCTACCGTAGCCGCGCCAAATGCGTCCAAATCTCCTAACTGACCACCACTTCTTTGACTGCCCCGGATTTGCTTGCCACCAGCGGCAGGCGGAGCCGGAAAATCGTCCCTTTGCCAACCGCGGATTCGAAATCCAGCGAGCCGTGATGCCACTGGGCAGTTTGAAACGCATGGGCCAGTCCCATGCCGCTGCCATCTTTCTTGGTTGTGAAGTACAGTTCAAAAACTTTATCGTGAAGCTCGGTCGGAATGCCGCTACCCTGGTCGCGGATCTCGGTGACGATCATGTTTTCCTCGCGCCGGGTGGAAGTCGTCAGGTTCCCGCCTTTCTCCATAGACTGCACTCCATTCAGCACAATATTCAGAATGGTCTGCTTCATCAGATCGCTGTCCACTTTCACGATGAGCGGCTCGGCGGGGAATTGTCGGACAAGTTTCACGCCATGTTGTCCGGCATCGGGCGCGGCCAGCGAAAGAACGTCATCCAGCAACCGTCGCAGATCGATTTCTTCGAGATGAAGATCGCGGGGCCGGGTAAAGTCCACCAGGATTTGCACAACGCGATCCAGGCGATGAATCTCGCTGTCGATAATGTCCATGTGACGGCGAGTTTCAGGATCGGTTTGTTTGAGTTTGGTCTGCAACAATTGCAGATGCAGAACGATGGCATTGATGGGATTCTTGACTTCGTGGGCCACTCCGCGAGTGAGGCGGCCGCTGGCCGACATGCGTCGCGACATTTCGATTTCATCTTCAATCTGCCGCGCCGATTCGGCATCGCGCATGGTAAGCAGCGCGCCCAGAGCGCCGATCTGAGTCCCTCGCTCCTGAATGAAATCGAGGGAAATCTTTACCTGTTTGCCGTTTGGGGCGTCAATTTCCTGTTCTTCGATGGGGTGCTGCAAGCGAAAAGCGTCAAGCACAACGGAACCCAGGTTCGATTCGCTGGAAAAAATATGTTTCACATTCTGGCCGAGCAATTCGTGCCGTGGACGTCCCAGGAACGTTTCCACTGAGGCGCTTACCAGCACCACCCTGGCTTCTCTCGTGAACAGCATCAAGCCATCTTGAAGATTGGACATGATTTGGTCCACGTTACTTTTCAGGGCGGAGAAAATCTCTTTGGCGTCCCGCATCTGGCGGCCGAGATGCGCGATCTTAAGTGTGACCAATCCGTACTCATCAAGCGTGGCTCCTTCCAGCGCGCCTTCCTCGGGAACGGGTTCGGAATCTCCGTAGCTGACATTGTCCAGGCTTTGGGCGATTCGCTCCAGTGGGCCAAGCGCGAGACGAGAAAGGCCTGCTGCAATCACCAGCGAAAGCAGAATCGCGATTCCGGAAAGAATCACTGCATGTTGCAACCACGGAGTCAGATCGTGTTTCAAGAACACCGTGGAAACTCCCACTCGCACGCTTCCGAACGGGGCGCCGTTCAGCTGCAACGGCCGGCGAACTTCATAGACCGTAGGCGTGTTATAAACCATGCGAAGTTGACGCCGGAATCTGGCGTCCTGCATGGTCTGAAACGCGGGCCTGACGGGGATCAATTTGCCGACCAGGTCCGGATTACTGTGCAGAATCGCTTTTCCGTCGGCATCGACCACGGCCGCGTCCAGAACATCGGGCCAATTTCCCGTGACTGATTCGACTTGCACATTTAAGTCGCGATCCGTTCCCAGGTAATAGGCGATGCCCTTGCGGACCGCGTCTGGCTTGTTGGTGTCGACCTTGGTGCTGGTCAAGTCGGGCACAGCACTGGTGGCGACAAATGCCAGTTGAGCGCAGACGTTGTCCGCGGTGTCGCGTGCCGTCTTGATGCGCTGCCGCAACATCTGCGTAATATAGATGTAGGAAAACGCTGTCACCAACAGGGCCACCATGAAGGTGACGGTCAACACGATTTGGGTGCGTCGACGCATGATTAGTGAGGCCCAGGCGGTGAACCAGCCTGGATCTACTCCTGCTCTTCCTTGTCGGCCGCTTCTGCTGCCGCGCTTCCATACTCCTTGAGTTTGTTATGCAACGTCTTCAGGCTGATGGCGAGAATCTCGGCTGCCCGTGTCTTATTGTTGCTGGTCGATTCCAGGGTCTTCAGTATGAGTAATTTTTCTGCTTCGCCCACGGTGGTGCCAACGCCCAAACGAATGGAATCGGGATCATCGGCGGAAGTGCGGACCATGACTTGTCCGAATGCAGGAGGGAGATGTTTCGTTTCAATCACCGCACCGTCGCAGACAATAATCGCGCGTTCCAGGGTATTGCGCAGTTCGCGGACATTGCCAGGCCACGAGTGATTTCGGAATAAGTTGAAAACCGCCTCGCTGATGGTAGCAACTTTCCTGGAATGCTTGGTGTTCATGTCAGCGATCAGGGTCCGCACCAAATCCGGAATATCTTCCTTGTGCTCCTTTAAAGGAGGCATGTGAATATTGAAAACGTTCAGCCGGTAATAAAGATCGTTGCGTAGTTCGCCCCGTGCGACGGCCTCTTCCGGAACTTTGTTGGTTGCAGCCAGAACGCGGACATCAATCGTAGTTTCTACTTTGCTACCCAATCGACGCAGCTTGCGGTCTTCCAGTACTCGCAAAAGTTTGGCTTGGGTCGCAATCGGCATCTCGCCAATTTCGTCGAGCAACAATGTCCCGCCTTCGGCCAATTCGAAACATCCGGTCCGACGCTCCAGAGCGCCGGTGAATGCGCCTTTCTCATGCCCGAAAATTTCGCTTTCGATGAGCGTTTCCGGAATCGCCGCGCAATTGATGGCAACAAAAGGCCGGCTACGCCGCGGACTGAGGTCGTGGATATTGCGCGCGACTAGTTCTTTCCCGGTGCCACTCGCCCCGGTAATCAGTACTGAAGCCGTGCTCGGAGCCACCATCTCAATCAGGCGAAAAATCTCCTGCATTTTCTTGGATGGTCCCACCAGACTCCCTAAAGATCCGGTGTCGCGCAACTTGCGGCGCGTAACTTCGAGTTCCACCCGCGTTCCCAGCAGCGCGGATGCATTTTGCAAAATAGTTCGCAGCCGGTTGGTGTCGATGGGCTTGGTGATGTAGTCGTAAGCGCCCATTCGCATGGCTTGTACAGCGCTGTCGATCGTCCCTTGCGCAGTGACCACGATCACCGCCATGGTCTGGCTGTCACTGGCAATCTTTTCCAGCAATTGCAATCCGCCCATGCGCGGCATTTTGAGGTCGGTAATTACGATGGAGGGGATCCAATTCGTAACTTTTTCGTATCCCTCAGCCCCATCGCTGGCCGTTTCAGCGCGATAGCCCCAGGCAGAAACCAGTTCCGCCAGCCCGGTGCGCTCGTTCTCTTCGTCTTCGACAATCAGTACTTTTTCCTGGCTCATAAGTTATGGGAGAGAAACTCCCGCAGCCATTATTGATGGCTTCTGCCGTTCGCCGCAAGCCGGGGACTGGTTTTGCAGTAAACCCAGGCAATATTCTGTTCATGTCCGGTGTCAATATGAGATTAGGTAGGAATAAATTCCGTAATCTAATACTGAGCGAAATTGAACATCTCCAATCAATGATTTAGCGATAAAAATGATAGGTCGCTATTGGTTTCATTCGTGCTCTTAGTTAGAATGATTCGCGCGGGAATGTCTGAATTCCTATGGGCATTTGAAGTTAATCTGGCTATCTATCGAGACATGTCTAACCGCGTACTCCCGGAGGCTTAAATGCTACCTTGTTCGAAGTTAAGTATTCGAAGTGTGTTGTTCGCTGTTTGCGTCGTAATCTTGTCTGTATTTTTCACCTCTGCCGCAACGGCACAAGATCAAGAAGTCCCCAAGATGGACATATTCGTTGGCTACCAGTGGTTACATCCCGGTGGCACAGTGCCAGCTCCTTTCGGAGACATCAACAATCCAAGTCCTCTCAAGGTTCCAGACATGGGCAAAGGTCTCGGAGCTGCCTTCACCTACAACCTGGACCAGCACTGGGGTCTGGAAGGTGATGTGGGACACAACGGTGGCGACCACGACTACGAGACCACGCTCTCGGTGGGTCCCCGCTTCATGGCCCGGACGGACACCACCAATTACTTCCTTCACGCCTTACTCGGGTACAACCTGGTTGGAGTGCAGGACCTGAACTACAAAAACGGGATTGGCGCCATCCTCGGCGGTGGCATGGATTTGAAATTCACCCATTTCCTTTCCTGGCGGCTATTCGAAGC
Organism: Terriglobales bacterium; assembly: GCA_036271275.1. GTDB lineage: Bacteria > Acidobacteriota > Terriglobia > Terriglobales > Acidobacteriaceae > DATBAX01. The sequence continues at coordinate 4,392 of DATBAX010000090.1, forward strand.
CGACTATGTCTGGACTCGCCATAACTACTCACAGTATGCGGCCCCGGAATTCGGAAGCTTGCGCCGTCCTACCTTTGAGGGTGTGAGATTGCGCACTGGTATCGTTATGAACTTTGGCTATTCGGCCAGCGTGCCACCGGCCGCAAGTTGCTCGGTACAGCCCAGCGAAGTGAATGTGGGCGAGCCTGTCACTGCGACGGCCACCGCGAGCAACTTCAATCCTAAGCACACGCTGAGCTACACATGGAGCGGAAACGGCGGCAAAGTCTCCGGTAAGGACAACACCGCCAGCATCGACACCAACGGCATGGCCGGTGGCAGCTACACCGTTTCGGCCCACATCACTGATCCGAAAATGAAGAAGGACGGAGAGGCGAGTTGCACAGCCAACTTCACGGTCAAGGAACTGCCGAAGAATCCGCCGACGGTTTCATTGTCAGCGAGTCCTTCGAGTGTGACGGTCGGCGCACCTTCGACCATCACTGCGACTTGCAGCAGCCCGGACAACATGCAAACCAGCGTCGCCGGATGGACCGCCAGCAGTGGCACCATCACCGGTAACGGCAACACCGCAACTCTCGATACCACTGGTGCTGCTCCGGGATCAGCAACGGTCAGTGCAACTTGCAGCGATTCACGTGGCCTCAGTTCAGCGGGTTCCACCAGCGTGAACGTGCAAGCTCCTGCTCTGCCGCCACCACCGCCGCCCCAAGCCTCGAAGCTGAGCGAATGCGACTTCAGCAACATGGCGAAGATCGGCAAGCCGTGGCGCGTAGACAACGAATGCAAAGCCATTCTGGATGACGTAGCGAAGAACCTGCAGCAAAACGCTGACAACAAATTGGTCGTCGTCGGCAACCAGGAGACTGCGGAAAAACGCAAGAACCTGGCAGGCGAACGCGCCGTCAACAGCAAGGCTTATCTGACTGGTGGAGAATCGAAGCAGGGAATTGATCCCAGCCGCGTCGAGACTCGCACTGGTAACCTTGGAACCAAGAGCGCTCAATTCTGGATCGTTCCTGCCGGCGCGTCCTTCCCCACGGAAGGTACCGACGCAGTCAACGAAGCCAAAGTGAAAGCGGTTCCGGACCATCCCAAGGTTGCTGCCAAAAAGAAGGCAGCCGCTCACTAAACCATTAGGACCCACATGGCCGGTCGAGTTTTGCCTCGACCGGCCATTTCTTTTTGTCCCTTAAGTAACTTGAATACTGCGTGTTAGGCTGTCACTCTGAGCCCCGAAAGTAATATCTCTTTCAACTGGGGTGAGGTTACTGATGAGTTTGAATTCGTCCAATGCGATTTCTCGTAAGTCTTTGATTCTTTTGGCCGTCGCTTTGTTCATGAGCACGGCAAGCTGGGCTGGTCAGTGGACCGTCCTGGGCCCCGATGGTGGAGACGCCCGCAGCCTGGGCCACGACCCCAAGAATCCCGATCACGTTCTGCTCGGCACCAGTACCGGGAGCCTGTTTGAGTCGGAAGATGGCGGTCACAATTGGGCGCGCCTGGCCCACCTTGGCGACGGCGACGACTACGTCCTCGACCACATTGCCTTCGATCCGCAAGATCCAAAAGTCATCTATGTAGCGGCTTGGAGCGTAGCTAACCAGCAAGCCGGCGACGTATTCCGCTCGCACAATGGCGGCAAGTCGTGGGAAGCGATTCCGGGAATGCACAATAAATCCGTCCGCGCTCTGGCGATCGCCGCAAGCGACTCGAAGACCATCGTAGCCGGCGCCATCGACGGCGTGTTCCGCAGCCAGGACGGCGGCAAGGACTGGACCAAAATTTCGCAAGCCGCTCAGGGCGAGATTGAGTCACTCGCCATCGATCCCAAAGATCCGAACGTCATTTACGCTGGCACCTGGCATCTGGCCTGGAAGACCGCCGATGGTGGCGCCAATTGGGAACACATCAAGCAGGGAATGATTGAAGACTCCGACGTGTTTTCCGTGATCGTCGATTCCGACAATCCTTCGATCGTATTCGCCAGCGCTTGCTCTGGAATTTATAAGAGCGAGAACGCCGGAGAGCTGTTCAAGAAGATCCAGGGAATTCCGTTCACCGCGCGCCGCACGCGCATTCTGAAACAGGATCCGGTGAATCCGCAGATCGTTTACGCCGGAACCACCGAGGGCGTTTGGAGAACCACGGATTTGGGCAAGACCTGGAAGCAGGTCACCGGTCCTGAAGTCGTAGTCAACGACGTCATGGTCGATCCGCGAAATTCTTCGCGCGTGCTGCTCGCGACCGATCGCGGGGGTGTGCTTGCCAGCGACAACGCTGCGCAAAGCTTCACGCCTTCG
>DATBAX010000091.1:0-5726 GCA_036271275.1 Terriglobales bacterium
GATTTCGTTTTCCGCCACAACGGCAACATTCTTCATGCGGATGAGCATGCCGACGAGGGTTCCAATCTCTTCCTGATGCGGGTGGAATTCGATCCGGCTGACTTCGACATCGACCTGAACGACTTCGCCAAGCACTTCTCGCCCATCGCAACCAAATTCAAAATGACTTGGCGGCTCGCCCAATCGAGCCATCGCCAGAAGATGGCGATTCTCGTCTCCAAGTACGATCACTGCCTGGTGGATTTGCTCTACCGTCACAAGAGCGGTGAGCTAATATGCGACATCCCGCTGATCATTTCCAATCACGCGGACAATCAATCTATCGCCGAGTTTTACCGCATTCCCTACGTCACCGTCGCAGTGCCGAAAGAAAACAAGCGTCCAGCGGAAGAAAAGATCCTGTCATTACTCAAGCAGCACAATCCGGATTTCATCGTGCTGGCCCGCTACATGCAGATCCTCTCCAACGATTTCGTAAATGAATATCCGCAGCGAATTATCAACATTCATCATTCGTTCTTGCCGGCCTTTATCGGCGCCAAGCCTTACCATCAGGCTTTTGAACGCGGAGTCAAGCTGATCGGCGCCACCAGCCACTACGTCACCGAGGTGCTCGACGACGGCCCCATCATCGAACAGGATGTGACTCGCATCTCTCATCGCGATTCCGTGGATGATCTGCTTCAAAAAGGCCGCGATCTGGAGAAAGTCGTGCTCTCCCGCGCGGTACGGTGGCACGTCGAAAACCGTATTCTGCTTTACGGGAAGAAAACGGTTGTTTTCCACTAGAACATTCGTCTCAGCCGCCGCCGGTGGAGACCTCCTGTACTCTCACGAACCTCCATCCGCCTCCTGTCAATGGCACTCGACCACCCTTCCGCATCACTTTGGTATCAGGTACTTCGGAGAGTATTGTGCGGCGGCCCCGCTTGGTTTTTACTACATAGGGAAGCCCTCGCCGACCAGCCGCTTAGAGCCAGGGACCATATCGAGGAGTTGCGTTGGCCGAAGATCCAAAGTGGGAGCTGGCAATCCTGGCGACCGTGCAGGGCTTCTACGAGAAGCTGCTGCAAACGCCCGTCCAGGGTGAAGTCCCGGTGCCTCACGGCCTCGAAGCAATATCCCTGCAGGACGACACCAACGTACAAGAAACCTTGGGCAAGATGCGCCGCTGGCTGCGCCTGCTCGATATGGCCATTACGCCGGCCATGCTGCGGCGCGCCTTCACCGCCGACACCGATCCCGAAATTGCCGAAGCCATGCTCCGCTATTTCACGCGGACCAAAGACAGCAGTGACCTGAATCGCGATAAGACCGACATGGTCGCTACGTTTCTTTACCGGCACCCGCGTGTTGCCGGACAGTGGGAGCAGCGCGGCTACGGCCTTGACGGCTCTCTTCCGCTTTCGCCTTTTGAAATCGCGATGCTGGAAATTCTCGCCGATAGCGATGTGCCTTCGCTTCCGGAAGAACACGTTCAACTCCTGCGACGCTTCGATCCTCTACTCGACCAGGTCAAAGGCTTTCGCGATCTGAATTCACTTTTGGACTCTGGAATTATTCCCGCTGTCCGTGAGCTGAAGCAATCTCTGGAAAGTTCGTTCTATCACCCCGGCGTACTCGCAACCATCGCGCCGTACAACGCGGGCTTTGGCAAAAGGTTTGACGACTTATTTCACGCGGCATCGGCGGAGATTAAGAGTTTCGCCCAAGCTCTTGAAGAACAAGGCGGCACGATTTTGGGGAACGTGGACGGCATCGACGTCACCGTGGAACAAGTAGTTGCAATGGAAGAAAGCGAATTATTGAAGATCGATTACAGCCAGGCTTTGGAAAAGTTTCGCCGCGTTTCCCAACTCAAGAAAGTTCTGGAGCGGCGTCCGCCCATCCGTCGCAAGCCCCAGTTGGTGCGAACTCAGCCTCCCGCGAAACCGAAACTTGTGCCGGTTGTGAAAGTGACCGCGCCCGCCCGACGCCCTGTTCTCGATCTGCCAGCCTTGCGTGCCGCGGTAACGCCGCAACAAATTTCCTCGGAAGAAACGAAACTTTTGAAAGTGGAAGAGTCGATTCGGATCTTCGTGCGCGTGGCCGATCCTAAGTTTCGCCAGATTGTCCCCATGCGATTTTTCAACCTCACGCTGACCCCCGCCGAAGCCGACGCTTGTAGCGCCGACTTTCTGGAAGAAAAGAGCCTGCGCGCCGGCGTTGCAAGAGTGCAATTGCGACTGGTAGCCGTCGTTGCCAGGATGACCACTGAACTCGAAGAACTCAAACGCGCCGAGAACTCCCCATCATTGTGGAAGCTGCATGCCGACTCGCTGATTGCGCTGCTGGAGGTGACGCGGGCAGTGCATGAAAATGCCACGCGTGTACTCAATCTTGCGAACCAGCACGGGGAAAAGCAGCAGGGCAGCTTGCTCCAGGTCTCGATCCAAAAACTGCACGACACGACTGAACTCGCGGTGAAAACGCTGTCCGCGGTTCCTCGCGAGAGAAGCGCAAGCGCGGGCGCGGACTAGGGCTTCAAACAAGAAAGGCCTCCGAACAACTCGGAGGCCATCGGTTCGCGGACCAGCAGTCTAGTGCCAGTCGTGATCTTCGTGCCATTTCTTTTCGTGACCATCCCACCAGCCGTGGTATTGGTTGTAGCAACGTTCCCGCTCAGCGTTTAAATCCTTTCGCCGCTCTTCGGCTTCGTGACTGCGCTCACCGTGTTTGCGGACCGCCTCATCCATCCGCGCTTCCGCCTTTTCAATCGCGTGCTGGCACTTGGCATGGTCGTCCGCATAGGCTTGAGGCACGGTAACGAACATTGCCGCACCCAAAGCTGCTGTCATGACTGCCGATGCCGCAATTCTTTTTGCGTTTTGTAGTTTCAAATCGTCCTCCTGCTTGAAGTTTTGGATCGCGCTATTTGGATTAGAGATTGCGGTTTGGAGTTGCCCCTACAAATCGTTACCAATCGTCGATTAATTGCTCACGGTCTCGACGTAATTCATTTTGAAACTTGAACCGGAAACTTGCCTAAGATGTTAGCGTACATCCGGTAAAGCCGCTGCTGCCGCTGGCACATCATGCGGATAGTCCTTTCCGAGCAATGCTGCCACGGTAGCGGCGATTTGGGCTTGCGTCACCGGCCCAATGTTTTCGCGTTCTCCGATAGCCTTGGTGTCGGGGCCCATGATCGCGATCCAGATATTTTCCGATCCCTTCTCATCCACGCCGTGGTCTTTCCACTGGGTTAATCCGCTGCCCCGTCCATGATCGGTGGTGAGGATGAAAGTAGTTTTGTCGTGATACTCCGGCATGGATTGCATTTGTTCCCAGAGCTGCTGCACGAAATAGTCGAAGCCGTGAGCGCTCTCCAAAACTAAATCGTAGCGGCCGGCGTGGGCCCAGTTGTCGGTTTCTCCATAACCCACGAACATCACTCGCGGCTGACCCGTCTTCACATAATCGAGCAACGGTATTTGGATGAAGGAATTCCAGGTATCTTCGTTATCCAACGGCGTCGTTGTGCGGTAGAGTTCGTTCATCAATTCTTGCCGCGGAGTGAGCTTGCCTTTTTCCGGCGGGTCCCATCCAGTTTGCATGACCAGGCCGCTTCGTTTTTCATTGAAGATATTTTGGAAGACATTCCAAGTGCCATAAACACCAACTTTGCCCTTGAACTCGGGCATACGATTCAACCATTCGAATACGCTGACGTTTGGATTGGGCCCAAATTCGTTGCTATCGATTTTGGGATCGGGATACCCGGTGATCATCTCGTTGTAGCCGGGATAAGAAAACGCCATTCCATTGGTGACGTGGGCGACGCTGCCTTTGGTCTGGTTACCGAAAATCTGTCCCTGCTTTGCGACCGTGCCCCAGAGAAACGGAAATAGGGCTTTGCGTCGCTCGGACGCGTCGTCGCGCCAGAACTTACCCTTGAGCTCTTTCTCATTGGCCCAAATGCCGCCATGTTCGCCGTCCATCAAAGTGGGATCGGCGCCAGTAAAGATTTCCTGCCAGCGAAGGCCGTCACTGACGATCAGAACTACGGTGCGAGTTTTGAGTTGCGAGGTTTGGGCCGAAGCTGCCCCAGGTACTAAAGAAAGAATCCCAATCACAAGAACGGCCCGAATAAGTTTGTTCAAGATTTCTCCTGTATCCCGGATGACATTGTGCAACGCGGCGGCCGTCTCAGGCAATCCCACAAGCATTTATGTAAGAGCATGCTTCTCTTTGCTTCTCTTTGCTTCTCTTTGCGGCTCCTCTTTGCGTCCTTTGCGGTTAAGCGCTTCTAAAGCCCTTAACCGCAAAGAACGCAAAGGAGTGCCGCAAAGTCGCTAAGAAGTGCCAGCAGACCCTAACGAAAAAAATAAAGACGGGCCCGAAGGCCCGTCTCGATGGTTTGGCTGAAAGCTGAGAGCTAAGAGCTGACAGCTGAAAGCTAATTGATATCGAACTGCTCCTGATGCAGCGCCGCATCGCTCTTCACGATGATGGTCTTCTTGGTCAATTCTTCCATCTCGGCGAGAGCTTTCCCGTTGTTCAGTTTCAGAGTCTTCGCAACTTCCGGATTCACTCGCAGCATGACGTCCGCATGGTCGAGATGCTTCGACATCTTTCGCATCTCGATGTAGATGTCGTTGCAGATCGTGGTCACGGATTTCACATAGCCGGTCGAGTCGCAGTACGGGCAAGGCGATCCGATGGTCCGTTCGAGCGATTGCTTGACCCGTTTACGGGTAATCGCTACCAATCCGAAGTCGTTAAATTGCAGGACTTTTGACGGCGCGCGATCGCTCTTGAGCGCTTCTTCCAGCGCTTGCATGACTTTCTGGCGATTGCGGCGTTCGTCCATATCGATGAAGTCGATAATGATGATGCCGCCCAGATCGCGCAACCGAATCTGACGCACGATCTCTTTGATCGCGTCAACGTTGGTCTTGACGATCGTGTCTTCGAGGCGCGCCGTCTTGCCGACATACTTGCCGGTATTGACGTCGATCGCTACCAACGCTTCCGTCTGGTTGATGACAATGTATCCACCGCTCTTGAGCCAGACTTTCGATTTGAGGGCTTTGTTGATTTCCTCGCTGAGCCCGAACTGCTCAAACAGTGGCACTTCTTTGGAGTAAAGTTTGACGCGCCTGACTAACGCAGGCTGGAAGCGAGTCGCGAAACGCAAGATGCGTTCGTACTCCTGTTCGGTATCGACCCAGACGGCAGAGAAATCAGAAGTGACCTGATCGCGGAGAATGCGTTCCACCACGTTGAGATCGTGATAAATCAGCGCCGGAGACTTGCCGTTTTCGGCTCGGGTCTTAATTTCATTCCACAAACCTTTGAGAAAGCGAATATCAGCGCGGAGTTCTTCTTCAGCAGCGCCTTGAGCGGCAGTGCGTACGATAAAGCCGCCGTGGCCATTCTCGCGCTCGCTGATGATGATGCGCTTCAACCGTTGCCGTTCTTCTTCGGAAGCAATCTTGCGAGAAACGCCGGTGTGGTTCACAGTCGGCATGTAGACGAGGAAGCGTCCCGGCAGCGCGATGTGACTGGTGATGCGCGCGCCTTTCTTGCCGATTGGCTCCTTGGCGATCTGCACCAGAATTTCCTGGCCTTCTTTTAACAGGTCGGTGATCTGTGGGAGATTCTGCGGTTCACGACGTGGGAAACGGCGTCCACCGCCGCCTCGACGTCCCCGTTGATTATCACGGCCGCCGCGACGCGGATCATAA
>DATBAX010000092.1:0-5915 GCA_036271275.1 Terriglobales bacterium
ACATGGGGTTGTCTACCGCAACGTGACCAGCGCCGCGCTTGTAGATTGCGTCCGCAAAGTCGCTCGCGGAGAGACTTGGGTGCAGGACATCGCCGTACCCAGCGAACTGACCGAAAACGATATGGTTGGATTGCGGGTGCGCGATCGGTTGACCGCGAAAGAACTCCGCATCGTGGCTTTGATCGTCCAGGGTTACAAAAACAAAGAAATCGCTTCGCAGTTGGGAACGACCGAGCAGGTAATCAAAAATTATCTGCGCAACGTCTATGACAAGATCGGCGTTTCGGACCGGCTGGAGCTGGCGTTGTTCACCATCCATCATCGGATATTGAATGAAGCTGCTGCTGCGACGGCGTCGGCTGCGCCGCAACCGGGACAGAGCGCGGTGCCTCCTTCGTAAGTTCGAACTCTGCAATATGAAAGAGCCGCCTGCGATGGCGGCTTTTTTTTGTCCCCCGAGCAAAGAGCTTTCAACCACCAAGGGCACGAAGTATCACGAAGGAAATCCTGAGAAGGCCTTCCTTGATGTTACTTCGTGCCCTTGGTGGTTGGTGAATTTGGAACAAGCGAAGCAGCGTCGGCTACTTCGCTCCCGACTCGAACTCCTCGCCGATCCATTTCTGAAGGGCGTCCATGTTCTGGGGACGTCCGAGAAAATTCTTGACCAGATCATTTGCGGACACGGACCCTCCCGGCTCTAGCACCACACGGCGATATTTCATTGGCGCATCGCCTGCGAGGAGGTTCGAATGATCGAACTGCACGAAGAAGTCTTCCGCAATCACCTTGTCCCACATGTAGGTGTAGTACGCAGAAGAATAGCCGGCCAGGTGCCCAAAAGATGCGTACATGTGCGTACCCGGCAGCGGAGTGAAGGGCGTATATTTCACAGCGTCAGCGTGGGTGACTGCGTCGAGATCCACATCTTGCGGATTTCCCTTGTAGACGTCGTAAGAAAGCGCGGTGTAGCCGTTCTGCTGGCTGATGAACGTTCCGCGACCAAAAGCTGAGGCTTTATTCATGCGAGCCACGAGATCGGCCGGGATTGGCTCGCCGGTCTTGTAATGATGCGCAAACGTCGCCAGCACCTGCGGACTGCGCATCCATTCTTCAAGCATTTGCGACGGCGCTTCCACAAAATCCGATTCCATGGTGATGCCGCTGATTCCTGCCCACTGCTGCTGGCCGCCGAGAATCCAGTGCATCAGATGTCCGAACTCATGGAAAAATGTCACCACATCGCCGTACTCCATGAGGCCGGGATCGGTCGCGGTCGGTTCAGGAAGGTTGCAGATCAGGATGGCTTCCGGCAGCTGCTTGCCGCGGATTCCGTCCAGTACCGGGGCCATTTCGGCGTGAGTGAATTTGCCAGGCCGCGGATGCATGTCGAGGTAGAAACGGCCGATCGCTTTACCGTTGTCAATTACATCCCAGGTCTCGACCGAAGGGTCCCACGCCGGAACATTTTTTTCCTGGCGAAATGTCACATGGAACAGGGTCGCGGCGGTATCGAGAATTCCCTGCCGGACCTGGGGGTACGGAAAATACGGACGGACGGATTGCGAATCGAAATCGAACTGCGCTCGGCGAAGTTGTTCGGAAAGATAGCCGACTTCATAATCTCCCACCTCGGTCGCGTCCGGAGCGGTTTTCTTTTTTTCGGCGAGCAACATCGCAAACTCTTTGTCGGCGATCGGCCGCGCGGCTTTGTCGAGGTCCTGGATGAAGCTGGCGATGTTTCCGCCCTTCACGATCATTTTGTCGGCGGCATTGAAGTCGGCCCAGGATGCGAATCCTAAAAGGTTCGCGATCTCATAACGCGTCTTCAACATATTCATCAGGACTTCATGGTTCTTGGGATAGGCACGGGTATCAAAAGCCAGGAATAATTCGCGGCGAAGCGAATCGCTCTTGGTAAATTTCATCGCCGGAAGCACGTCGGGATAGTCGGTAGTGATGACAATCGTGCCATCCTTGCCGGGTTTATGACGGTCGATGTAATCCTGGGGCAGGCCGTCGAGTTGCGAGGCGTCCTTTAGCGTGACACTTTTCTTCTCGTCGTTGATGTTGCGCTCAAACATCGATTGTTCGTCGGTGAGTTCGTCGTTAAGTTTTTTGAGGCGAGCGCGGGTCGCATCGTCCTTGTCCACCCCGGCAAGGCGGAATTCGAGCAGTTGTCTCCGCACATAATAAGCAGTTGCAGGATCGGCCTTGCTGAAGTCGTGGGAAGACAGCGCCTGATAAACGTCGTGATTCAGCGACAACGCAGTTTGGGCGGCGCTGACCTTGCGAGTCATGGCTGTGGCATGATCACGAAATGCGCTGTCGGGATGCACCGCTTCCATCAGGCTGGAAAAATAGTTGGCGGAATTGAACTGCCGGATGGCTTCGTCGAAGAGGGCGAGCACGTCGGCCGTGTGTGTGCCTTTGGCGGCGACGATCTGATCGATGGCACGCTGCCCGGCGGCCAGCCGGTCATTCTCGATTTTTTCGAAAGCGACAACGTCTGGCTTGGTGCTCCAGAGAGGCGGCTGGGATTTGGGGATTTCCTGCGCGGCCAGAGATGTCACCAGCGACAAAACGATAATTGCAACAGAACTACGCGAGACGAACGGCATAAAATACCTCATTTGCGTTTCGATCGAAAGTCACAAATCTTGAACCACTAAGGGCACGAAGGTACACCAATGAAATCCTGGGGCCTCGGGATTTCTTGGTGTCACTTCGTGTCCTTGGTGGTTTAAGAACTTTGTTTAGACTCTACACCCGGCTCGAAGTGAGCAGACTGCGGCTTGGAATCATCTACCCAAACCCGGTAAGAGTACCCGGTGTGGACGCGTTACGGCAAGTTTGTAACGAACGGCATTTTCTCCGCATCGCTCCCGGCCCAAACGGCATCTACTGCGATATGGAATTCCGACAACTTGGGCGATCTGGTTTAAAAGTACCTGTACTGAGCTTTGGAACGGGTACATTCGGCGGTGGCAGCGAGTTTTTTCGCGCCTGGGGTGCGAGTGATGTAAAGGAAGCGACCCGCCTGGTGGATATTTGCCTGGAGGCCGGCGTCAATCTGTTCGATACCGCCGATGTTTATTCGAAGGGCTTGGCGGAGGAGATTTTGGGGAAGGCCATTGCCGGACGCCGCGATAAAGTTTTGATTTCGACCAAAGCCACCTTCCGCATGGCCGACGGTCCGAACGAAGTGGGATCATCCCGCCATCATCTTATTGAGTCTTGTGAAGCCAGTTTGCGGCGGCTGGACACTGACTACATCGACATCTACCATCTGCACGGATTTGACGCGCTCACGCCCGCTGACGAAGTTTTGAGCACGCTGAATCGGTTGGTCGAAAGCGGCAAGGTCCGCTATATCGCCTGCTCGAATTTTTCGGGATGGCATTTGATGAAATCGCTGTCGGTTTCAGAACGTTACGGCTGGGCAAAATATGTGGCACATCAGGTTTATTACTCATTGGTCGGACGCGAGTATGAATGGGAACTCATGCCGCTGGGACTCGACCAGGGCGTGGGCGCTTTAGTCTGGAGTCCGCTCGGCTGGGGCCGTTTGACGGGAAAAATTCGTCGCAATCAGCCGCTGCCCAAGACCAGCCGCTTGCATAAGACTGCCGATAGCGGTCCACAAGTGGCGGACGAATATTTATATAAAGTTGTCGATGCTTTGGATGAAGTCGCAAAGGAAACAGGCAAGAGCGTTCCGCAGGTCGCGTTGAACTGGCTGCTGCAACGTCCAACGATTTCAAGTGTAATCATTGGAGCGCGCAACGAGGAGCAGTTGCGGCAGAACCTGGCGGCTACCGGATGGAATCTGACGTCGGAACAAGTTGCAAAGTTGGATCGCGCCAGTGATGTGACGCCGATTTATCCTTATTGGCATCAGCGGCAATTTACTGAGAGGAATCCGCTGCCGGTGCCACCGGTCTAGAAGGGCTGGAGGTTCCGTGGAGGAGCGGCGCTTTCAGCCCGCGTAAAATCAAATCCGCCGGCCAACGCAGGCCTGAAGGAGCCCGCTCTTCCAGGGCGCGTTATGTCGCGTGTCGAACGCAAATAACAACTTTCGCCTCTTTACCCCAATCGCAATTGTTCTTGACAGAAATTGTTCCTTCACTATACTTAACCGAGTGGTTAAGTATAGTGACCATCTCGACGCAACGTTTTCCGCGCTTGCCGATCCCACGCGGCGTGCCATCCTCGCGACTCTTTCCAGCGGGCAAGCTTCTGTCAGCGATTTAGCCAGGCCTTACAAAATCTCTCTGCCCGCGGTGATGAAGCACCTGAGGGTGCTTGAAGATGCCGGTCTGGTGTCCCAGGAAAAGACAGGACGCATTCGCCGTTGCCGTCTCGCGGTTCAGCCTCTTAAGCAAGCTTCCGAGTGGCTCTCGTATTACCGATCGTTCTGGGAAAACCAGTTGAATGCGCTGGAGCGATATCTCACGCAAGAACAACCGAATCATGAACAGACTCAGGAGACTACGAAATGTCGCAAACGCAAGCAACGTCGCAAATTGCGCTCCAGGTAAAACGAACCTTCGCCGCTCCACGCGAGCGGGTCTTCCGTGCGTGGACGGATCCTAAGCAACTGGCCGCATGGTTTGCGCCTTCGCCAGATTTCACGATTGTGGTTCCCGAACTCGACCTGCGAGTGGGCGGCAAGTGCCGCGTCGAGATGCACCACAAAGACGGGAGCGTTCATCACTTGAGTTCGATTTATCGAGAGGTTCATCCGCCGGAGAAAATTGCCTTCACCTGGCAGTGGGAGCCGGCGGCGAGCAGGGCCGAAACGCTGGTCACGATTGAATTTCATGACCTGGGAAAGTCGACTGAAATCGTTTTGACCCACGAGCGCTTTACTAGCGATGAAGAAAAAGAGAAGCACAATCACGGATGGGCGGGATGCTTCGATCAACTGGGCAAATTTCTTTTGTAGTAAAAACTAAATTCCAAGGAGAACCGACGATGGCAAATCCGTTTGTACACGTTGAACTGAACACTACCGACCTTGCCAAGGGCAAAGCGTTTTATGGGAAGCTCTTCGACTGGAAATTGGAAGACATACCCATGGGTCCGGAAACCTACACTCTCATTAATGTCGGTGGAGGCACGGGCGGCGGGATGATGAAACATCCTGTTCCCGGTGCGCCCTCCACATGGCTCGCTTATGTACTTGTCGACGACATTGAAGCTTCTACCAAGAAAGCGAAATCTCTCGGGGCCACCATCATGAAAGACGTCACCGAGGTGCCGGGAATGGGATGGTTGAGCATCATTCTCGATCCGACCGGAGCGGCGCTAGGGCTGTGGAAGGCGAAGATGTAATCGCAACAGAAACTTACTTTCTCTGATCTGGTCATTCCGAGGAGCGTAGCAACGAGGAATCTGCTTTCTGCATGGCACCAAGAGAAAGCAGATTTCTCGCTACGCTTCGAAATGACAAGGGTAATGGGTATTCTTCAGAGCTAGCGAATCTTTTCCGCCACCGACTTGGCCTGGGTGAACAGATACAAATAGTCCGGACCGCCGGATTTGGAATCCGTGCCGGACATATTGAATCCGCCAAACGGATGCGCGCCCACCATCGCGCCGGTGCATTTACGGTTGATGTATAGGTTACCCACGTGGAACTCGCGAATCGCGAATTCGATTCTCTCGCGAGATTTCGTATAGACCGCGCCGGTCAAGCCAAATTCGGTGTCGTTGGCAATTTGCATGGCGTGTTCAAAGCCTTTCGACTTGATCACGGCCAGTACTGGTCCAAAAATTTCTTCCTGCTCGAGTTTGGATTTCGGCAAAATGTCCGCAATCACGGTCGGTTGCAGGAAGTAGCCTTCGCCCGCTTCCGTTGCGCGGCCGCCGCCAGTGATCAGGCGTCCATCTTTTTTGCCCTGTTCGATGTATCC
>DATBAX010000093.1:0-20284 GCA_036271275.1 Terriglobales bacterium
GCGTCAGCAGATTGCGCAGACGATGATTGAGCGTGGGAAATACGCAGTCTCTTAGCGGCGAATGCAGAGGTCCTTCGTTCGCAAAGAACGCTCTCTCAGGATGACAGCGGTTTGTAGTAGGATTCCGCCATGCCTTCATCCCCTTTGTCACGGCGGTCTTTCCTGGCCTTGTCGGCAATGCTTCCGTGGGCATTCTCGGCCCAAGCATCGACATCGCTTCCTATTGGTCTTGAACTTTATTCCGTCCGCGAAGGGTTGAAACAAGACCTCGAGGGCACGGTGCGGGCCGTGGCCCAGATGGGTTATCAATGCGTGGAATTTTACGCGCCCTATTTTCAATGGACCGAGCCTCAAACGAAGCAGATGAGAAAGCTGATGGACGATCTCGGCATTCGCTGCTTCTCCACCCACAACGACGAAACATATCTGACCCCGGAAAATATTTCGCGAGTTCGGGACATGAACTCGATCCTGGGATGCAAATATGTGGTTCAATCCAGCTCGAAAACGAAAACTCGTTTAGACGAGTGGAAGGACCTGGCGGACTCGTTGAATTCCGTGGCTGATTTGCTTGCACCTGCGGGATTGAAAGCTGGATACCACAACCATCAGCCAGAGTTCACACCGATCGAAGGCCGGCGGCCCATTGAAGTATTGGCGGCGAATACGAAGCCATCCATCATGCTGCAACTCGATGTGGGCACTTGTCTGGAGGCGGGTTCCGACCCGGTGGCATGGATTCGAGCCAACCCCGGGCGCATCCGATCGCTTCATTGCAAAGATTGGTCGCCTGAAAAGCAAAAGGGCTACACGGTTTTATTTGGCGAAGGCGTCGCGGATTGGCGAAATATTTTCGCGGCGGCTGAAAGTGTGGGCGGAGTGGAGTATTACTTAGTCGAACAGGAAGGCAGCAGATTTTCCGAACTCGAGACCGCACGCAAGTGCTTGCGGGCATTTCATAGCACGCACTCGGCATAGATCACTTGGGATCTAGGGGCCGAAGCGATTCGCCTTGTTGAAAGCCGATTTGCGGCCGGAAGTCCCGTGGAAGAGCGGCGCTTCAGCGCCGCGCAAAGCGAGCTTCGTCGTAACGCGGCCTCAAGGGCCGCTCTTCCACGCTCATCCAGATAGACATTCCGTCGCGAACGTTCGAATTTCCACGAACCCCACGAATCTCCATATCAACAGTCCTTTCGCTTCTCACCATCTCTCTGATACAACTGTCCGCATGAAATTTCGAATGTTTGTCGCGACAATTCTGCTGGCGTTTACTGCGACTCTCGCAGCCCAGTCGACTTCAGCTCCGCAGGACAATGCTACGTTCGATTCCGACGGCACCGCTCACATCACACGCGTGATTCCGATGCCGACGACGATTAGTCCGGAAGCGCAAAAGTGGCTGGCGGAGATTGCAACTTATAAATCCGGTCCGGAGACGCTTGCCGAAAGGCGCGCCCACACTGACATCTGGCGCAAGAAAGACTCTGCCGAAGCGCTGAAACTTTATCCGGTCAAGGTCGAGGAAACCATCACGTCCGGCGTTCGCACGGACATCATTACGCCACTTTCCATGCCGGAAACCAACCGTGGCCGCGTGCTGATCAACCTGCATGGCGGAGGATTTAACTCAGACTCGGGCTCGCTCATCGAGGGAATTCCGATCTCGAATTTGGCGAAGATCAAAGTAGTCTCGGTGTATTACCGGCTCGCCCCGGAGAATCCGTTTCCCGCAGCCGTCGATGATGTAGTTGCGGTTTACAAAGAATTGCTCAAGACATACAAGCCAAACAATATTGGAATGTATGGCACTTCCGCGGGAGCGATTTTAACGGCTGAAGTTACGATTAAGCTGAAACAATTGCAACTGCCACTGCCTGGCGCGCTTGGGATTTTTTCAGGGCTGGCGGACTACAGCCGTCCCAGCGATTCCCGGCAGATTTATACGCTCAACGGACTTCCCGGCACGTTGGAGCCGAGCGACCCGACTAAGCCTCGTGAAGACGCTTATGTCGGCAAGACCGATCCCAAAGATCCAGTGCTGTCGCCGATTTTCGCGGACTTGCACGGTATGCCTCCGAGTTTGTTGGTTACCAGCACGCGCGATCTTCTGCTCAGCGATACTGCGTTGTTCCATCGAGCTCTGCTTCGTGCTGGGGACGATTCCCAGCTTGTGGTCTTTGAAGCTCTGCCGCATGCTTTTTGGTATCACTTCCAGCTTTCGGAAACCAGAGAAGCGCTGGGATTGATGGCGAAGTTTTTCGATGAGAGGCTGGGACGGTAGGGCTTCCATTGAGCGCAGGCACTCAGCGGGTGCGTAATCATGGTCTATTGCCCACGCTTACATCCGGGGCTAAGCTGTTTGCCGTTCCGGAGATGGTTCTGTCATAGTTGCGTTCCGCGGGTTTCAGCTTGGGCTGATCAGGCGCACGCATAAATTCTGTACACGATGCTCGCAGTTACTTTTCCTCCGGCACCAACTGGTAACTCACGAATGCCACCTGCTTGCTATCGGGTGACCATGATGGAACATTGATGGTGCCCTGGCCGCCGAAGAGATTAGCTAAGACTTTGATTTTCTTATCACTCAGCGACATCACACGCAGCATGACGTCTTTGTTTTCTGGATGCCCCGTGACACTCTTGTCGTAGGTGAGAAATACCATCCACTGTCCGTCGGGCGAGATGTGTGGGAACCAGTTGTTGTTGTCATCCGAAAAGACCTGCTCTTGTTCGCTGCCATCGGCATGCATGCGCCAAATCTGCATGGTTCCGGTGCGTTCGGAGTTGAAGTAAATGTATTTTCCATCTGGAGAATATTCCGGGCCATCATCCAATCCCTTGGCCGCCGTGAGACGCGTTTCTGTACTTCCTCCTTCGACTGGCAGGGTATAAATATCAAAATCGCCATTGCGTTGGCCGACGAAAGCGAGTGTCTTTCCATCCGGAGACCAGCCGTGCCAATAAGAAGGTGAGTTTTGAGTGATACGCCGCGCCGCGCCTCCGCCGACGGGCACGATGTAGACGAGGGAGTCGTGCTTTTCTTGAGAATTATCGCTGATGGCGAGTTGCGTGCTGTCGGGCGAAATGCCGTGATCGTTGTTGCAGTTCGTGGCGAGGCCGGTATCAATAACTTCAGGTTTTCCGCCAGTCACTGGAATCCGCTCGATGCGGCCTTTGCGATTGAATAGAAAAGCCTGGCCATCACGGGTCCAGTTTGGGGCTTCGAAACGTCCTGGTGCGCTGTAAACTACCTGGCGATCGGTGGACGAAATCCCCACTCGTTCGAGCGTGCTGTAAAGTGTCGCGGGGCCAGTCGACGCGGGGGCTGTCGCTAGATCGACATTCGAAAATTCTGCCTTTTCGATCACATCTTTATCGTGCGAGCAGACGCCGATTCCGGCGTAGAACTGCCCCTGAAGCGGGATTCGCAGCCAGCCGCCAGCCACACGCAGGACACCATCGTCACCGGCCAGCGACATGTAAACATAGTCGCCGCGCTTGACGATGCGAAGCCGCTTGGGCGCGGAAATTTCCGAAATAATTTCATGGGTGAGCGCGCCTGTCTCGGTGCGGAATTGCAGCGCGGTCATGCCATTGCCATGTCGCGCGATGTCGACGTAGGGAGAACTTGCATCGAGACTTTGACGGAACATCAAGGCGGCCTTGCGATGCTCATTGCCACCTGTTCCCAGAAAGCTGATGTCGGCGGTGAGAGTCACATCGCCGAAAATCTTCTTCCAGACAAATTGAAAGGCGTCGGAGGCAAACCACATATTCTCCCCGCTGCCAGTGAGGGTGTAAATCTTTTTGGACGCGTCGAAGTCTGCGGAGCCGGGGTGAAGTACTGTGCCAACGTCGCCGTGACTCTGGAAGGTGCCAACGGAACTATCGCTTTGGGCCCAGAGCTGGGGCAGTCCGACGCTGCCGAGGAGGATGCCTACGTTTAACGCCACTAGCGGGGCGAGGGTTCTGTTCACGAAATGCGCCTCCTCATATTCTGGATCAATGGAAAGGTAGAGCGGTAGCTGACGATTGTCAATCGGCGGCGTCGACTCCAGGCTTTCCTCCTTTCGCGTTTGCCATGCTCTCTGGTACAACTATCGGGACAATCGTTCACCTTTAATATGAAAACAATTATTACGACGCTGCTCGCCGCCACTCTGCTGTTTTCACTTGCTGCTCTTGCGCAGGAAGCAAACTCTCCATCCAACAATCTCGCGCTTACTCCGCCCATGGGATGGAACTCTTGGAACAAATTTGGCTGCAACGTGAGTGAGGACATGATTAAAGGGATGGCCGAAGGCATGGTGAAATCCGGCATGAAAGATGCGGGATATCAGTATGTCGTCATCGACGATTGCTGGCAGGTCAGCCGCGATCAGGACGGCAACATCGTTCCTGATCCGCAGCATTTTCCTTCTGGCATCAAAGCGCTTGCGGACTATGTGCACTCTCTGGGACTGAAGTTTGGAATTTATTCCGA
Organism: Terriglobales bacterium; assembly: GCA_036271275.1. Lineage (GTDB taxonomy): Bacteria > Acidobacteriota > Terriglobia > Terriglobales > Acidobacteriaceae > DATBAX01. Next base: position 4,484 of record DATBAX010000093.1, read on the forward strand.
TGCCGGCTCGAAAACCTGCGCTGGCCGGCCCGGTGGCCTTGGCCATGAATATCAAGATGCGCTCAAGTACGCTGCCTGGGGTGTGGATTATCTGAAATACGATTGGTGCAGCACCACCACGCAAGAGGCAAAATCTTCGTACGCAAATATTCGCCATGCTTTGGACGCGAGTGGCCGGCCGATTGTTTTAAGCATCTGCGAGTGGGGAACCGCCAAGCCGTGGCTTTGGGGCAAGGAAGTCGGTGGCAACCTGTGGCGCAGCACTGGTGACATTCAAGACCGCTGGGGCGAGAGCAAGAAATGGCCGGACGGAAGTTGCTGCTCGAACGGCGTGCTGGCAATAGTGGACCAGCAAGTGGGCATCGAGTCGTTCGCCGGCCCCGGTCACTGGAACGATCCCGACATGCTTGAAGTTGGAAATGGCGGCATGACCACCGAGGAATATCGTTCTCACTTCAGCATGTGGGCCATGCTCGCTGCGCCGCTAATTGCAGGCAACGATTTGCGCGATATGAACCCGGAGATCCACGATATTTTGACCAACAAAGAAGTGATCGCAGTCGATCAGGATCCTCTCGGCAGCGAAGGTAAACGAATTGTGAAAGATGGCGATCTGGAAGTGTGGGCGAGACCCTTGCAAGGTGGGAATCGCGCAGTCATTCTTTTCAATCGCAGTAGTGCCGAGCTGAAAATCGGTGTTGGCTGGGATGCCCTGGGTTATCCGGACCACTTCAGCGCCACCGTTCGCGATCTATGGCAACACAAAGATCTGGGGAAATTCACCGGAAATTTTTCGGCAATGGTTCCATCACATGGCGTGGTGATGATTACGGTGAAACCTTAGGGAAAATGCAATTTCAGATTGCTGATCTAAAAACCTATGAGGTCAACTGTCTCAAGTCCGCAATTCTCAGGCTGAAATCTCAAAATCAACTTTGTTGCTGTATGCCTTCGTCCTTCCACTTGTGTCCGCAGACGTCACAACTCCAGTGCAAGGTTGACTCGAGGTCTGAATGTGCGCCTTTTTCGGACTCGAGATTTAGAAATACAATGTCCGCGGAATGGCATTTGGGACATTGAAGGTCCCTACCTGTAAATGGCAAAGATTCTTCTGGGTCCGGCGGCAAACATTCGTTCAGCGTTTGGAACGCCCGGAACCGATCGATGTATCGAACCTTGACAGGAACTCCTTTGTCGAAATTAATATTGAATGTGATTGCGTGCTCCAGATTATTTTGACCCAGGTAGCAGGGAATGCCGGCACTATTGAGGATGCGCTTCGTACGAATCGCGTCTTCCCGGGTCCACACTCGGCCCGTATCAACCAAATCCAGGCTTGCCGGGTCGAAGCCGTCTGCTGATACGTCGATCACTGGCTCTTCTGGGGTATCGGGCTTGAGCTTGATTCGAATATCAAAACCACGCTGACGGATCTCCGAGTACAGCATTTGCCGCGCGATCTCGGTCAGTTCATAACCGCAGTCGGCGACGGCCTGGAGTTCATCGGCGGTCATCAAGGCATAGCGCTCTTGTAGTCTCTGCGATTGCTGAGGGTCGGTGGCATCCATGTCTGGGTGGAATGATAAACGGAGTCAGATAGTTTGCAAGAGATCCGGAAGTTGGCGAATTGCCAATTTGTCGCCACGCGGCGTCTCGGAAAATTACCAATTGCCAATGGCTAATTGCGGTTTTTCAATTCTTCCATCACGCTCTGAATCAGTTCTTTCGCGTCGGTCAAACTTTTCATCACAATTTGGATGTCCATGACCGGCTTGCCCGGCCAGCGCTGGCTTTGACAATAGACGCCATGCTGACCCACCAGCGCCATCGCGTCGGTAATCATGTCCATGGTGACGGCGAGACGTCCGCGCGGGACACCCATCATGGTTTCGTAATGATCGAGTTCTTCGTGTTTCTCATCGAAAACGGCCATGGATAGATTGTACTGTTCGCCTTGCATGGGGCATAATTGCTCGGCCCTGCTATCGCGAGTGTGGATGGTTCGTCAAAGCATTTAGCATTTAGCAATTGGCGCTTAGCACTTGGCTCTTGAGCGGTAGTTCCGGAGTTCAAAGTGCAAAGTCACCGACCATCGTTGGCCAAATGCTAATTGCTAATTGCCAAGTGCTTATTCTTAAGGAGAAACCATGCAGAAACGATTTGCCGTTGTGACTTCGATTGTTCTCGCCGTCGCCGTATGTACAACCGCTTTTGCGCAAGATGACAAAAGTAAACGTCCCAGCCCTCCCGCTCAGGCGGAATGTAAATTGCCGGATGGGAAGACCGTCACCATTGATTATTCCAGCCCGCGGGCTAAGGGCCGCAAGGTTTTTGGCGACCTGGTTCCTTTCGGCAAAGTATGGCGTGCCGGTGCGAATGAAGCCACAACTTTTGTTACCACGGCTGATCTGAAAGTCGGCGGAAAAGATGTTCCGGCAGGAAACTACACAATTTTCGCGATTCCCTCCGCGGACAAATGGTCACTGGTCATCAGCAAGGGAACTGGCGAATGGGGAACGGATTATCCCGGAGAATCAAAAGATTTGACCCGTGTGGAGATGAAAACTTCCAAGACCTCAGCACCGGTTGAAAACTTCACTATTGCATTTGATCAAATGGGTAAGGGCTGCACTCTCGGGATGAGTTGGGAAAATACCGAGGCGTCGGTCATGGTCGGCGAAAAATAGCTTATTGAGCGAGAAGGTGACTAGCGGCTTCGTTTGCCTGATCGATGTTTTGCGATAGTTGTTTAGCTCTCTCCTTGGCCGCCTGGGCTTCTTCCGGGCGGCCATTTTGTTCCAGGGCGCCCGCCAGTAACACAAAGCCCACGTCGGCAGGTTGTAAAGCCACGAGCCTGGAGAATGCGACTACAGCTTGTTGTGCATTTCCCGTTTTCCTCCCGAGAAGTCCGAGTCCAAGCAAGGCGCTCAGGTTTTCAGGATCAGCTTGCAGAGCGGCCTCGTAGCTTTCCTGCCCACGTTTGTAATCTCCGAGTTTGCAATAAGCCGACGCCAAATTACTTAACGCCTTGGTGCGCAGCCTTCGATCCATCGGGGTCCGCAGAGCCATCTGGTATCCCTGAATTGCCTGCTGCATCTGTCCTTGCGTCTGCTGATAAGTGGCGACATCGATATGGGCAACAACATCGGCAGGATTCATTTGCAATGCCGCCTGAAAATGCGGAATTGCTTCGTCGATCCTGTTGTCTCGAATCAATGCATCACCAAGATTGTCCTGGGTCAGGGGATTCGGAACTGTGACTTCAACTACTCGCGACCACAAAGCGACATCGCCCGCCCAGTAACCGATTTGACGATGCGCCACCACTGCTAGAGCCAGCAAGGCCACAAATGCACCCACACTTACCGTCCATCGAATCGGAGCCGCACCTTTTAGAGACCAGTCCGTCACACTCCAACAGACCATCACAAATAATCCGATGAACGAAAGATATGCGTATCGGTCTGCCAAAGCCTGATCACCGACCTGTACCAATCCGATCATCGGGACGAGTGTTCCCAGGAACCACAACCATCCCACCACCAGATAGCGCTGCGATCTTGCTAAGAAAACGACAATTGTGACCGTCCCCAAAAACAGAAATGCGCCAATCACCTGCAATGTCGTCAGAGATCCCAACGGGTGCGGATATAACACGCAGAGGTTCGACGGCCAAAACGCTTTTCCCACATACCGCGCATAGGCAACCACAGCGTTTTCCAGACGGATGGAAAGAGAAACGTCGGCGAGAGAATAAACCGCCCGGCCAGTGCTCTGCGCTTTCATGGTAATCATCGCACTCGCTGCGGACATCAGCAGCAATGGCAACTTTTCCAGGACAAGCCACGGGAAAGAACGGCGAGCCATTTGTTTTCCCGATAGAGCAGGTCCCATCCGGCCCAACGGCCAGTAATCGCATAACAGCAGAACAAAAGGAAACGTAATGATCTGCGGCTTGGCCATTAAGCCCAAAGCGAACAGGGCTGCGACAGTTACATAACGACCGATTCCTGGCTTGCGGACGTACCAACCGTAAGTGCCCAGCGCGAGCAAGAAAAACAACATGCTCAGGACATTCTTACGTTCTGAGATCCACGCCACCGATTCCACGTTGATGGGATGCAACGCAAAAAGCGCGGCGACCATCAGGCTGCGCCAGGTAAATCCAGTTGCTCTTTGTAATAGTAAGAACAGCAACACCGCATTGATCGCGTGCAACAGCACGTTCGTATAGTGATGTCCTGCGGGGTTCAATCCAAAGAGCTGGCAATCCAGTGCATGCGAAATCCAGGTCAGTGGATGCCAGTTGTATTCTTCGAGGGACCCAAAAGCCCAGGTGATCGTGTTCCACGTCAGGCCGGCGCGAACGTGCAGGTTTTCGGTTACGTAATGATTGTCGTCGAAATTGACGAAAGGAAAATGGCTGACCGAGTTGTACAACGCGAGTGTTGCAACCACGAGCAGCAGACAGAGGACGACAGGCCGCTTTTCCGGCGAAGTGAATAGAGAAGAATCTGCTGGAGCCGCTTCGGTTTTTTTTTCTTTCGTCATGGAAACGGACAATCGATGACTTCCTGAGTGTCGTAATTATAAGACGGCAATTTTATTGGCCGATATCGAATCGGGTTCCAACGAAGGAAGATGAAAACAAGTTTATTGAGCAAGAAGTTCGTCTGCGTTTTGCTGTGCCTGCTCGAAATTCTGTGACAGCCGCTTCGCTTCCTCAATGGCGGCCTGAGCTTCTCCGCCCCGGCCACTCTGTTTCAGGGCATTCACCAACAGAAGATAACCTTCCGCACTGGGCTGGACTGACACAGCGTGAGAATACTGGCTAATGGCTTCTGGCAAGTCGCCACTTTTCTGAGCCAGAAGTCCCAATCCAATCAAAGACATTCCCTGGTCCGGGGACAGGCGAAGCGCTTCTTCATAATTTTGTTTTGCCTGGATTGCGTCTCCCATATGGCGATAAGCTGACCCGGCGTTTCCCAAGGCCCGGCTCCGGAGACCACTGTCGGACGTAAGAACCAAGACCGTTTGATACTGTTCAATCGCATTCTGTAATTGTCCGTGCTGCTGTTCGTAGGCGCCGATGTTGAAATGGCCGAGCGGATCGCGAGGATTGATTTCCACGGCGTTGCGAAAATATCCGATGGCTTCTTCGATCCGTCCGGCATTCACCAATGCGCCCCCCATGCTATCTTCGGCGAAAACATTTCGATGGGTGACGTCCAGCGCATGGGACCAGAGAGTCAGGTCGTCATTCCAATATCCGATTGTGCGATGAGAAACGACCGCCAATGCCAGCAACACCGCCAGGCTGGGAACGATCAGAGTGATTTGCGAAATATGGCGTCCTGCTGCCCAATCCGCAAAGCCCCAGCAAATCATAATGAACAGTCCGACGAAGGGGAGATAGGCGTACCGATCCGCCATAGCCTGAGAGCCAACTTGTACCAGGCCGATCATGGGAACCAGCGTGCCCAGAAACCACAGCCATCCCACCACTAGGTAGCGTTTTCGCCGAAAGATAATTATCAGTACGGTGACTGCCAGCAGGAAAAGAAATGCGGCGAGTATTTGCCAAGTCGCCAGGGAATTCACCGGATGCGGATACATGGCCGAAAGTTTCGAAGGCCAGAATGCTTTCCCGACGTAGCGCGCATAAGCAACGGCAGCATTCTCCAGGCGAGACGAGAATGGATATTCCTCCACAGAACCAACCGCGCCTCCGGCTGTTTGCGCCCGAACCGTGACAATCGCGCTGACCACTGAAAGAGCCATCAGGGGCAGCTTTTCTAAAATCAACCACGAGATAGGTTTTACCGGCAGTTTTTGGAAGCCTGAAATTGAGGCGCCAAACATCCGTCCCAACGGCCAATAATCCCAAAGAAGCAAAACAAAGGGGAATGTGATCACTTGCGGTTTGGCCATCAGGCCTAGCGCGAAACAGAGAGCAATGGCAAGATAACGGGCCACGGAAGGTTTCCGCGCGTAGTTTCCGTACGCTCCCAGCGCAAGCAGGAAAAAGAACATGCTGAGCAGGTTCTTGCGTTCCGCAACCCATGCCACGGATTCGACGTTAACCGGATGCAATGCAAAGAGCGCCGCGACCATCAAGCTCGGGCCAGTAAGACCCGTGGATCGTCTCAACAAAAAAAAGAGCAGCAATACATTGCAGGCGTGAAGCAGAACATTCGTGTAGTGATGGCCCGCCGGATTGAGATGGAATAGTTGGCAATCGAGCGCATGCGAAAGCCAGGTTAGGGGATGCCAATTGGCCTGATCGAAAGTAGTGAATGCCCATTGGACCGTTTCCCAATGTAAGCCAGCCCTGACGTGCAGATTTTCTGTGACGTAGCGATCGTCATCGTAATTCAGAAACGCATGGCGGCTCACCGGGTTATACAGCGCGAGCGTCGCAACCACGAGGAGGAGACCAAAGACCAGATTGCGTTTTTGTGGAGAAGCGAACAGGTTTGCACCAGCCGTGGGGCGCGGCGGATCAGTGACTCGTCCAGACACAGAAGAATTTAATCACGGATGCCGGCCAGCGAGAATAGTACGGAAGTTTCGCGCTACTTTACTGGTTCCGCCGTGGATGGCTTCCAGCGCAGCACGGGTTTTCGCGCTGCGAGCACTTCGTCCAGGCGCGAAACGCGGGTGTTGTGCGGCGCGTCCAATACCATTTGTGGATCTTCTTCGACTTCCTCGGCAATCGACTTCATGGACTCGATGAACAAATCCATTTCTTCCTTGGATTCGCTTTCCGTCGGTTCAATCATCAAAGCGCCGGGGACGATGAGCGGAAAAGCCGTCGTGTAAGGATGGAATCCGTAGTCGATGAGGCGTTTGGCAAGGTCCATCGTCTTCACGCCTTTTTTTGCCTGAATCTTATCGCTGAATACGACCTCGTGCATGCTTGGTGTGGAATAAGGCAGATCGTAAACACCTTCCAACCCTTTGCGGATGTAATTGGCGTTGAGTACGGCGTCTTCGGTGGTTTGTCGCAGGCCGTCTGGGCCATTGGCGAGAATGTACGCCAGCGCGCGGACGAACATCCCGAAGTTTCCGTAAAATCCGCGTACCCGTCCGACAGTTTGCGGCCGATTGTATTCAAAAGCCAGCGTGCCGTCGGATTTGGTGATCACGACCGGTGTCGGTAAAAACGGTTCGAGAATTTTCTTGATCGCGACCGGGCCTGACCCCGGACCACCACCGCCGTGCGGAGTGGAAAAAGTTTTGTGCAAATTTAGGTGCATCAAGTCGACGCCGAAGTCGCCGGGACGAACTTTGCCGACCAACGCGTTCATGTTGGCGCCGTCCATGTAGAGCAGGCCGCCCTTGGCGTGCATGATGTCGGCGATCTTGTGGATCTCCTGCTCGAAGACGCCCAAAGTGTTGGGATTGGTTAACATAAGGGCAGCGACGTCTTCATTCATCTGCGATTCAAGCGCAGCGACATCCACCATCCCGGCGGAGTTCGATTTCAGATTTTCAACTGCGTAGCCGACCATCGCTGCTGTAGCGGGATTGGTGCCATGAGCGGAGTCGGGAATCAGAATCTTCTTCCGCGGCGAACCTTTTGACTCATGATAGGCGCGCACCATCAAAAGACCGGTCAGTTCGCCGTGGGCGCCGGCGGCGGGTTGCAGCGTGATGGCGTCCATGCCGGTGATTTCGAGTAGGCAATCGCTCAAAGACTGCATGATTCGCATTGCGCCCTGCGATATCTTTTCCGGCTGGTACGGATGGGCATTCGCCAGACCGTCCAAACGGGCCACGACTTCGTTTACTCGCGGGTTGTACTTCATGGTGCAAGAACCGAGCGGGTACATGCCAAGATCGATGGCGTAGTTCCACGTGGAAAGACGGGTGAAGTGGCGAATGATTTCGATCTCGCTGACTTCGGGCAAATTCCCCAGATCTTTTCTTTCGGACGCGCCTAAGAGAGAAGCAGCGTCCACTTCAGGCACATCGAGTGGCGGCAGTCTCCACGCGGCTTTCCCCGGAGACGATTTCTCGAAGATCAAGCCTTCGTTTTGACTGATGTGGCGAGTGGCTTTGCGGGTCATGTGTTTCATCGAGCCACCTCTTCCACTTCTTCTTTTGCGGATTTCACCGAGCGCTCGCTCTCGGCCACCAATCCCACAGCGGTGTCGATCGAACTGCGCGTGGTCATTTCCGTGCAGCACCACAATGACGCATTCCCCAGCTCCGGATAAAACTTCTTCAGTGGAAGGCCGCCGACGATCTTGTGTCCAAGAATCCGGCTATTGATGGCGTAAGGATCTTCGCTGGTCTGGACGACGAATTCGTTGAAGCGCGGAGCGCCGGAGAACAGCACCTTCGCATGCTTGCCGAATTGTTGAGCGGCGTAAGTGGTCTTGGCGAGATTCTGTTTTGCGAGTTCCCGCAATCCAACTTTGCCGTAGATCGTCATGAAAATATTTACCATCAAGGCGATGAGCGCCTGATTGGTGCAGATGTTGGAAGTCGCCTTCTCGCGCCGGATGTGCTGCTCACGCGTTGCTAATGTCAGCACGAAGCCGCGCTTACCGTTGTGGTCTTTGGTTTCGCCGACCAGCCGGCCGGGCATTTGGCGGACAAATTTGTCGCGGGTGGCAATCACTCCGCAGTAAGGACCACCGAATCCGAGTGGAACGCCAAAGGATTGAGCCTCCATGGCGATCACGTCGGCCTGGCGCGGCGGCTCGACAATTCCGAGAGAAACAGCTTCGGCGATGGACACAACCAGCATCGCACCATTCTTATGAGCGATCTCTGCTATGGCGTCGACATCTTCAATCGTTCCAAAGAAATTCGGCGACTGGATCAGGACGCAAGCAGTTTCTGGGGTGATGGATTTTTCCAGCGCTTTCAGATCGAGGCGCGCATTGTCGGTAAATGGAATCGTGGCGAGTGGCAGTCCCTGATGATGCGCGTAGGTCGACAACACTTCCCGATATTCCGGATGTACGCTACGACCGATCAACACCGAGCGGCGTCCGGTGAGACGGACAGCCATCATCACGGCTTCGGCGGCGGCGGTGGAACCGTCGTACATGGAAGCGTTGGCCACTTCCATTCCGGTCAGCTCGCAGATCATTGTTTGGAATTCAAAGATTGACTGTAGCGTGCCTTGCGAAACTTCCGCCTGGTAGGGCGTGTAGGCGGTCAGAAACTCGCCACGAGAAATAAGCGAATCAATGATGACCGGGCGATAGTGATAATAAGCGCCGGCGCCCAGAAACGTTGCGTGTCCGTCGCCGTTCTCGCGGGAACGTTCGCGAAACCAATCGACGATTTCAGATTCGGCCATCTGCCGCGGAATTTTTAGATCGCGCTGCAGGCGGTATTCCGCAGGGATGGGCGCGAACAAATCATCGATAGATCGCGCGCCGATCGACTTGAGCATGGCTTCGCGATCGGCATCAGATTTAGGTAAATAGCGCATAGGAATTAGATGTACTTCGATGCCAATTTGATTGTGGCCGCCAAAATCAGGGCTTAAACCACCAGGTCACGAAAATTCACCAAGGATTCCTTCGTGATACTTACTGTCCTTTATGCTTTAAGCTTTACTTCGCGCCCTCTTCCGCGACAAACTTTTCATAGTCCGCAGCCGAAAGCAGGGAATTCAACTCACTCGGATCTTTCAGCGTGATTTTCATCAGCCACGCACTGTGAGCATCCTCGTTGATCTTTTCCGGCGCAGTGTTGAGTTCGCCGTTCACATCCGTGACCGTCCCAGACGCCGGCGCGTACAAATCAGAAACGGCTTTCACCGATTCCACGCTGCCGAATGTCTTGCCCTTCGTGATCTCGGAACCAGTCTTAGGCAGCTCGACGAAAACGATGTCGCCGAGTGAGCCTTGCGCGTAGCTGGTGATGCCGATACTTGCGCTCTTGCCGTCGGATTTGATCCACTCGTGCTCTTTGGTGTACTTGAAATCGGTTGGATAGGGCATGTAAGTCGTAGCTCCTAAGCTTCTAGCTCTAAAATCCCTTTGGTTAAATTTTTCTCGGACGCCTATAAAACGGCGTCGGCACTACCTGTGCCTTCACACCCTGGCCGCGGATCTCGACTTTGACTGTCGAACCCACCGTCGCAAACTCCGGCGGTACGTAGGCCATGGCAATATTCTTTTTCAGAAACGGTGCCGGTGATCCGCTGGTAACGTAGCCAATCTCGCGGCCGCCGTCGTCGAGAACTTTGTATTCATCACGAGCGATCCCGCGTTCGACCATTTCCAGTCCGACCAAAATTTTCTTGAGCCCGTCAGCCTTCGCTTTTGAGAGCGCCGCATGGCCGATGAAGTCTAGCTTCTCCATCTTGCAGAAGCGATCGAGTCCGGCTTCCCAGACATTAATCGTATCGGAAATCTCGTGGCCATAGAGCGAAAGACTGCCTTCGAGCCGCAAAGTATTCCGCGAGCCCAGCCCGCAGGGCACGACCCCGAATTCCTTGCCCGCCTCGAGAATTTCGTTCCATACTTTGGCGCTGGTAGCTTCGTCGGCAGGAATATAGATTTCGAATCCGTCTTCGGCGGTATAACCGGTGCGGGCGATCAAAACATTTTTCAGGCCACAGACCGTCCCACGCGTCACCCAATAAAACTTTACCGCCGAGAGATTCGCATCCGTCAGCTTTTGCAGCAGATTGACGCCTTTCGGCCCCTGGATCGCGATCTGCGTAAAATTGTCGGAAAGATCTTCCAACTTGCAGTTGAACTGGCGGGTATTGTCGCGCACCCAATTGAAATCTTTTTCGCGGGTACCGGCGTTAATGACCAGCAAATAGTCGTCGTCACCAAGTCGATGCACAATCACGTCGTCAACAAATGTTCCCTGCGGATACAACAAGGCCGAATATTGCGCCTGGCCGACTGCGAGCCGGGAAGCGTCGTTCATCGAAATATGCTGGACGGCGGCCAGCGCCTCGGGGCCAGTCAGCCGAATGTCGCCCATGTGGCTGACGTCGAAAATTCCCACGCCGGTGCGCACCGCATTGTGCTCGGCCATGATCCCGCCGGCCGAGGGATATTCCACGGGCATGTCCCAACCATTAAATTCGACCATCTTCGCGCCCATCTGGCGATGAACGCCATTAAGCGCGGTCTTGCGAATAGTCGGTGTGGTCGCCTCAACAGCGGGCAATGAAAACCTCAATAATGGATGGGAAATGGTGAGACTTATTAACCCTAACATGTGTGTGGTTCGCGCTTCAACCGCTGCCAGGTCGCAGGTTACAGGTGTCCGGTCTCAGGTCGCGGGAATCGATTTCCGGGCACGCGAGACCTGCGACCTGAGACCGGTTTTCTCCCGGTTACCATGGGCACTTTCCCCTGCCGCCCGCTCGCGGTAAAGTTCGCATATGAGCATCAGTACCGGCAAAAAATACCGCTGCATGCAATGTGAGATGAACGAGAGCCGTTGCGATTGCGAAAAATATTGCTGCCTCTGCCAATCGCTGATGGAAGTTCGTTTGTGCGAAGACGGTTTGTACTATTGCCAACCCTGCCGCGAAGCCTGCGACTATAAAGTTTCCGATTAGTTTTAATCGCTACAACTTTTAAAGGGTTGTGGACCTGATGCGATCGCTCCTAAATCACCACTGCTTCTTTGTACTCTCCAAAAACTTTCCTGAGCGTATCGGAAATTTCGCCGACTGTTCCGTACGCGTCCACTGCAGCGACGATATGCGGCATAAGGTTCGCACCCAAGCGCGCGGCTTCGTCGAGTTTCTTCAAGGAATTCTGCCAAAGTTTGTTATCACGACGTTCCCGTAATGCTCGCAGCCGCTCCACCTGTTTTCTTTCCAGTGATTCGTCGATGCGCTGCGTCGGGATCGGCTTCTCTTCGCCCACGGTGAAGCGGTTTACTCCGACCACGATCGCTTCTTCACGATCGACTTTTTGTTGATACTCATACGCGGCGTTCTGGATTTCCTGCTGCACGTATCCACGTTCCAACGCTTTAATCATGCCGCCGAGAGCCGCGATCTTGTCGAGATATTCCTGCGCCCGCTTTTCGATTTCGTTCGTCAGCGATTCAATGTAGTAAGACCCCGCTAAAGGATCGACGGTCTGCGGCGCGCCCGATTCGAAGGCGACAATCTGCTGGGTTCGCAAAGCAATGCGCGCCGCTTGTTCGGTTGGCAGAGCAAGAGCTTCGTCGTATCCGTTGGTATGTAGAGACTGCGTCCCGCCGAGAACCGCGGCCATGGCTTGAATCGCGGTACGAACAATATTGTTTTCCGGCTGCTGCGCGGTGAGCGTCGATCCTGCTGTTTGCGTATGGAAGCGCAGCATCCAGGAACGCGGATTCTTCGCCTTGAAATGGTCCCGCATAATGTGCGCCCACATGCGGCGAGCAGCACGGAACTTGGCGACTTCTTCCAGAAAATTATTGTGCGCGTTGAAGAAGAACGAGAGCCTCGGTCCAAATTTATCGACGTCGAGTCCGGCATCGATCGCGCCTTGCACGTAGGCGATGCCGTTGGCCAGAGTGAATGCAACTTCCTGCACGGCAGTCGATCCGGCCTCGCGCATGTGATAGCCGGAAATCGAAATCGTGTTCCACTCAGGAACATTGTCGTTTGCCCAGGCGAACAAATCTGTAATGATGCGCATTGCCTGTTGTGGCGGATAAATATATGTTCCCCGCGAAATGTATTCCTTAAGCACATCGTTTTGCACCGTGCCGGAAAGCTTGCCAATATCCGCGCCCTGCCTGCGAGCGACGGCAACATATAAAGCCAACAGGATCGCAGCAGTCGCATTGATAGTCATTGAGGTCGAAATCTTAGTCAGCTCAATGCCGTCGAAGAGCCGCTGCATGTCTTCAATGGAATCGATGGCGACGCCGACTTTGCCCACTTCACCCATGGCCAGAGGATTATCGGAATCCAGTCCAATTTGCGTAGGCAGATCGAATGCAACCGAAAGTCCAGTGGTGCCGTTGGCGAGTAAATATTTGTAGCGCTTATTGGATTCCTCGGCGTCGCCCATGCCGGCGTACTGGCGCATGGTCCAGAGGCGTCCTCGATACATGGTTGGCTGAACGCCCCGAGTGTAGGGAAAGTCGCCGGGATAGCCGATTTCAGCGTCTTCGTTTCGACCTTCGAGATCGGCAGAAGTATAAAGCGGTTGGACTGGAATATTGGACGAAGTCAGCGGACCGGCGGGACTGTCGGATTTCCTTTGTGTCACTTCGTGTCCTTGGTGGTTCGAGCTTTTAACAATGCATGAAAACTCCGCTGAGTATTCAGGCACTGAAGCGACCGCGCCACCCAAAATCCAAGATGTTTTACCCTTTTCGCCACACCCGCCAAAACGAACTAATCCCAAACCATCCAAACATCAGAGTGAAACCGACTGCAATCCAAACGTGACCGGAAGTCGTCTCACCAGCCCGAAATTTCACATATTCGCGAAATATCGCCGAAGCCCCAAAAACTGCCAGGATCAGGAAAACAAAGCCGGTAACTTCCAGCCAAAGCTGGTGTAGTACGCGTCCAAAATGGCTTGCGGTGGCGCGCATGCCACTTAAAAAGGCGTTGCCGGTGCGAGTGCGCCCGGCGTGCTTGGCAGCCGCCCGTGCCATCGTCCCTATTTTCCGGGCGTTGGAGAAGTTAAACATCGGCATCGATTTTAACAGTGTTCGGGTTTACAATGATCGCGCGTAGAAGATATGGCCCTGAACCGTCATTCGCTTTTTCGCATCTAATTGCTAAGTAGGGAAGCAATAGGCACGGAAAGCCCGCATACCAAGGGGGGTACGTGGACCAGCAATTGAAGCAATTAATGAAGGAGTTAGGCGAGGCGATCAATGAGTCCCTGGCCGACTCCGAGCAGATTGCCGAAGTAGTTTCCCGTATCAAAGACGGGGGATACGACATCTTCCTGGTGCTGGAAGCTACCATCGGGGTCAGCAAGCCTGGGGACAAGACCGCCGACAAGACTTCTTTGGTAACTACGCTGAGCAGCAATCCCCAACTGAATATCAGCGATCAAGACCTGAAATTCCTCAAGTCCCTGCGCATAAAAATCGAGGACGACGCAGCCTAAGTCTCTGCCCGGTTCAACGGCGCACGCAGGTTTCGATCAATGTCTTAATTTACTCTCCGTTCCTTATTGAATCTTTAAGGACCGGTTTGATTCCGCGACCAACTGGCCCTGCTGCGCCACAATGTGAATGTCGCACTGCCCCGGATCAGGCGATACCTGTAACAGCACCTGGATCGAACCGTCCGCTTCTGGCTTCGGCAAATCCAGAGCTTGCTGTGCTACCTTCTTGCCATCCCTGAACAATTCCATGGTGACTTTGGGATTTTCCCCGGCGTGAATCTGCGAAGGGTACACGACAAAGTAAAGCGCTAAAGGCTTGCCTGAAGCCACGGAGTCCGCAAGGGTTGGTGTAATCCGTCCTCCACCAAGTTCGAACGGATCCAGAAGATCGCGCGGCCCTGCCTTCGGCTCGAAATGCCTGACTACTTCCAGCGAACTCAACCCAAGGTTTTTTCCAGGACTCACGAAAACTGAAATGCGTCTGACCGCGGTCTTTCCCGCCAGCACATCGGTCACGGCGGTATCGATCACATAGTGGCCCGCCGCCAGTTCCACCGGTTCCGCATAAAGAATTTTGTCATTCCCGAGTTGCCCCAAGTCAGCGGTCGAAACCTCACGAGCAAGTTCGCGGCTTACTTTAGCCACTACATCGCCCTTTTCATTGTGAATCAGCGCCAGTAAAGAAGCCTGCACCCGGCTCTTTCCAGTTTGCGAGTTCGCGGTAATTTTTAATCCGGATATCGGCACTTCAAACGCCATTTCATAATCGACGGCGTTTTGTTTCGGCCGAAAATTCAACAGATCTACCTGATAAGGAAGCGCCCCTTGCGCCGATGGTGTATTGATCGCATTCAGTGCGACCAATTCAAAGGGCTGAAGGGCTCCGCCGTTCAGTTCCGGCAGCGCATAGTAGCCTTTTCGGGTCTGTATGGTGACTTTGGGACGTAATATCTTGACCTCGATCTTGCGAAAATGCCCGTCGTAATCCGTTGACGTCGGAGAATACGCCAGCTCATAGTGCGTGCGGATGTCCTCCATCATACGTTTCATCGGAATGGCGATTTCGTTAGTATCGGTGACGGCGAAGCCGCCCGTAGACTCAGCCAGTTCCTTCATGGCCATCTGGCGATTGGAAACGGCGGAGAGTTGGACATCGTCATCCTCGAGATGGCCGGCGCGCGGATTTGCTCCTTGCGCGACACTTTCTGCCCCGGCGCGATTCAGCGATGCGAGCGATTCGACGAGAGGATCGCCGGCAGTCAAACCGCGCGTGTCCACCGTGTAAAACGTCACTCCTGAACGATTGGCATAACTAATTAAGCTATCTACAACATCCCTGCGGTTGACCGGAAAAAGGAGTCCATCGGCCAAGTAAAGAACAACTTTTCGTCCCGGAAGTTTTTCCTGGCTGTGAACCAACGCGCGAAGCGAATCCATTGCGTCCATGCCATTCGCCAGACTGGTGGAAAACCGCAGCCCCTTGTCCAGAGCTGCCTGGGCGATCAGGGCACTGGTAATGCTAATGGATGCGTCCTGCGCGGCCGCATTTCTTGCCCATAAAGGATCATTCACAATGGCGGGCGTCGGATTCGCCGCTATCGCCTGAATGGCCGCCTGAGCCGCCTGCCCCGATACCGGCGACGCAAGAATATTCGCTTCTTGTGCCTGAACATTTGCGACGACACTGCTGGCAATCGCAGCCCCTTCATCAAAACCCGGAACGGAAAGGCCC
>DATBAX010000094.1:0-7991 GCA_036271275.1 Terriglobales bacterium
ATCATCGGGCCGTATTAGCTTTCATCGCAGTGACCCTGGCATCGGGTATATGCACGTGTTCCGGACGGAAACCCATGCCGACTACGCGTGCCGGGATTCTTCGCAACACCGGAAATTGTTGCAGCAGTCTTAGCGGCAGAGGGAGCTTACGGAGCGGGGCAGTTTTATTTAAAGACGGGCCAATAAACCGCTTGTGTGCGAATACCTGCAAACGTTGAATCATCCGGGTAGGAAATTCGCGTCGCCGCTGGACCTTTTGTAGAACGGCGTCAGTGACTGCGCCGCGCAATAATGGTTCCGCGAGAATGTTCGCTGCGGCGACGGCATCCTGAACGGCCAGATTAATACCTACGCCGCCGATGGGCGACATCGCATGAGCGGCGTCCCCAATACACAGCAGGCCTGTGCGCGACCATTGCCGCAAATGATCGACCGCAACTGTTAATAGTTTGATGTCATCCCAGCTCTTCAATTCGTTGAGTCGATCACGCAGAAATGGCGCGACAGTTGCGAGAGATTCGCGAAATGCCGGCAGGCCTTTTTTCTGGATCTCATCGAACCCACCCTTGGGAATCACATGGGCGCATTGCCAGTATTCATCGCGATTGAGCATGACCAGCAGCTTTCCTCCGCGAAACCGGCCGAGCGTCTGGTAAGGATCGTCAGGATGCCGCGAGACTCGCATCCATAAAACATCGATCGGAGCGCCGCGATCGATGACTTCAAAGCCCGCCTTGCCGCGAATGATGGAACGGCGCCCATCGGCTGCCACGGTCAAGTCAGCGCGGACTTCCGCTGGGCCGTGTGGAGTTTTCGCACGAAAACCAACCACGCGTCCGTTCTCCTCGATCAAATCCGTGACTTCCGACTGCATGTGCAGATGAAACTGCGGATAAGCTTTTCCTTGTTCGGCGATGAAATTAAGGAAGTCCCACTGCGGCATGAGTGCGATGAACTTGCAGTGAGTAGGAAGGTGGGAAAAATCGCCGATCGTGACCGAAAAATCGTCAATTTGGGCGCCGATTTCGCGCAGTTCCTGATGGGGACGCTTTAAGAACTCATCCAGCAACCCAAGTTCAAACATGATTTCGAGTGTCGCAGGATGGATCGTGTCACCTCGAAAGTCACGCAGGAAATCCGCATGCTTTTCGAGGACCACCGTTTCGACTCCAGCTCTGGCCAGAAGAAAGCCAAGCACCATCCCCGCCGGGCCGCCGCCTGCGATGCAGCATTGAGTATTGATGGTTCCGGGAATCTCTATTGACGTCATCGACGCCAATTCTAATTCAACATCTAATTTCAGGAATTTAGGACGCTTACCAGAATCCCTGCTCGTCATTCGGAGCCTTCGCTCGCCGGGAACAGCCGAGGGCGGCCATCACCATGCGAACGTGCTACATTTTGCTACAGGATGGAACAGCGTCTCATTCTTATTAATCTGTTGATCCGGCTCGGCGTCGCTGCCGCCGTGTCCAGCGCGCTGGTCCGTTCGGTGGAATTCAAGTCACTTTTGTTTCGGGACAAGCGCCCCCTAAAGCAACGGATTTATCTGATCTTGTGGATCAGCATTCCCATAGCCATTGGTGTTTGGATACGCTTCAGCGCCAAAAGTTTTGTTGCCGGCGATTTGTCCTTTGAGACGACGATTCTTCTCGGTGTAGTCGCAGGGCGCTTTTCCGGGATGGTCGGGGGCTCGCTTATGGCGCTCCCCGCGGTTTTGCACGGACAGTGGGCTGCGCTGCCCTTCAATCTTTTGTGCGGATTTATCGCGGGACAGCTTCGAAATCTTGCGCCCGACCGGGAAGATATTTGGTCGTTTTCTCCGTTTATCGATCTCAGCGTTTATCGAATGATCCGGCGCAATCTTCCCACGCCGCGACTGTTCGATTGGCAGGTTACATTCTTCGTTTCCATCCTGGCGCTTCGCTTTATGCAGATGGAGATTGCGCGGTTCCTGCCGCACGCTACTTTCAGCCTGGAAAGTCCTACCTGGTGGGTGGAAGCCTTGATCTGGGCTTCGTCCATTATGGTGATTGGGACCGAGTTGAAAATCTGGAACAGCGTGCGTATTCAGATCAAACTGGAAGAGCAACAGCGTTTGCTGTTGCAATCCCGCATGCAAGCGCTGCAGAACCAGATCAATCCTCATTTTCTATTCAACACTCTCAACTCAGTGTCTTCGCTGGTGCGAGTCGATCCCGACACAGCCCGTGAATTGATCATCAAACTCGCGACGATCCTGCGCCGCCTGCTGCACAGCAGCGACGCTTTTGTGCCGCTTCAGGAAGAAGTGGAGTTCATCGACAACTATTTGGACATTGAAGTCGTCCGTTTTGGCCGAGACAAACTGCGAGTGGTGAAGGAACTCGATCCCGAGTCGTTGGACGTCATGGTGCCGAGTATGTTGCTGCAGCCACTGGTGGAAAATTCCATCAAGCATGGTCTCGCATCGAAGATTGAAGGCGGCAGTATTTATTTACGAAGCCGGCTCACCGAGGCCCATCTAACCATCGAGGTCGAGGACGACGGCGTAGGCATGGCGTCGGCGCAGTTGCTGGAAAAGCCAACAGGATTGGGCGGCAGCGGTATTGGAATGGCGAACGTAGCCGAGCGATTGAAGGTTCTCTACGGCGACACCGCGCGAATGACGATTGATAGCCATGACGGGAAGGGAACTCTGGTTCGATTGCGACTGCCGGTGCTACCGACCGAAGGCGCAATTCCCGTGGCTCTTTACGAAGAACGCTCCAGCACGCGGCGGTAAAACTCTTCATATTGCGGAATGATTTTAGTTGTGCAGAAGCGTGCCGACGCCACTTCTCTGCAAGCCTGCGCCATATTCGCCAGCGCGCTGTCGTCGCCCAACAAATCGATAGCGTAACGGGACATACTTTCCACATCGCCTACATCCGCGAGATATCCGCTCTTGCCGTGCTCGATGACTTCCGGAACGCCGCCAACATTCGTCGCAATCGGCACCACTTTGCAAGCCATACCTTCGAGTGCGGCCAGTCCGAAAGACTCCAGCTCGCTCGGCATCAACATCACATCGGCAAGGGCGAGTTTGGTATGAACGTTGTCCTGTTTCCCCATAAAGATCACATCGTGCTGAATGCCTTTTTTATAGGCAAGCCGTTCCGCGGCGGGCCGTTCGGGGCCGTCTCCGATTAATAGAAGCTTCGAAGGAATTTTCTTGTGCACACGGTCAAAAATCTCGACCACATCCGTTAATCGTTTCACCGGACGGAAATTCGACAAATGCATTAGGATTCGCTCGCCCTTGGGAGCATATTTGAGTCTTCGTTGGGCCGCGTCCGCGTCGCGCACGTACAGATCGCAATTCACAAAGTTATAAATCACTTGAATATGGTTCTTGATCTCGAACTCGCGCAGGGTGCGCTCGCGCAAATATTCAGAAATTGCCGTCACACCGTCGCTCTGCTCGATGGAGTATCGAGTGATGGGTAGATAAGAAGGATCCTGGCCCACGAGCGTGATATCTGTCCCATGCAAAGTCGTGACGAAGGGAAGCTTGCGTGGCTTGGGCGCAGCGGCAAGCATTTGTTTGGCGAGTAGCGCGCTCACCGAGTGGGGAATGGCGTAATGCACATGCAGGAGATCGAGTTCCTGGAGTTCCGCAACTTCGGCCATGCGCGTGGCCAGCGCTAAATCATACGGAGGGTAATCGAACAGCGGATAGCGAGAGACTTCCACTTCATGATAGTGAATATTGGCGTTGGTCCCAGTCAGCCGGATCGGCGGCGCGTAGGAGATGAAGTGGATCTCGTGTCCACGTTGCGCCAGTTCCAGGCCAAGCTCAGTGGCCACCACTCCACTACCGCCGTACGTCGGATAACAAGTGATGCCGATCTTCATGCCAATCCCTTCAGGCGCAATTCTGCAACCTTCCATTCGATGGTTTGAAGGACACTTCGATTCAGATTCTGCTGAATTGGATGGCGGACTTTCCAGCCGTTACGGATTGCGCCATGAACAGCTTCCCGGAAGGACGAGCCACCTTAGCCAAGCGCGAAAAGCGCTGGATAGGCGTGCGGACGGAGCAAGTTCCGGAGAAACGACAGAGGGGATTTGGACTACGAATCCTGGTTTGATGCGCCCTTAGCGGCTCCAAGTCCGTTGTCGAGCTTCTCGACGAATTCCTGCAGACGTTGCTGGACGGAGTTGTCAAGCTCAGTGAACTCGATGCCCATGCCTACGCCAGGATCACTGGCTCGGACGACGCCTGTCGTGGTGGTCTTTTCAGAACCCATCCAGAAAATAATCACAACTGCGGTGCCATTCGTCAGCGGGAGCAGGGTCTCAACATAACATCCACGGCCGCCAATATCGGTGGCATTGGTCTGCATATGCGCGCGTCGCGCATCGGGAAAACCGATCTCGATGGGGAACAGCACTTTGTGTCGCAAAAATTTCCGTTTGTTTTGTCCGCGGTGCGCAGTCAGCGAGCGTGGCTGCGGTTGGGTCAAATCTCCCCAAGGGCTTTGCTGATGCTCAAGAATCTGTACTCCCACTTCGTTCTTTCGAACCAATCCAGCATCCACAATCCAAACAACGCGAAAGCGGGCTTTTTTATCGCCATATTGAATGCCGATGACGTCGCCGGGCTTCAGCGAATGGCTGACGCGCGAGAGCAAAGCGCCGTCGCTGCTGATGTTGCCAGCGCTTGCGGTTTGAAAGAAAGGACGGCCTTCCGAATCCATGCCCCAAATGCGGACGGGAATATCGGCTTCCACGCGTGATTCCGGTCTGTTTTCCATGAAGATGAACGCCTGATACTGCTCAAGCAGGACAATCATACCTTGGGGATTCCAGACTTCGGTTACGAATTTGACTGGGGACGGTTACCAAAGGCACTTGGATATGTTGCGCCTTCGCTCCACGAAATGCTCATCCAAGCTCCTGATAAGAAATGAGTTCTATTCCGTTCTTAGCCAGTAAATCGCGAGTCTGCGGGGATTTCAGTACTTGCAGTTCGTGCTCGCGAGATTCCCGCAGTTGGGTTTGCACTCCGTCGAGTTCCGCATCGTTGTATCCGGGATGACATACAAACTCCCAGGTCCCTTCCGGAAGCTTATCAATGATCAGACGAAACAGCCGGTCATCGAGGACGCCAGTAACCACGATTCCAAGCGTTCCATCCGGAGTCATCAAGCCAGCCTCTTCTGTGGCCTGTCGGAATTTCTTCGCGAGGTTGCGAAGGAGTTTGACTTCGCCATAACGCTTCCAAAGCGCGGGGCGTCCGGCGGCAAGTGAAATGCGGACCACTTCAAAAGGATTCCGGATCGCGCGCACTCCGCATGATTTGGCCGCCTGCAGGAGCGGGCGGAATACGGCCGGGAACATGTGCGTGTGTTTGTGGCTATCGAGATGGGAGACGGCAATCCCCGCTGCTTGTAACTTGCGGATCTGTGCCGTGACTTCTGCTTCGATCTGATTGCGATCGAGACGTCCAGTCAACGCGCGAAGGGAAAATTTGCTGATACCGTTTCCAAAACGCGCCGGACTCGTATCTCCGACCAAACTGGAAACTTCAACACCAGGAAGGACCGGAGAACCATCCACCAGCACCACATGACATCCGACACTCAGCCGGGGCACGGAGTGTGTTAGTTCCACCGCATTGTCGAATGCCGGCCCATTCGCCATCAGCGTGGACGAAGTGATCACACCATCTTCATGACCTTCGACAATGGCGCGGTTCACGCCACGAGTGAGACCGAAGTCGTCCGCATTGATAATAAGACGCCGCACGCGAGAGTGTAGCTTGAAGAGCTATCAGCTGTCAGCTATCAGCTCTCAGCCAAAACCTGGGGCCAGTGTTTTCGGGGAGAATATTAGATTCCGATTGGAAGTTGGCTTGGAGTTTCATTTCAAGGTTTGTAATCGTTGTTTAGCTGAAAGCTGATAGCTGAGAGCTGAAAGCTGAAAGCTAACACCGGTTTGCCACCATTTCCACGCTCACGTATCATCAAATGCGACGGGTGGTTAGCTCAGTTGGTTAGAGCGCCTGCCTTACAAGCAGGAGGTCGCAGGTTCGAGCCCTGCACTACCCACCATCCACAACATCCGGGAAAAGTCCTCCAATTTGACTTGCTGCCCTACTCGTGTGGAAGTTGGTTTTTCAACAGCCGTCCTTCTTTTGTCATCAGCAATTCATTAATCTCAGTGATGAGCGCGAGCAACTTCACGGGGTCTTGCTCCACCGCCGCTTGCTCGCAGAGGACTTTCCAGCGTTCTTTAGTTTCACCTTGCATGGCCGCTTAAGATGCCTGTTCCGGCGGAAGTCGTTTCGCGGACAAGAGCATGATGTAGCAATCCTCGTGGACAGGCTTCCCAGTGTCGTCTACTTTTATTTTCGCGTTTAAATCAACTGGATGGTCACAGATGCTGCAGGGTACGCTGAATTGGGCTTGGTCGCTCATGACCTAACCACCGATTGCCTTTGAGGAAAAGAAACTAAGGCTGCATTAACGATACGCACCTGTCACGAATCGTGTCAATCGTCCAAAAAAGTGTTCGGCACCGGACAATTTGCCCGACGATTTGCTTTGACGAGTGAATTTGTCCCGTATCCAACCCGCGAGTTATCGTTGCCATCCCAAGGTTGTGCAAAGCCATTCCCGGTGAGGCAATATGTCTGTCCCGTCCAAGTCCCGCGCTGAAATTGTTGCCGAGATAGAGAAACTGTCAAAGCAGCATAGCGATGCTGTCCAGGATGCTACGTTCATGGGTTGGCAACCCCGCCAGATGAAAGCCCATGAAGAACGCGCGAAGCGCATAGGTGTCTTGCGAAACGACTTGGCCGAGTTCGATGATCCGCACGAAGCGTGACACGCATTTGACTCGCCGTGCCAGTACTTCCCGCGTGGATGTTCCCCGTAGGACCCGTGGTGAGATGGAAACAGACCTGCTTTTATAAGCAGGAGGGTTCGGGTCCTGTACACGACACTATTCAATCCGTCCCTTACCGGACATGTAAGGGTCTTTAAGTTTTAGCGACCCTGATGGGATCGCCGAATCAACCGCGCACGTATTTGTTGAACCAGTCAATCGTGCGTTGCCAGGCAAGATCGGCTGCGGCTTTGTTGTATCTTTCCGGGGTCGCGTCGCAATTGAAGCCATGGACAGCGCCCGGGTAAATATAGCCTTCGTGCGGAACGTGTGCCGCCGTCAGGGCCTTGTCATAAGCCGGCCACGTTGCTGCCAGACGCGTGTCGAGTTCTCCGTGATGTACCAGGATCGCAGCCTTGATTTTTGGGATGTCCTCCGTAGCAGGAGGTCCGCCATAGAACGGCGCCGCTGCCGCGAGGTCGGCTCCCAGCCGCACCGCCAGCATATTGGAGGTCGAGCCGCCGAAGCAAAATCCTGTAGCGCCGATCTTTCCTGTGCAGTCAGGACGCGACTTCAACCACATGGCCGCAGCCACCATGTCCTCGCTCAGCTTTGCCTGGTCGATCTTCTTGAACATCTCGCCGCCCTTGTAGTCATCGCCTGGATAGCCACCCAAAGATGTGAGTCCGTCGGGCGCGAATGCCATAAAGTTGGCCAGTGCAAAGCGCCGCGCGATGTCTTCGATATGCGGATTTAGACCGCGATTTTCATGAACCACGATGATGCCGGGCAATTTCGTTGCGGTCTCCGAGCGGGTGTCCGCGCTGATCGGCCTCACGAGATATCCTTTGATGCTTCCGTTGCCCTTCGGAGAGGGAACGGTTTCATAAGTGGCTTTGATCCTGTCGTCGGTGCGGGAAACCTGCTGACCGAGCGCGTAATTCGGCATCAATGCATGGATCACTGTAGCGGCCGCCAGACCGCCTGCGAGTTTCTGTACCCCGTCCATGAAGGCGCGGCGGCTAATCTCTCCATGAATGAAATCGTTGTAGAGTTCTATGGCTTCGCTGGGAAGTTTGGGCTTGGTCGGTTCCATTGATTCACTCTCGCGGCGATAATAACATTCGCGGCTTTGGAAA
>DATBAX010000095.1:0-3171 GCA_036271275.1 Terriglobales bacterium
TGGCGACGACACTGCTTACTACCCGAGGGTCGCCCAGGCGATTCGCAACGCGCGAAAGCAGGGAATTTTTGTCGTCGGCTACACCTACACCGGATATGGACAGCGCGATCCCGCCGTCATTCGCAAGAAAGTGGACGCAGTCTTCCGCAACTATCTCGTGGACGGAATTTTCTTCGATGAAGTTCCCACCGACTGCAATGCGAAATCCGTAGCGGGGGCAAACTATCGCTATTACCAGGACCTGGCGGACCACGTGCGCAGCACTCAAGTTGGCGGCCGTATCGTCATTCTGAATCCTGGAACGCAGCCCAACGATGACTGTTGGATGTCGATCGCAAACATTCTGGTTACGTCAGAGGCCAATGGCGTCCAGGACTACGTCCAGAATTATCAACCGGAATCATGGTTCCATCGGTATCCGCCGGAGCGCTTCTGGCATATCGTGTATTCGGTTCCAACTCCTGCGGAGTTGAATGATGTGATCGCTTTAAGCCAGAAACGCGGGGCTGGATGGGTTTATGTCACCGATCGGGGCAGCAATAACGGCAATCCCTACGATAAGCCACCTTCTTATTGGTTGCAGGAGGGTGCTCAAATTGCGCAGCAAGGAATCCAGGCACCGTACGCGAGCGCCCGCCCACGGTCGAGCGATAGCAATGGCAATCCGCTTCCCAGTCAACTTTCATTTCGCTGGGGAGCCGTCAACGGGACGAAGTGGCAAATCTTTCTGGATACCGATCGCAATCTTCACACCGGCTATCAGGGACCAGCCTCGGGCCTTGCGATTGGCGCCGACTACTTGATCGAGGCGGCCTCGGATGGCGGTGCGCGTTTGCTTCGTTACACAGGAAGCGGGTTGGATTGGTCGTGGCAGGCGGTCCCGGCGCACGCGCGAATCTCATTTCTTGATGGCGGCGTCAATCTGGTCGAACTGGATGCGAGTGCGCTGGGACAAATCCACGCGCTGAATTACCAGATCCGCTCCCTCGACGCAGATGGAAAATCACTTTTTACCAGCGCGATCGAGCCTCTTAGTCTTGACAGTACAGCTTATGTTTTTGACATCGAAAATCATGGCCAGAACTGAGCGGAATGGAGATGTGAGTGCCCCGTGGTTCCGCATTAGCAAATTCTGACGCAATCCCGGAACGGCCCTTGCGAAGGATTGCCGAGATTTACAGAAGGTCAAAGCCCCGCCTGTGGTTTTTCAATCACCCATCTCGTGTCCTGCTCTCTTCCAAAACAGAGCAGCCACATTTGTTTCGGTTATACTTTCGGCGAACGAGTAAGCCAGCGTTGCCGCTTTAATAATTATGCGCAAAATCATTTCCATATCTTCTGTTTTCCTCCTTACACTGACGTCTTTCTCATGGTCCCAGGCCACCAAAACGCCGCTTAGTTCTCACGGGCCGAGTGTTGCTGCTGGCAGCCAAGGCGTAGTGGTATCGGGTAGGCCTGCCGCGACCGCGGCTGGCATAAAGATTCTGGAACAGGGCGGAAACGCCGCCGATGCGGGCGCCGCGACTCTGCTTGCACTGTCCGTGACTTATGTAGGTGCGTTCTGCGTGGGCGGGGAGGTTCCGATTCTCGTCTACAGCGCCGACCAGAAAAATGTGAAGCTGTTGGAGGGGCAAGGGGAAGCTCCGCGCGATCCCAAAGCTATTGCCTGGTACATGCAACACGGAATCCCCGACGGTGACGTCAAAGCCGCCGCCGTGCCTGGCACCATCGACGCGATCGTCACTCTGCTGAAACTTTACGGGACCAAAAGCTTCGAGGAGGTCGTGCAGCCGACGCTGGCCATTCTGGATGCCGGCGGCCCCAGTTCGTATAGAGACACTGGGAGTGGGAAGATAATCGAAACTGGCATCAATTGGCAGGCGGATATGGCTGTGACCTTTCGCAAATTGGTCGAGTCCGAAAAATCCGCGAAAGGTACGCGAGAGAAAAAACTGCAAGCCGTGTCGGACCGTTTCTATCGCGGCGACATCGCCGACGCGCTCGAAGCTTGGTACATCGAAAAGGGAGGCTTCCTTCGCAAGGCGGATTTGGCCGCGCACAAAACTCCCGTGGTGGATCCGCTCCAAACCACATATCGCGGGTACACGGTATATAAGACCGGTCCACTGACCCAGGGTCCTTATCTTTCACAGACGTTGCGCCTGCTGGAAGGCTTCGATCTAAAGAAGATGGGATTCAATTCCGCGGACTACATTCACACGGTGATTGAGGCGGAGAAGCTGGCCTTGGCGGATCGCGACGAATATTACGGAGATCCGAATTTTACGAAAGTGCCGATGCAGCAGTTGCTCTCCGATCAGTACACCGAGATGCGGCGCAAGCTGATTGATCCAAAAAAAGCATCGCTCGAACTCCGGCCGGGCGATCCTTACAATATGAAACCGACCAAGCCGCCGACCATCACTGGCGCCTGGCATGGCGGAACCACCGTCATGTGTGTCACGGACAAGTTTGGGAACGTCATCGCCGCGACTCCCAGCGGCTTGTCGAGCACAGCCGGCGTTGCCGGACGCACTGGCATTATTCACGGAAGCCGGCTCAGCAGCCTGAATACATTTAAGGGAACTCCGAACGTGATCGAGGCGGGCAAGCGGCCGCGAATTACGCTCAGCCCGACGCTGCTTTTTCATGACAATAAACCTGTGATGGCGATCTCGGTAGCGGGCGGTGACATGCAGGACCAGGCAGCCATTCAGGTGATCCTCAATTATGTGGAGTTCGGCATGGGGCCCGAGGAGGCGTTTAAAGCGCCGCGTTTCTCCACCGAGCATTTCATCAGTTCCTTCGGCCAGGACGGTGCCAAGCTGGGCAGCCTTTCTGTGCCGAAAACCCTTCCGGAAGATGTGCAGGCCGACTTGCGGGCCCGTGGCCATGTAGTATCTCTCGGCCGCGAAGGAGTGGGCGGAGTGGCTCTGATTGGCATTGATCCGAAGAGTAAGCAAGCCACCGCCGTGGGTCCGGCGGCGGGAAAGATGGAATAGGTTCGGAGGAATTGCATCAGCGATTCCGAAACGGGCGCACGGAACGCGGATCGCCAAGATCATTTGAATAAAAGATCAACGGAATAGGAAAATCATTGGCATAAAAATTCGTAGAAAAATTCCTATCAAGATTCGTATCAGGATAGCGGCTTTAGCCCTATCGCATTGT
>DATBAX010000096.1:0-11206 GCA_036271275.1 Terriglobales bacterium
GTGTTTCGCGATGTTCAAGCTACTGAGAAGGGACAGGTTGTCACCAAGGATGACATTTTGTTGCTTCCACAAATACAAATCCTCTATTCATGGGGCACGCACGATATGTGAATGGCTAACTATTGATTTCGTAAAAAAGTCATAAAGGTGTGGTAATTTGAGCTTCGCAGGACGCTGTCACCAAGCAATACGGGCCCAAGCAGCACAATCTTTATGAATGGTCCCATGGAGTTTGGAACACAAGCACGCAAAAAGCCTCGTTTGCAGCCGTCGGGAATGGCTTTACTCGAAACCTTCTATTTCCGGTCAGGTGCGGCGGCGGCCACGGAATATCTTCGGCGTCTACTGAACCCTCAAGGTGAACCGGAATCCTACTTCGTCTCCACGGCCGGGCGTGCCGCGCCAGAATCGCTGAGCGATCTTCCAGATCAGGTTCATTACGTAAATTTCAATCCACCAGGTTTCTGGAACGCTCCCTATTCGGTTGACCATGTTGTTTATCACGACCGCGTGAAGGAAGATTTTAATTTCGATGCAGGCGAGGAATTGGTCATACCCACCAAGGGCGAACTGCAACACCATTTTTTCTGGACACCCGGTGGCAGCGTCCCGACGCGCATCGTTCTCAATCCGCCCACGACAGTAGGATCGGTGTTGAGAATTAACCCGCAGGTCCCGCACAATTCATGGGCTACTCAGGGCGAGGCCACTGCGTGGGTAGTACGGCGGCATGGCGGTTATGGTCGCGCTGAACTTTCCTGGGATGGATTATCAAGCTCGTCGATTCGTCCGCCGGTGCGGCATCGAACCGCACTGGAGCTTAGCCAGGCAGGCCGATATGCGATGGTGGCCTGGGGCATTTCGGAAATGGTGCGCTACGCTCGTCTTCGTGCCGGAGTCACCACAACTGAATTAGCGCATCATATCGGCGTTGATCCTTCCTCTTTATCCCGGCTGGAAGAAGCCAAGGCCAACGTTTCTATTGAAATGCTGCTGAAAGTTTGTCAGGCACTCTCCATCGGCATTGATCAAAGAATTGAATCGGGAAGCTGGATCTGGCAGCGAGCGGAGTTTGATCGAACCGAGAGCGCACGTGGGCTACCAGTGCTGGAGAGCCCTCCGGGGATGCATGCTCTGCATCCTTCCTCGTATCATTTTGCCGCCGGGGAAACCGACGTCGTGGAAACCTCTTACAACAGCGTCACTGTCGGATACTCAAGCTGGATGGTGGTAAAAGGCAGAGTCGTATTTGAACTGAGTCAGTCCCTTGGCAGCAATTCCCTTCTTCTGGACAAAGGTTCTGTAATCCATTTTCGAGAGAATGGACGACTGCGAGTAAGAGCGCTTGAAGATTCGAGCCTGGTCCGGATCGTTTATAACTCATCCTGCCAATGCGCAAGGAAGACGGACGATCCGAAAGGGCAAGCGGCAAAGTCACCTATCCCGAACAATTCTATGGGCAAATCGTCAGGCCGGTAAGTCGATCTTTGCCTTGCGGCGCATGTTTATGAACGTACGCACGAATCATGCAGCGCTCATTCTCCTCTGATCCATTCAAGCCAAGCCATGTGAGGGATACCGACCCGCGCCCAGCCTCATGTGATCTTTCCTGTGACGTTAGAAATATCTAATAATCCCTGAGTCAGACGGAGTACCGCACTCCGCGCGGCGACAGAAATCACTGAAGCGCTTCCCCCCTTCTTCAGAGATGAGTTCTGCCGACCGAAGCGTTTAGCGGACAGGGGGAAAATATGTCGTCTTCGTTGCTCAGAAAATTGGTTGTATCGATCTCATTGCTCAGCTTGTCTTTTCTGGTTGCCTGTGGCACCAGTCCCGCTGGAAGTGGCGCCGGCAGCAAAGTTGCCAACGGGCTAAGCGTGTCTCCGAAGACTGCCTCTGTGCCGAATGGCTCTACAGAAAAATTCACTGCCGTCCAGCATTACAGCGATGGAACCACGCAGGACGTGACGAACGGCGTGACCTGGACCAGTTCGTCCAATGCAGTCGCGAATCCAACCGCGGGCGGCGTGATACAGACGGACAGCATAGGACAGACCACCATCACGGCTACGCTGGGTTCATTTTCTTCCACAGCGACTTTGACAGTGGGAGCCGCAGTCGCGAAGACTATTCAGATTTCTCCCAGCACTCCGGCTATCCCGCTTGGAGCGTTGCAACAATTCGTAGCGATGTCTACCTATACCGACGGAACGATGCACAACATTTCGAACACGGTGGCGTGGAGTTCCTCGCCCACGACGATCTTGTCCGTCAGCGCGAGCGGACTCGCAAGCAGCCTACGGCAGGGATCGTTCACCATAACTGCGACCTCTGGTACCGTGACGAGCACCGTTAGCGGGTCGGTCGGAATTCCCGTTCCCAAGTCTTTGCAATTGAATCCTTCCTCATCCTCTGCAGCGATCGGGGCGACCCAGGCGTTCCATGCCACGTTGACCTCTTCGGATGGAACCACCCTTGATGTCACGGCAACAGCGCTGTGGCAATCGAGTAATTCATCTGTAGCTGCCATAGTTCTTCCCGGAGTTGCCAGCGCAATTGCGGCTGGAACCACACAAATTCAAGCGACGGTTGGCGCTATCTCCGGATCAGCAGCATTGACCGTAAGTAACGCAACCGTTTCGTCCGTGCAGATCACTCCGCTAATCGCTTTAATTGCGAAAGGCACAACCCAGGCGTTCCAGGCAAAAGCTGTCCTGTCCGATGGAAGCACTCAGGATGTTACAAGCTCGGCCACATGGAGCTCTTCCGCCAGTACGGTTTGCACGGTCAGCGCGGCTGGAGTTGCGACCGCGAAAGGTCTCGGCCTTTGTATCGTTTCCGGTGCATACGGTGGAAGTACCGGTGGCGCAACTATGACTGTGACACCTGCCACATTAGTTTCCGTGACCTTCACGCCGGCAAACCCAGTGGTTTCGTCGGGTAGCATTTTGCAATTGAAAGCGACTGGTACTTTTAGTGACGGCACAACCCAGGACGTAACCGCTTCACTCATCTACCTATCATCCAATCCGCTAGTGGCGACGGTTTTGCCGGGCGGCTTACTGACTGGCATTCTCCCAGGCACAGCAACGATTACCGCAACCCTGGGATCGTTCAGCACCACACTTCCGGTCACGGTGGGAACCGCGTCATTGCAAAGCTTGTCGATTCTTCCGATCTCAGTATCGATCGCGGCCGGGACTTCGACACAACTTGCGCTGACCGGCAATTACAGTGATGGCAGTACGCAGGACCTGACGGCAACAGCAACCTGGGCCTCCTCCGCAGGCGGAGTGGTCGCGGTCAATGCTGACGGCGATGTGACAGGTCTGGCCACTGGGGATGCAATTGTCACGGCAACGGTCGGAGGAATTTCTCTGGGGATCGATGTCGTGGTCTCGCCCGCAACTGTAGTGGCGATCTCCGTGAACCCGCCATCCGTTACTGTCGCACTCGGACAACTAGTTTCTCTTACCGCGACGGCTGCCTTGAGCGACGGAACATCGCAGGATGTTACGGCCTCGGTGCACTGGAGCGTTAGCAATCCGTTGCTCGCCAGCATTTCCAACGATCTCGGCAATCCCGGAGTTCTCACCGCTCTGTTGGCGGGAACGAGCACGGTGAACGCAGATCTTAACGGGACATCCGGATCGGCAACGATCATGGTAAGTCCCGCCACGCTGGTAAGTCTGTCTATCACTCCGGGCACTCTGTCGCTTCCGTTGGGAATCACCTCTCAATTGGGCGTCACCGGTGTCTTCAATGATGGCAGCACGCAGGACTTGACGGCATCCGTACAGTGGTCCAGTTCGAACGGCGGAGTTCTCGGAATCAGCGCTAGCGGCTTGGTTACACCGCTCGCGATCGGAAACTCAACCATCACCGCCTCTCTTTCGGGAGTAAGCACTACCGCGGCCGTAACCATCAACGTTGCAAATCTGGTGTCGATCAGCCTCAGTCCTCTGAGCATTTCGTTGCCCTTGGGATTGAATCTTCAACTTCACGCCACGGGAACTTACAGTGACAGCACAACACAAGACATTAGTGCGCAGGTTCACTGGAGTTCTTCCAGCTCTCTGATCGCAACAGTTGGCAATTCAGGATTGTTGTTGGCCATCGGAGCGGGGAATGCCACGGTCACTGCGAGTCTTGGTTCAGTGACTCAGACTCTTCCCATCCAAGTGGGTGCGGCACTCCTGCAAGGTATTACCGTGGGAGCGGGAAAAAACTCGTTAGCCCTGGGCTTCAATCTTCAGCTCCAGGCAACGGGAACTTATAGCGACGGTTCGACCCAGGACTTATCGGCATCGGTGGCCTGGTCGAGCTCCACTCCTGGAGTTGCCACCGTAGCGTCTGCGGGGTTATTGAGCACGCTCTCCGTTGGAGACTCTACGATTATGGCAACCTTCCAGGGCGTGGACGGGACATTTCCCGTCTCCGTCACCGCGGCAACGTTGCAGACGATCACCCTTTCTCCAAACCACATCTCGCTGCTTGCGATTCTGTTGCAGCAGCAATTCACCGTAACCGGTCATTTCAGTGACAACAGTACGCAGGTATTGACCACTGGACTTCACTGGTCCGTCACGAATTCGATCCTGGCAGTGGTCAACCAAACTGGACTATTGACCGCCTTGGGGATCGGGGACCTCAGCGTAACGGCTACCTACGGAACGACGACCGCGTCAGCGACAGTGTCGATCTTGTAGTTGAACTTGTCCCAGGCCGCAATAGGGCGGCCTGGGCTGCAGGGATAAACAGACATCATGAGCGAGACAACAAACACTCACGAGCCAACCCTGCAGAAGGAACAAATTCCTTTGGCAGCCGTCGAGGGCCGGGACGAACCTGATTTTATTTTCGCGATGGCCAGGCTCGAAACTGACCGAGCGAATCCAAGATCTCCCGGCGCGCTTCCCGGACAAGAGCTGGTTGATCAACTTTCCGGAACGATCGCAAATCGTTTCAACAATCTTATGATGTCAATTACAAGTCAAGCCGACGTCGAACTAAAGAAAGCCCAACCAAGTCCCGCCAAGAAAAACTGGGAGCGCCTCCTCGTCAATGCAACTAAAGCAACGTGTCTGATCCAAAAGTTGCTTTCGATGGGGCGCACTCAATCTGGCACGGTGTTGACCAACAACCTCAACTTGATCGTTCAGGAACTCGACGGCGTCCTGCAGGCCATGGTGAGCGACGATGTTCAGGTGATCACCGAGCTGAGTCCCGCAGTCGGCAATGTAAAAGCAGGCCGCGCGCAACTGGAGTATTTGTTGCTTAGCGTTGTTTCCGCCTTTTCCAGTTCGTTGACCAGTGGCGGGACCATCAGGCTGACCAGCGAAATTGGACATCCACCGAACAGTTCCAACTCGCCCGCTTCGCCGACCGACACCCGTGTCATTTTAAGCATTGAGGTATCAGCGAGATCCACCAACGGAAATCTGCCCGAGGGATTCTCAGAGCGGGCGCGAACGTTAGGAAACAAACGACTCGCCGCCGCGATCGCAGCGACCGGTGTCGGCGTGGACGACGCACATGGTTTTGTGACGATTCGGCAGGGCGTTGGTGGTTCGACGAAGCTCAGTCTCTATTTGCTGCCGCTCACCGAAGATCCGATTTCAAACATCCCAACTCCGTCGGTAGCTTTGGCAAATGCGAAGACGATTTTGATCGTTGAGGACGACAACGCAGTACGAACACCTACGAGTGAGTTTCTGAAGATGGAAGGCTTTCGGGTGTTGCAAGCGCGAAACGGCACTGAGGCTCTCACCATGGTGCAACAAAATCAAACGGCCATCGACCTACTTGTTACAGATATGAACATGCCCGAGCTCACCGGCCAGGAGCTCGCAGAGCGATTGGTCGATCTTTATCCTTCGACGAAAGTCCTATTCATGACGGGCGACGCCAGCCAGATAAATTCGGATGCGCGGAGGAGCCATCTCAATAGCTTCACCATGCAAAAGCCGTTCCGTTTAAATATTTTAATGGACAGGATTCATGATCTTCTTCGCGACTGAGGACTTCGCCGACCAGAATCGTATTGAATGCATTCCATTGGACACTCTCGCCCCATCCACGCTGAACCCACGCTAAGAGGCACGGAAGCGCGGCTTCAGGCCCTTCTCGATTCCGCCCTCGATTGTGTCATCTATACAAACGCGCATTTCAAAATTACCGAATTCAATCGGACGGCCGAGCGCGTTTTCCGCGTTCAACGGAGTGAGGTTCTTGGCAGAGATGTAATTGAAACAATTTTTCCCGTCAGACTCTGGGAAAGGAAACGTTGTGAGCTGTTTGGGCAGCATTGCTCCGACACTGTAAATCTTGTTTCTCATCGCTGCGAGAGCTGGGGGATCCGGGCGAATTCTGTCGAATTTCCCTTGGAGCTTACCTTCGGTCAAATTAGGACCGAGGACGAAGTCGTGTTCACCCTGCATATCCGTGACATCTGCGCACGCAAGGAGGCCGAAGAGGAAGTTGAACGTCTGGCGGCGATCGTCGAATCATCTCAGGACGCCATCGTGGGCACTGACCTTTACGGAACCATAAATAGTTGGAATAAAGGCGCGGAGAGGATGACTGGCTACTCTCGGGAGGAAGCAATTGGCAAGCATATTACTTTTCTCAAATCATCCGAGGCAGAAGACAACTTTCCTGAACTAGTGGGCCGCATCAGATCGGGAGCCCGCGTCACCGGAGTGGAGACTCGCAGGATCACGAAAGATGGCCGATCGATTGTTTTATCCATCGAAATTTCAGTGGTAAAGGACAGCGAAGGTGAAATCGTCGGCGCATCGATCATCGCCAGAGATGTCACTCAACACCGGCAGGCGGAAGAGGCCTTGCGAAAAGCGAACGAAACCAGCGTTTTTGCATCGCCAGTCCCAATTCTGGGACTCGACACTGAAGGTCGCGTGACGATGTGTAATCCAAGCGCCGAATCGGTCTTTGGCTGGAGCGAGAAAGAACTGACCGGTGAATTTCTTCCCACCATTCCCCACCATGCACGGCGCGAAGCAAGTAATATTCATGCGCGCCTCGTCTCCGGCGAAACTCTATCGGGGTTGGAAGTGAAACGCCTTCGGCGTGATGGCACTCTCCTGGATATAAGTTTGATCGCGGCGCCACTGCGGGATGAAAACGATCGCGTCAAAGGCTACCTGAGTTTTTATACCGATATTTCTGATCGAAAAAGAGCGGAAGAAGCGCTCCGGGCAGCGGAGGAAAAATATCGAAGCATCTTTGAAAACGCCATTGAAGGAATCTTTCAAATTACCGCCGAGGGCCGTTATGTCTCGGCGAATCCAGCGATGGCACGCATGCTCGGATTCGAATCTCCAGCAGAGCTGATCGAGTCCTGGAATAGCATTTCGACTCAGCAATATGTCCAAACTGAAGTGTACGAAAGCTTTGAGTCTCAGATAAGGGCTTATGGCGCGGTGCAAAATTTCGAGTATGAGGCCTATCGCAAAGACGGTACCCGGCTATGGGTTTCCCAAAATGTTCACGCGGTATGCGGCAACGGAGCAGTACTGTACTTCGAAGGCACCGCCCAGGACATCACTAAGCGCCTGGAACTGGAACAACAATTACGCCAGATGCAAAAGATCGAGGCTATTGGCCGGCTTGCTGGAGGCGTCGCACACGACTTTAACAACATTCTGATGGCGATTAGCAGCTACGCCGAATTGGTACACGGCACTGGCAAGGACGAAAGCAGCAAGCGGCATGCCGAAGAAATTATGACAGCGACCGACAGAGGCGCTGCGTTGACACATTCCCTGCTGGCGTTTAGTCGAAAGCAAGTTCTGATCCCTTCGGTGGTCAACCTGAACGTCCTCGTCACCGAGCAGATGAAGATGTTAGAGCGCCTGGTCAGCGAGACCATTCAATTGAGTTTTGTTCCCAGCGACCTCCCGGCCTATGTAAAAGCAGACAAGAACCAACTCGAACAAGTCGTTATGAACCTGGTAATTAATGCTCGTGACGCTATGCCGGACGGGGGCGAGATCGTGGTAAGAACACGTCTTGCGGCAGGCGGGGAGACGATTGGTTCCTTGCGCGGCGACGATAGGCCGAATGTGGTTTTGACCGTGACCGACACTGGATGCGGCATGGATCCAGCTACGATCGCCCGGATTTTCGAACCTTTTTTTACGACCAAAGAGCAAGGTAAGGGGACGGGCCTTGGCCTAGCGACGGTCTTTGGAATAGTTCAGCAAAGCGGCGGAACGATATTAGTCGAAAGCCAAATTAATCAAGGGACGACCTTCAAAGTAATTCTGCCCTACGTCGAAAATGACAATTCGCTCGAAGTCGAGATACCTAAGATCGCGATGGTAAGAGGCAATGAGACGATTCTCCTCGTCGAAGACGAAAATGGCGTGAGAGAGTCTACGGCAGAATATCTTTCGAGCTGTGGGTACAACATCCTCAAGGCGCGGAAGCCGAGTGAGGCTTTGGAAATCGCCAACCAACGCAAAGAGACGATCCACCTTCTTCTGACCGACATTGTGATGCCACAAATGAACGGCGGCGATCTGTGCAAAGAGCTACTCCATCTTCACCCTGAGATGAAAGTCATTTTTATGTCTGGTTACTATGAACGCCCCTCGGGCTCAAGCGATTTGTTCGATCAACCCTCAATCGTGTTACGAAAACCATTCCGGCTGACCGTTCTCGGGCAGAAAATCAGACAGATGTTGGATGGAAAGTTGATATAAAGCAAAATCAGCCAGGGAAACGGGTGCGGTACAATGGTGCACTGAGTGCAAACCGTTTGGACCCGTAGCTCAACTGGATAGAGCACTGCGCTTCGAACGCAGGGGTTGGGAGTTCGAGCCTCTCCGGGTCCACCATGATTTTTCCGTTCCCGATCTTGTCAACCCCCTCAAAAGGCTGGATTCCCGCCAAATCACTCATTCTGTGGACAAAATAGTTTGGCCGCGTGTGTCACTTTCAGCTTAGTGGAATTGCTATCCTATAACTATAAAGTCAAGTAGTGAATAAGCGCGGGCCTCGGGCCTGCGCTTTTTTGCATGGAAAAGCATTCAACCGTTTCGACCCCGGCAGCGGGCCGAAAGAAAGCACGAGCCTATGCGTTCGAGTTCCGATCCAAAGCGTCGCGGAGAACTGGTGGAACTTGGGTTTATGCACAAAGCCGCCAGCCTGGGTTTCGGAGTGGCCAAGCCGTATGGCGATAGTTGCCGTTACGATTTTATTCTGGATTCGGGCGAGCGTCTGTGGCGGGTCCAGGTCAAATCGACTTATGGCACGGGCGCGAAAGGCTACAGGATCAACGCCTACGGAAGCACAAATTCCGGTTTCTTTGCCTATACGCCGGAAGAAATCGACATCCTCGTCGCGTACATTGTGCACGAGAATGCGTGGTATGTGATTCCGGTGAAAGCGTTTGTCCCGCACCGGAGTTTGCAACTTCATCCCACTCGTAGCGCCGGCGGCCGGTATGAAAAATATCGGGAAGCCTGGGGAGTGATGACGTCAGAAGAGCGGATTCGCCTTAGAGAGATTGGGAAATAAGAGCGCGGGGATTCGGATTTCTCGCTTTCGCTTCGAAATGACAAGGGGTCGGTGTAAAGCTCAATCCAGGCCCAACTCTTTCCATTTTTTGTCGACCAGCGCTTTGGTCTTCGCATCCATAACGATTTCATCGGGCCAGGGACGATTGAATCCTTCGCTGGGCCATTTGCGAGTGGCGTCGATGCCCATTTTCGATCCGTAGTTGGGGAGGCGCGACGCGTGATCGAGTGAATCGACGGGGCCGAGGGTGAATTGAATGTCGCGCTCGGGATCGATGTGGTTGAGCGCCTTGAGCGTGACTTCGCCGACATCCTGCACGTTCACATCTTCATCGACGACGATAATGCATTTGGTGAACATGGCCTGTCCCAGCGACCAAACGGCGCTCATCACTTTGCGAGCTTGTCCCGGATATGACTTCTTGATGGAAACCAGCATCAGGTTGTGAAAAACGCCTTCGACGGGAAGGTTGATGTCGACGATTTCGGGGATGGTGAGTTTCATCAGCGGCAGAAAAATACGCTCGACCGCTTTGCCCATGTAAGCATCTTCCTGCGGCGGTTTGCCGACAACGGTGGTCGAGTAGATCGGATTTTTGCGATGAGTGATGCAGCTGACATGAAAAACAGGATAGAGATCTTCGAGTGAGTAGAAACCGGTGTGGTCGCCGAAAGGGCCTTCGGTGCGAAGTTCGTCGAGATGAACGTGGCCTTCGAGAATGATTTCCGCATTCGCGGGTACCTCGAGATCAACGGTTTCGCACTTCACTAATTCAACCGGCTTCTGGCGTAAAAAGCCTGCGATCAGGTATTCCTCGACATCCGGGGGCGCGGGAACGATGGCGGCGAAGGTCAAAGCGGGATCGGTGCCGATGGCGACGGCTACTTCCATCTTGCCGCTCGGGCGGTCGCCTTCAACGAGGATCGATCCTCCCGAAGAACGCGCCATGATGTCCACGGCAGCGGCTGATCTCGCGGGATCGCCGCCCGCCGCGGCCGCTCGCAGCGCTTCACGATAGTGTTCGGCGCCGACTTTCTGTCGTTGCCAATGCATCCCGGTCGTGCGTTCGTCGTAAACCTGCATGCGATACATGCCGACGTTGCGCTTGCCGGTTTTCGGATCGCGCGTGACTACGCAAGGAAAGGTGATGAAGCGTCCGCCGTCTTTAGGCCAGCATTGAAGGATGGGGAGATCTAGGAGCGAAAAGTTATCGCGCTTGATCACTTCCTTGCACGCTCCGGTGGAGACTGTCTTGGGAAAGAACTTTCCCATCTCCGCCAGCATGGGAAGCATTTTTACTTTGTCGAGAAAACCCTGGGGAGATTTGACGTCCATGAAGTGACGAATGCGGTCGGCCACTTCATCGAGCGAATCGACTTCGAGCGCGAGGTTCATGCGCAGGGCTGATCCAAATTGATTGATGAGTACTTGCGAGCCGGGATGGCCTTTGATGTTTTGAAACAGCAGCGCTGGGCCGCCGGCGTTGCCCTTGCGGTCGCGTCCTTTCGAGACGCGGTCGGCGATTTCGGTGATTTCGAGAATCGGATCGACTTCGGTGCGGATTTTTTTTAGTTCACCGGCACGGTCGAGAGCTGCGATCCAGTCGCGTAGGTCGTCGTAAGCCAAAAGTTCCTCTTTCGCGAGAATCACGATTATAAGGCAG
>DATBAX010000097.1:0-4573 GCA_036271275.1 Terriglobales bacterium
ACGCTGCCTTTGACGAACATCACGCCGAAAAGAACGGCAACGACTACGCCGGACAATGTCCCAATGAAGCTGAGCAGTTCGCTGGAATTCAGGGACACGGCGGACAGGATCAATACGGTCTCCGCACCCTCGCGCAACACCATCAGGAATACGAAGAGAAACACTCCCGCTGTCGAGCCTTTCTCCGCCAGCGTTCCTAACTTGCCTTCGATATTGCCTTTGAGCTTGCGGCCGGCGCTCATCATGAACACAATCATGCTGACGACAAAAAACGCCGCAATCAGCATGATCCAGCCTTCGAAAACGTCTTCGTTCCAGTGGGTGCGGGAAAGAATTACGGCGACGCCAATGCTTCCAAGAAACGCCGAAACCAGAGCTGCATATACAGTTTTGCGAAGTTCGGGCCGGCCGATTTTTGTCAGATAGGCGAGCGTGATTCCGATGATCAGCGCGGCTTCCACACCTTCGCGCAAAGTGACAATAAAGGCCTGCAACATCTAAAGAGGGGCTCCCACCATTTTGAAAATGAATTTCAATTTCAATTACTCAAGGATAGTCTTCCGCTATAACGAGGTCAACGATTTGCAGGCCCAACGGCAGGGACTTGCCCGTGAATTGCGTGGAAAGCGGCTTCACCCGATTACATGCGCTTTATAAACTGCTGCGCCCGCTGCAGATCAGGGAACAGTTTTTCGTCGGCTTGAAACTCCGCGGGGTGCACGCAGCGCCGGCTGCCTCGCAGCTTCACGGGATGTTTCAGGTGCAACATTTCGTGGTAAACGATGTACTCGACGGCATAACGGGGAACTCGAGGATGATCGAATATCCGGCTGACTACGATGGCGTTGTGGGCGGGATCGTAGTGCCCAAGCCGATTGCGAGCGCGAAGCTGGCTCCAGGTGAGGATCGGGCGAGCGAGCAAACCGTGGAAGAATTTCGCATTCAAAGTTTCAAATACTTCTTCCAGATTGTAGAAGAGGCCTTTCGCCGGCACGATTCGTTTTTTTCCGCGCGCCTGCCGAATCACATGCGCCTGCTTGCGGAGATCATGGCTGGAAACGTAACGGCGATAGCGAGTGGCATATCCACGATCGATGGGCTGCCGATACATTTTTGCCAGCAGAATATGGGCAATGGCCCGCAGGACGGGCTCCGGCGCACCTTCCAGCAGGTCGGACAATCGCACAAAAAGCTTTCCCTGGCGTAAGCGAACGGTGTTGCTAATATTGGCGTAGGCAAAAAATCGAACCGATAATTGCGGCATCGGCGTTTGGGGGCGCAGCTCGTCATGAGCTTCTTGGAAAAGCTGGAAAAGCTCTACGCTTGCAGAATTAGATGGAGAGGATAGGCCCTTCAACGCTCCTCCGCCGGAGCGTTTTTCGTTGGCTTCTTGTGTTTCGCGGCCTCGTCTTGCTCGGCCAAGAGTTGTCGGTGGTCTTGTGCGCTGGCATCGACTGTGTCGAGGGCATTTTTGAGGAGGAAATCGTATTTTCCGGTTTCGGCCGGGACGGCTGTGGCGGAGGCTTTCAAAGCTCGAAGTTTGGCCTGGAATTCCGTGTCCGCATCGATCACTGCTTTTAGGGCTTTGCGCAGATCGGATCTCCGGTCCGCGAACGTATCGACATTGTCGTTTAGCTCGTCGTAGACATCCAGAAAGTCCTGTAGCCGGTCATGCGTCTGCTGGGCCCGATCCGTGACCTTGGGATCAGTTCGGAGCTGCTCGATGGCATCGAGCCGGGCCCGCGCGAATTTAACATATAGCTTGAGACGCAGATCGGGTTCCTGAGCGGTGTCCCGGAGTTGATCGACTTCCGGCTGGAGCAGCGGATCATGGCGACGATCCGCCAATGCCGAGCCGCAGACCATCAAAACCAATCCGAAACACACGAACTTGCCGGCAATATTTTTCATTTCTTGCCTTTGCTGAACATGTGAGTAAGCAGATCGGTGCGCAGATTTTCCAGGTGATCGGAAGCGCTTTGCAACGGGCCTTGCTCTTCAAAACTCACGGCGCGCTTCATGTCGCGTAGTTTCTCGGCCATTTTGCGGAGCGAAATCTCCGTGTCTTTGAGTCTCTTACCCGAATGGGTAGACGCGTCGTGTGCCTTGTCCGAATAGGTGACCAGATCCTGCACGGCAGTGCGGGCGTCGTCGACTCTGCCTGCGATATATAGCTTATCGGCGGAGCTAAGCTCACGCCGCGCCGCTTCCGTGTAAAGAGCCGGCTGATCTTCAATACGCGCAGACTCGGCCCTTACCACTAATTGTTGGAGCGCCGGATCCTGCTCGGAGCACACTCCGAATGACGATGCCAGAACCATGCCGAGAATCGCTACTCTAAAGCGCATGACGCTCACTTCTTCTTCGGTTCGATGGCAATCAGGCGGTGACGAGCCTGCCATTCCTGATCGGGAAATTTTCCGTCAGCAACCTCGAGGAAACGATGATAATTCGCTGCCGCGTTTTTGTAATCCCTCAAATGATCGTAGGCGCTGGCCCGCATGAAAAAGCTCATAGGAATTTCTGGCAGAAACTTGGCGCGGGCGTCGGCTGCCCGGATTGCGAGTTCGAAATCGTTGTTGGCTTCGGCCGCGGCAGCCAGATCGCCGTAAGCTGCACCAAAATCTGGTTTTAGTTTTACCACCGCCAGAAATTCTTTTTCCGCCTCCGGTAATTTGCGTTGTTTTAGTAACACTTTGCCCAGGCCTTCATGCAGATCAACATCGTTCGGCTTCGTCACCAACAAAGAATGATACATAGCCTCGGCCAAATTATTTTTCCCGGCGGTTGCATAAATGTCCGCCAAATCTGCCTGCAGGCTGGCATCATTTGGGGCAAGTTTCAACGCGGCTTGAAGTTCCGCGATGGCGTCATCATTCTTTCCCGCAGCCGCCAGCATCCGGCCGAGTTGCATATGTGCACCCGCGTTGTCCGGACTCTGAGTGACCAATTTGCGCAAAATATCTTCGGCTTCTGGGAAACGCCGGCCGCGCATGTAAAGGTTGGCAAGACCGATCAGAGCGTCGCTCGATTTCGGATCGAGAATTAACACTTGCCGGTATTCTTGTTCTGCATCCGCAAAATGATTTTCTTTCTCAAGCAGTGGGCCGGCCGACAGATGCGGCTCAATGTCTTTGGGTTGAAGCAATGCGGCCTGATGATAAGCCTCGATCGCTTCCTCTGGCTTGGTGTTTTCCAGAACGTGCGCCAGGGATAGCCAGGCTCGGGCCTTGCCTTCATCTGCATTGGAAGTTGGCTTTAATTTGGTCGCCGCCCGAAGAAAGGTTTCGGCGTCGGGCTTGTGAACTTCGGCCAGCGACAATCCAAGATTCAGGTTGGACTCGAAAATATCGGACTTCGCGGCGACGGATTTTCGATAGGCCTCGATGGATTCGTCTGGCTTGGCCAATGCGTGATAAACAAAACCCAGATCGAACCAGGCCCGGTAATTTTTCGGATTCGCAGCGACGACTTTTTGGAGAAGCGTTTCGGCGCCCCCATAGTCCTTGGTTTCAAGCGACGCCTCCGCCTGAATCAACTCGGGAGGGAAATTGGGATCCTGTTCGGTTATTTTGTGGTGACGAATCGTCTTGCCCGTGTCCTGGGAGAAGCTGGCAAGCGCAGCACAGAGTAAGAAAACTCCGGCCGCTGGAAATCCGGTGCGTCGCATCGCGAAAGCTTTTCTACTTGCGGCCATTGGAACGCGAGGCCCCATTTCCGTTCAGGATACGCGCCAGAAATTTTCCGGTGTGAGAATTCGGCAGCTTGGCAATCGCCTCCGGTGGCCCCGCGCCAACGATGTAACCGCCTCGCTGGCCGCCTTCCGGCCCCAAATCAATTACCCAGTCTGCGGTTTTGATCACTTCCAGATTGTGCTCGATCACTAAAATCGAGCCCCCTGCATCAATTAGACGCCGGAAGACCGAAAGTAGTTTGCTGACGTCGTCAAAGTGCAGACCGGTCGTGGGCTCATCCAGAATGTACAGGATGCGACGTTTCCGGCGTGGCATATCTCCGTTGACCGGACGCCCGATTTCCCGGGCCGCTGGTTGGAGATGAGCGGCCAACTTCATGCGTTGCGCTTCGCCGCCGGAAAGCGTGGTCGCCGATTGTCCCAGGCGCAAGTAGCCGAGCCCAACTTCTTCGAGCACGCGTAGTTTTTCGACAATCTT
Source organism: Terriglobales bacterium (assembly GCA_036271275.1). GTDB lineage: Bacteria > Acidobacteriota > Terriglobia > Terriglobales > Acidobacteriaceae > DATBAX01. The sequence continues at coordinate 4,173 of DATBAX010000097.1, forward strand.
CGGCGCGCCGGTAAAAAACCCCAGCCCTTCTTTTACAGTCATGGCCAGAACATCGTGGATATTTTTGCCGTGATAGCGGACTTCAAGCACTTGCGGTTTATAGCGCGCGCCTTTGCACTCTTCGCAGATCAATTCCACATCCGCGAGAAACTGCATTTCTACAGTGACCGTACCGTCGCCTTGGCAGGTTTCGCAGCGCCCGCCGGGGATGTTGAAGGAAAAATGTCCAGCGGTGAATCCACGCTTGTGAGACTCGGGCAGCGAAGCAAACAGTTCCCGAATGCCGTCGAAGGCCTTGATGTAAGTCACCGGATTCGAACGCGGCGTCCGGCCCACCGGAGATTGATCGACCAGCACCACTTCATCGATGAAGTCGTCGCCTTCCAGTTGCGCCCATGAAG
>DATBAX010000098.1:0-5614 GCA_036271275.1 Terriglobales bacterium
CCGGCAAATTCTTGCGCGGCCCGGCGGACTGAAGAGCGAAGTAAAGTTCGGTTGCGCCAAGTTCCATGTCGTCGCCCCAAACCGTTTCGCCGTAGCCGTCAAAGGGAGCGATGGTGAGCAGTGGAAAGTAGGGATCAGACAGAGAAGTATCGGCGAGCGCGAAAATGTGTTCCGCATTTTTCAGCGCCTGGTTCGCCACCGCCGGACTCGTGGTGCGATTGAGTTGATAGTACTCAGCGAACGATGCCACCAATCGCCCCGCAAGATTGGGGCTGATCTTCGATCCCGCCGGCGCGGCGATAAACACGGGCTGGTTGCAGATAAAAAATGTCGAGTTGGGATCGCAACCTTCGTAGTTGTCGGCCGCCTGCGGCAATGACCAGACGTCATATTCGGAAAGAAGGTTGGGAAAATTATTCCAGTCCTGGCTGTTGTCCACCTGATAGTAAAGAGTCTGGGTGTTGTCATCCCACATCTTCATCAGCCAATCGATTCCGAACTGCGCCTCTGCGCTGAAGTCTGAAGATGCAGGAGCGCCCGCTGCGTTTCCCGCATACGAAACGGAAGCTGGCGGAGCTGCCGGATGCGCTGGAGCATTTGGCCCCATTTGATTAGGGAAATCGCGAATGCCAATTTGCATCAAGGCCGTGGTGTAGCTTACGGTTTCCACATATTTCATGTAGTCACCGGCATCCCACCAGCCGCCGGATGCGTCGATCACCGCGCCGGTGGGCGTGAGGGGCGTGCCGGTGGAAGTGATTTCGTCATCGTCGTCGAACGGAGGCGTGAGGTAAACCGAAGCCTGCTCATCCTTCAGATGTCCGGGGCCGCTGCGTAAGGCGTTCGGAATAAAGTCCGGACCGTCGCGCTGGGTTTCGTAGAAAAAAAGCGTATTCAAGAGCAAGCCAGGATAAAGAGTCTGCGGGTCGTTCACTGCGAATGATGGCGAGACGGCTGATACGGAACCAGAAACGGAAATCGAATAAATGTCCGGGCCAGTGACTGTGAAATCGAGCGCGTAAACGTTGTAGATCACACTGCTCGCGCAGGCCCGTTTTACTTCACTCGTACAGTTGGCCCAGTTGCCCACCAACTTTCCTACCGGCCCCGAGTACACAACGCTACCGTTTGAGGCCACGACGTTAAAGCTCGCGCCATCCGCTGCTGGAGTGCTCATCAACAGCGCACGAAACTTCTGACTGGCGATTTCGTATCCAGCCTGATTGACGCGGACATAAGCGGACTGGGCCCACATTGCCGAGGCGCATCCAAGGAAAACTACCAGGACGATGATGCTTCGCTGAAATCTGGAATTCACAACTACCCTCCAACCGCAGACCAGGGAAATCCCTTTATTAAAACGTATGAATATTGCCTTTTGGGGGATCGGCTGTCAAGAGGAAAGCGCCACGGATTTCGCGGATTTTGCGGATAAAAACCTGCAAATATCCGTGAAATCCGTGGCGTTTTTGAACTTGTTTTGGTTGGGGAACGATTCGCAGGTAGGGCTTGGGTGTTTTCCAGCCGCCTGGATATTTCTGTTGCGCTTCTTCGTTGGTGACACTTCCTAAAATGATTACATCGTCGCCATTCTTCCAGTTAGCCGGGGTGGCGACTTTGTGTTTCACGGTGAGCTGCAACGAATCCAGAACGCGCAGGATTTCGTCGAAGTTGCGGCCGGTGGTCATGGGATAGCTGAGCTGAAGCTTTACCTTCTTGTCCGGGCCCACGATGAAGACTGTGCGCACGGTGGCATTGTCCGCCGCGGTGCGGCCTTCAGAAGTGCTGCCACTTGAAGCCGGCAACATGCCGTAGAGCTGCGCGATCTTCAATTCCGTGTCGCCGATCATCGGATAGTTTACTTTCGCGCCCTGAGTTTCTTCGATGTCGACGGCCCACTTGCTGTGATTGCTCACCGGGTCCACGCTCAATCCGATCAGCTTGGTGTTGCGCTTGGTAAATTCAGGCTCGAGCTTCGCCATGGCACCGAGTTCGGTGGTGCACACCGGGGTGAAGTCTTTGGGATGCGAAAACAGAATTGCCCAACCGTCGCCAATCCATTCGTGGAAATTGATTTTGCCCTGCGTAGTATCGGCGGTGAAATCGGGAGCGATATCGTTAATACGTGGAACGCTGGATGTTTCGGTGGCCATAAAATTTCTCTCCTCGTGAATTCAATTTCCCGGATCGCCGGGAGCGCGTCGGAACCCGCCTGTTTCGTCGGGAGAGTTGCGAGCAAAAACAAAACCCACCCGATTGTCGCCGGGTGGGTGTCAGAAAACTGTCTGCGCTACCCACACACCGGCGTCCGGGTACAACAACACACGGCCGTCGGCATGGAGTAAATACGCATGGGTAAAGGATATACGGAAGGGTTGGGGAGGTCAATTGGGGAGCAAAGCGTCGTTGGTCATTGGTCGTTCGTCGTTCGTCGTTGGCCGTTGGCCCTTAGCTGTTGGCACTTGGTACTTGGCCAACAGCTAACGGCCAACGACGCTTTTTCCCTTAGCCGTCCAAAACCTTTTGCCGCGTTAGACTATTGGATCATGCCAAGCCAATCTCTTCACCTTCCCTTTTCCCAAGTAGATGTCTTTACTTCGAAGCCGTTTGAAGGCAATTCTTTAGCCGTCTTTGCCGACGGTCGCGGGCTCAGCGACGATCAGATGCAAGCCATCGCGCGCGAGATGAATCTTTCGGAAACGACCTTCATCTTGCCGCGCGATGCTGCCACCGAAAAGGAACGCGGGGTGCGGGTGAGAATTTTTACGGTCCAGGAAGAGCTGCCGTTCGCCGGACACCCCACTCTGGGAACGGCTTTTCAGCTTCGTGGTTCGTCCGGGGCGAAAGAAGTTGTTCTGGAATTGAATGTCGGACGCGTGCCGGTGCAATTTACCGAAGCGACGGGACAGCCGGTTTTCGGCGAGATGACGCAGGTGATTCCGAAGTTTGGCGAGATCCATGATCGGGAAGCGGTAGCACGGGTATCCGGGCTGCTCGACGGCGACATTGATCCGTCATTGCCGATTCAAACTGTTTCGACGGGACTTCCGTACACGATCGTGCCCTTGCGCGGCCTCGAAGCCGCACGAAGATTACAAATCGATCCAAGAAGCTCCGTGGAATATCTTTCGCACTCCGGGGGCAGATTTTTTTATTTCGTGACTCAAGAAACTGTGGACCCGTTGGCGCGGCTCCATGCCCGGATGCAGTTTTATGGTTCCGAAGATCCCGCAACCGGTTCGGCGGCGGGATGTACCGCGGCGTGGATGGTCAAGCACGGCGTGGCTAAACCCGACGAACAGGTTTTAATCGAGCAAGGAATCGAAATCTTAAGACCGAGCAGAATTTTTGTGCGCGCGTCGTTGAAAGATAACGAGGTAGTCAATGTGCGTGTCGGTGGAAATGTTGTAGAAGTTTTGCGCGGCGAAGTTTTTTTCTAAGACGCCGCGTGAAAAATCCGCGATAAATCATGGGATGCACAACCCGATATTTTTTTCAACATGCGTGCTCACCCATTAACATCAACGACACTTTACACACACACCCGCTCGGCATAGGATTCACTTCGCTCTGCAATTCTTTTTACCTAAAAATTAATTCGAAGAAAGATTTTGGGATACTCCCCTATCCTGACGTTAAGGGAAGCCCATGCGAAAAGAAGAATGAAGCCTAAACGAACCATCCTCTGCGTCGACGATAATGAGCAGTCCCTTTCCATCCGAAAAGTCATGCTGGAAACCCGCGGCTACCGCGTGGTCTCATGTTCGAACGGCGCGCAAGCGCTGGAAAGATTCAAGCAAGGCGGCGTCGACCTGGTACTCACCGATCTGATGATGCCTGGAATCGATGGCGGCCATTTGATCGAGGAAATCAAGAACTGCTCGCCGGAAACCCCGGCGATCCTGCTTTCCACTAAAGCTCGTCTCTACAATCATGAGACTCGCGCCGATGTGTTTCTCGCGAAAGGGATGTACGGTCCCGCGGAACTGCTGGAACGCATTCGCATGCTGCTGGTTCGCAAGCGTGGGCCCAAGCGGGCGATGGCGAGGCCGCAACATTTTGTCGCGCATGTAGGCGCGGCGTAGATCAAGTCCTCCTGAAGGTTCTGTCTCCTAAGAGGAGTGAAATCTTCGCGGCGAAGTTTTCACTGAGTCGAAGGACACCTGCTCCGAGCAGTCTGCCGATTGTAGGGGTCCATCGACTCCGTAAGTCCGCTCAGGATGACAGATGGAAAACTTATGAATGCTCTCTGCTTCGTGTAAAATCAGTAGCTTAGATGGCTGCCTTCATCGAAGCAGTAGAACTCCGCAAAACCTATCACGTGGGCAAGATCGAGGTACCTGCTCTGCGAGGCATTTCCTTCAGTGTGCAGAAGGGTGAATTCGTAAGCGTGGTGGGGGCTTCGGGCAGCGGGAAGTCGACTCTCTTTTATCTCCTTGGCGGGTTGACGCGGGCGGATTCGGGTCACGTCCTGGTGGATGGTGACGACTTTGCCAAACTTTCCGACGCAGAACGCACTCGCATGCGAAAGAAGAAGATTGGCTTTGTATTCCAGAAATTCAATCTGCTTCCGACCTTGAGCGCGCAATCGAATATTGATATCGCTCTCGATATCGCCGGCATTAACGGCAGCCGCGATGACGTCTACTTCAAAAAGATTGTTGGCTTGCTGGGACTTGAGAAGCGCCTGCCGCATCGGCCCTCCGAACTTTCAGGGGGTGAGCAGCAACGGGTGGCGCTGGCGCGCGCTCTGATTAACAAGCCGGCAATCGTGCTGGCGGACGAGCCCACCGGCAATCTGGATTCCAAGAATTCCGAAATTGTTTTGAATATGCTGCGCCATTCTAATCGTGACCTGGGACAAACCGTGCTGATGATCACACACAATCCTGAGGCGGCCGCTTATGGTGACCGCATTATTCATATGCGCGACGGGGCGATTGTCGCGCCGGAAGACGATCCGCAATGGAAGGCGCACTAGAGGAAGGACCAATGCAGAGGTCCTTCGCGGCGCAAAGTGCGCTTGCTCAGGATGACAGATTTTGGGAATGAAGGCCGTAAATCCAGCCCCTTTCAAAGCCCTTCCAACTTGTTTATAATCATCGAGGTCAAGCGGGAGTAGCTCAGTGGTAGAGCGCGACCTTGCCAAGGTCGATGTCGCGGGTTCGACCCCCGTCTCCCGCTCCAAATATCTCAAAAGCCCATCTCGAGGGCTTTTTTCCATCTACGGAGTCTGGCACCCCGCAATGGACTTTTTGTCCGGATCACGCTAGTTTAGGGTCTAAGGCGCGGTACCCAAGTGGTAAGGGAGAGGTCTGCAAAACCTTTACGCGTGAGTTCGATTCTCACCCGCGCCTCCATTCTTTTTCTAATTCGGACGTTCTTCTGCACTTACCGTCCGTGAAACCGAAATCCATTTTCTTGCTAGACTTCCAGTTCAAGTTTTTCTGGAGGCATTCTTGGCTCGATCACTCAAAATTTCCCCAAAACTTAAAAAGCGCGCGGCGCAAATTCAAGTGCTGCTCATGGATGTGGACGGAACCATGACCAACGGCGGCGTCACCCTGCTCTCCCAACCAGACGGCAGCGCGCTGGAAATCAAGACGTTCGATGC
>DATBAX010000099.1:0-7690 GCA_036271275.1 Terriglobales bacterium
ATGTAGGCTTCCGCAATTTTTTCGTAGACATCCTGCGCGAACAGTAATGTCACATTAATGTTGATGCCTTCGCCGATCAGTTGCTGGAACGCGGGCAGACCCTCGGTCGTGCCGGGAACTTTGATCATGACGTTCTTGCGATCGACGGCTTTCCACAAGCGGCGCGCTTCTTCGATAGTATCTTTCGTGTTCGCGGCGAGCAGCGGAGAAACTTCGAGGCTCACATAGCCGTCGCGGCCCTTGGAGCTGTCGTAGACCGGGCGCAGCAGTTGGGCCGCGTCCTGAATGTCGCGAATGGCAAGAAACTCAAATCTTTCGGTCGGATTCAGGTCGGGCTGAGATTGCAGAGATTTTAAGATGTCATCGTAGAGGTTGCTATCGGCGATGGCCTTTTCGAAAATTGCTGGATTCGAAGTCATGCCGCGGAGGCCGTCTTCGTCAATCAGGCGCTTGAGTTCGCCGCTGGTGAAGAGGTCGCGGCGAATGTAATCGAGCCAGACGGATTGACCGTAATTCAAAAGGTCTTTGAGAGGATTGGTCGCTTTGGCGGTTTCGAGAACGCTCGGGGGATTCATGATGTTTCACACTCCTTAAAAATTATTTTGCTTGCGCAATGGCTTCGCGGGCTACGGTAACAACGTTTTCCACGGTGAAACCAAACTTCTTCTGCAAGTCTTTGATCGGCGCGGACGCACCGAAGCGTCGCATGGCGATAATTTTTCCGGTGGGTCCGACATATTGCGACCAACCGAAAGCGGCTGCTTGTTCAACGGCCACGCGGGCTTTCACTGCCGGCGGAAGAACTTGATTGCGATATGCTTCGTCCTGCCGGTCGAAGAGCGCCCAACACGGCAGGCTGACCACACGTACTTTTACTCCGGCGGCGGAGAGTTGCTCGTAGGCAGAGACGCAGAGCGAAACTTCGCTGCCGGTGCCCATCAGAATGAGTTCTGGTTTGCCGTCGGCGGCATCGGCGAGAATGTATCCGCCTTTGGCGACACCCGAGGCCGCGCTGTATTTTGTGCGATCGAAAGTCGGCACCGCTTGACGTGAAAGAACCATCGCTACTGGATCGCGTTTTTGTTGCAGAGCGACGCGCCAGGCTTCGACCACCTCATTGGCGTCAGCGGGACGCATGACCAGCAGATTCGGCATGGCCCGCAGTCCGGCGAGTTGCTCGATCGGCTGGTGGGTGGGCCCGTCTTCTCCCAGGCCGATTGAATCGTGAGTGAACACGTAAATAGTGGGAATTTCCATCAGCGCGGCCAGGCGGATTGCCGGTTTCATGTAATCGCTGAAGTTGAAAAATGTGCCGACGAACGCGCGTGTTTTGGAAATAACCATGCCGTTCATGGCCGAAGCCATGGCATGTTCGCGCACGCCGAAATGAAAGTTGCGTCCGGCATAAGCTCCGGGCTGGAAGTTTCCCGCGCTCTCGAATTTCAAAGTGGTGCGATCGGATCCGGAAAGATCCGCGGAGCCACCGATCAGCCAGGGAATGTTTTCGGCAAAAGCATTTAATACTTTGCCGGCACTCTCGCGTGTGGCAATTCCTTTGGCGTCGGCAGGGAAGCTAGGGAGATTTTTGTCCCAGCCTTCGGGCAATTCGCGATGCTGCATTTGATCCAGCTGTTTCGCGAGATCGGGATATTTCTGCTTGTAGCCTTCGTATAAAGTTGTCCACTTGGCGTGAAGATCGGCGCCGCGGATACCGATGCCTTCGCGGAAATGGTCGAGGACGCCGTCGGGGACGAGGAACTTTGCATCTTCCGGCCAGCCGTAGAATTTCTTAACCAGTTTAACTTCGTCCGCGCCGAGCGCTTCGCCGTGGGCTGCGTTGGTGTCCTGCTTATTCGGTGATCCGTAGCCGATGTGGCTGTTGACGACGATCAACGTTGGCCGATCATTCGTTTGGAGAAAATTGTTGTAGGCCTTCGAAAGTTGATCGAGATCGTTGGCATCGGTGACGTGGACGACATTCCAGCGATAAGCCTCGAAACGTTTGCCCACATCTTCAGTGAACGACCAATCTGCGGGACCGTCGAGCGTGATGCGGTTATTGTCGTAAATCCAGCAGAGGTTGGGGAGTTGCAGATGTCCAGCGAGTGACGCGGCTTCCTGGGAAACGCCTTCCATTAGATCGCCATCGCCACAGAATGCGTAAATGTTGTAGTTGAAAATTTCGAAGCCGGGTTTGTTGTAGCGGGCGGCCAGCCAGTTTGCTGAGATTGCAAATCCTACGCTGTTTCCCACGCCTTGACCGAGCGGGCCGGTGGTGGTTTCGACGCCGGCGGTCCAGCGATATTCGGGATGGCCGGGAGTTTTGCTGTCGAGCTGGCGGAAATGTTTGATGTCGTCGAGAGTGACAGCGTATTCGCCTCTATTTTCGCCCTCGGGATTCACTCCGCGAACCTCAGTCAGATACAACATGGCGTACAGCAACATCGATGCGTGGCCGTTCGAAAGAATGAAGCGGTCGCGATTGGGCCAGATGGGATCGGCTGGATCGAAGCGCAGGAAATGCTGCCACAAGGTGTAAGCGACGGGCGCGAGCGCCATGGGAGCGCCGGGATGGCCGGAGTTGGCCTGCTGAACTCCATCGATGGCCAGGGTGCGGATGGTGTTGATGCTGAGGCTGTCGAGTTCTTTGCCGGTCAGCGTGGTCTGGTCGCTTACTGCCATAAGAAAAAATCTCCCTTCGACGGGCGCGTCCAAGATTGAGGATCGAGGAAGTCGGTGGTCTTTGCGAGCCTTTGCCGCGGTTGCAAGTTTATCAAGTTTCGCGTGGGGCGTGTTTGAACCGGCGAAAGTTTGACCGAAATTTCATATTCCTTGGATGTAGTGGACGCGGAGAGGGGTTCGTTGCGAAAGAAAATTTCGGGGCGAAAAATTCTTGTCCAAACTAAGGACACGAAGGAAATCCTGCGGCTGCTTGGTGTGCTTGGCGGTTGAAAGGTCTTGCTTAGCGCTTCAGTTTCGCGAGATAGGACTGTTCGTTGGTGAGGGTTTTGGATGAGGTTTCGACAAACTTCAGAAATTCCCGCAGGGTGTCTTTTTCCGCGGCTTCGAGTTGGGAGAATTTAATTCGCACCCCAAAGCAAGGGTTACTACGGGTCACGATGCCATTGATGATCAAGCCTTTGACCCAGATCTTGCCGTTGGCCATCCATAGGCCAATCTCAAGTTTCGCCCCAGTTTCCACCGGGACGGCGGTCTCGACCAGGCATCCGCCAACACTGGTGTTCGAAAGATTTCCCCAGACCGGAACGATAGCGCCATCGACCCGAAGTTCAACGGCGACAAAACATTTAATGCGGGGAAAGCGGCGGCGGTCCTGGGCCCACGATGGAGTAAAGAGATCGGGTTCAAAAGGCGGTGCAGTCGCGGTCGGTACGGTCGAGGGCTGCGCCGGCTCAGGCAGAACCTGAATAACCTCACTCTTGAGAGCGGGAGTTTCGATTACTTCCGGCTCTATTGCAGCGGCAGGTTGAGCGGACTCCGGTGCAATCTCAAGCGTCCCGCTCTTGATCTTCCGCATGGTCTCGAGCAGGAGTTGGTCGCGCTTGTCTGGCGGAGCGTCACGATAGGTCTGGAGCAGCAAGCCGAGATGGCTGACGAGATCGGGATCGGCGAGCAGATGCGTCCAATCCGCGCCAACAGCAGATGTTTTGGGGCTACTCATAGTTAGGTGCTCGGCTCAACTAGACAGTGTTCCCCCAACACTAGAGTGAATTAGAAAGTGCATTTGTAAAAGATGACCAACGTCACATATCCCCGGTAACACCAGCCCGGTTACCCGCTAAAACACTCAATCACAAGGGAATCCCGGGTAGTGGTGCCGTTTTAAGAAAGAAGGTTCGTGTCAGGGCATGGCCTTCGCGCCCTGAAGGAGCGCTAATCGAGTCACACACGAAAATGGCAGGGCTGAAGCCTCTGCCTTGACACGAACCATCATCCCAAACTGCACTGCTACGGAATCCGGACTCCGATATTCGGCGAGGATTAGAATTTCGTTGCGTCACTGAATGTCATGAAACCAAGTCAGGATGTCCTCGATCCGGTTGCCGCTTATGAGCGGGTGGCGCCATTTTTCCCCGAGATATCGCTGAAGAGGAAACGGTACCTGGAGAGCATCGACCAGCTGATTCTTTCCAGAATTCCGTCGGGAAGCCGGTCATTGCTGGACGTTGGCGCGGGGGACGGGAAACGAGGAGTGCAACTTGCTGGGAAAGCTGCGATGAACGACGTCGTTCTTTTGGAACCGAGTGCGGCGATGATGAAGGAGGCCGCGGCGCGAATTTGGAAGTGCCGGGTTGAAGACTTAGGACATCAACACGATCGCCAGTTTGATGTCATCACCTGCCTATGGAATGTTCTGGGACACATTCGTCCGGCGAAGACGCGGGTTGAGGTTCTTTGTGAACTGGGACGATTGCTGTCGGCGGATGGATTGCTGTTTCTCGATGTCAATTATCGCTATAACGTTTCGTCTTACGGCGTTCTTCGCACTGTCGGGCGGTTTTTGTACGACCAGCTCCGGCCCGGCGAATTGAATGGTGATGTGACTGTGACCTGGAATTTTGAGGACTTGAGTTGTCGTACTTATGGGCATGTGTTTACGGATCGGGAAATTCGGCAATTGGCGGCGGATGCGGATTTGATCGTTGAGGAGCGGCTGATAGTCGATTACGACACTGGCGAGGTGAAGCGGCGCGGGTGGCAAGGGAATCTGTTTTATGTTTTGCGACGACGCAGTTCGTCGAGCGATGCCGTGAGCGTATCGCAGACTTCGTGAATCTCGGCTTTCGTCATCTGATTGAAAAAAGGTAGCGCGATTACACGATCGGCAACGTGGTCTGTAACTGGCAGGTTGGGCTGGGGTGCGAAATTCTTGAGAACGGGTTGACGATGCAGCGGGGCGAAGTAGCGTCCAGCACCGATTCCGTGGCTAATGAGGCGGTCGCAAATCCAGTCGCGGTCGTTGCGGTCGAAGTTTTTCGTTAGTTGAATCACGTAGGTGAACCAACTGATTTTTCCTTCGGCTACTTCCAGGGCGGGCGTCAGAATGCCATCGCAACCAGCGAGTCTTTCTTCATAAAGCAATGTCAGCGCCTGTCGGCGATTGATGATGCTTTCGATCCGCCGCAGTTGTTCGATCCCCAGCGCGCAGTTGATGTCTGAAAGACGATAGCTGTAGCCCTTTTCGGCTTGTTGGTACCAATCGAGAGAGGGATCGCGTCCCTGATTGCGCAGCCGACGCGCGTGATCGGCCAGCTCTTTGTTGGACGTCAGGAACATTCCGCCCTCGCCGGTGGTGATCTGTTTGTTGGGATAGAACGCCAGTATTCCGACATCGCCAAATGAGCCCACCTTTTTTTCGACGACCTCCGCGCCTAAGGCCTCGCAAGCGTCTTCGATCAGGAAAATTCCGTGGCGATCAGCGATGGCGCGAAGTTGATCCATGGCAACAGGGCGGCCGAAGGTATGGATCGCAATGATGGCTTTTGTTTCGGTGGTGATCGCCGCTTCAATGATTTCAGGTGTGACGTTGATGGTTCTCGAATCGATATCGACGAACACGGGTTGTAGCTTTTCTTGAAGAAGAACGTTGAGCGGGGCGACGAATGTGAATGAGGGCAGGATTACTTCGCCGCCAGGAGAGAGATCGAGTGTTTTCAACGCCAGGTGAAGAGCGGATGTGCCGGAGTTTACGGCGACCGCGAACTTGCTGCCGGTATAGATGCTGATGGCTTTTTCGAATTCGTCCAGCTTGGGGCCCATGCTCAAAGACGGAGAGCGCAGTACATCGAGTACGGCTTCCCGATCAGCGTCGGTCACTTCGGGCTTGGCCAGTGGAATTCGCAGGCTCATGAAAGTTTACGTTTTGAATAACAATTTGGGGCCGAGCGGAGCTTTCGCGAGGATGCTGGTGATTATTTTCGAGGCGTGTCCATCTCCGTAGGGATTTTCTAGATTCTGTGCAGCTTTCCGGAAGGCTGGAGAAAGAGCGTGCTGCATGGCTTGGCGAATCTCTTTTCGGTCCGCGGCAACGTCGAGCACATTGGCGGCGTGTTCACGACCTTTTTGGCGGATGCCGATATTGAGAGTGGGAATTCCGAGAGATGTAGATTCGATGACTCCGCTGCTGGAGTTTCCCATCAGTAGATCGACATGCTTCAGCAAACTGAGATAAGTGGTGTGGTCCAAATTCACGAAAAGTCTTGAACCTGGATTGCCGGCGATGAAACGCTCGGTTAGTTGGATTAACTTTCGGCTGCCGGCATCGGCGTTCGGGTAGATAAATAGAATTTGCTGCTCCGCTCCATGGAGCGCTGCGAGCATTTCTCCCGCTTCTTTTACTGTGTCCTTCATCAAAGTCACCGGATGATAGAGGGCGAGGATCGTTTTCTTGCTCAACGAAATTTCTAACTTCTTTTCGAGCTGCCGCTTGGTAAGAAGCTTGCCGCGGTGGAGGTGGTCCAGAGAGAGACTACCGCTAAAACTTACCCGCCACGGTTGTTCTCCCATGGAGATCACTCGCTGATGCGCAATGCGGGTGCAGGCGAAATGCAGATGGCTCATCTTGGTGATGGCGTTGCGCACGGCGTCGTCGATTGCGCCGGAAGTGATTTCGCCGCCTTCGATGTGGGCGATGGGAATTCGCAGGGTCAGCGCGACCGACGCTGGAGCGAGCATCTCGTAACGGTCGGCGATTAGGAGGACGACGTCGGGACGAATGCGGCCCAGGGCGTCAGCGAGTCCGAGTGTCGCGAGGCCGAGAGTTTTTGCCATGCCTACGTCGGTGTCGGAACTTAACAGACATTCGATGGACGTGAATGTTTCCGGATTATTCTTGATAAATTCTTTTCCGGTATGGCCGAACTCCGGCGATAGATGCGGTCCGAGCGCGATCACTTGCAGATTAATTCCCGGATGTTTGTCGAGATCATGCAGCAGCCAGCGCAGGTGGGCATAGTCCGAACGGGAGGAAGTGATGGCGGCGATGGTGCGTTTCAGGCGAGAACCCTTCACGGGGCTGATTCTACAATGGAGCTTTCATGGGAGAGCTTTTGACCGCAAAGAGCGCAAAGAAGAGCTATTTGATTTCCGTTGGACTCGGCTTGACTCGGGGCTTATGCTTACAGGTGGTAGGCTGCATTGGCTTACCAATCCGGCGTTTCACGGTCTAAGGAACAGGCAGACTTCGTGGACGAGTTAACAGGCATGTTCGCGCCGCATCCTAATCTCAGTGATGAGATCAATTGCCGGATTGTGCAATCCGAAGTGGAAGGCGGCGTTTTTCTTAAAGACCTCGCGCCCGATACTGAGCTCCACATTCATACCCGGCATCATCGTTACAAAGTTGTGTTTCAGGGCGAGAGCCATGCCTTTATTTCGGGGCATCCGCAATATTGTCCCGAGCCGGTGCTGGTGGCGATTGCCGGCTCGACTTGGGGCGGGTCGATGCTGAAGTTACATTTCGTTGGGCGCGGCATGCATCTCGAGTTTCATCATCCGAAATACCGCACGCCGATTATCACTTCCAGAATCCAGGAAATTCGCGAGTGTTTCCAGCCGCGGGAATTGCCTGTGGTAGCCACTGCTTGATTCACCACCAAGGACACCAAGTATCACCAAGGAATTCCTTCGTGTAACTTCGTGACCTTGGTGGTTAATTGGTTTTTGGAGA
>DATBAX010000100.1:0-11041 GCA_036271275.1 Terriglobales bacterium
CGGGACGCACCAGCGGTTTCCCGCCGACCAGCATGACATTTGCAAATGTGGCTACATCTTGCGCGGTTGAAAAAACGCCGGCATGTCCGGCAACACCTTTTAGCACGCTGGCGTTTTCGTCATGTACTTCGCCCTGAATAATTCGGCCACGAAATGTTTGATCATCGACGGTCGGAGGAATGGAAGAGCGCCAGGCCGCAGGCGGATTGAAAACCGTCTGCATCATTCCCATGCGTCCGAAGATTTCGCGCTGACAAAATCGGTCGATTGATTCGTCGGCAATTCGTTCCAGTGCGACTCCGAGAATAATAAAGCCGATATCGCTGTACTCGGCTCTGGTACCGGGTTTCGCGGTGAGCGGAGTTGCGAGTGCCGCGGCTAGCAGGTCTTCTTTCGTCTTCGCCCGGAGGAATAGTTTTTCATACGCGGGTAATCCCGAAGAATGGCCCAGCAGCATGTGAAAGGTGACGTCGTGGCGATCCGATTCGCCGTTCGCGAATTCAGGGATGACGGAAACGATGGGCGTTTCCAAATCCAATAGGCCCCGCTCATAGAGAACCATGGCCATGGTGGTGGTAGCGACGACTTTGGAAACCGATGCTAGATCGAAAATTGTGGCAGGTATAACTTTGGGCGAATCCGTCTCGTAAGTAAATCTCCCGAATGCCTGCAGCGCTATGAGTTGGCCCTGGTGCGTAATAGCGACAGACGCGGCAGGAAAAGCCCGGTCAGTGATCGCTTGGCGCACAATTTCAAAGGCACCAGCAAAAGCAGCGTCCTGGTGCTCATAGGCGGCAGCAGGGATGAGCGGGGCCTTGGCGTTCTCGGTCCCCGGAAAGCTTCGCGGCAAAGATGTCGAGTGTTCGATCTTCGCTTTATAGCAAAGTTCGATGGGCGGGTAAAGGAACCACAGTCGGCACCCCTAGCACTTGCGTACCTTGAGCCGGGTTCAGACGTTGTGTAAAGTCAAGGTATCCGTACATTTCACTCAAATTCGCGCGGGCCGCTGGTCACTGCCTGTTTTGTTTGGGTTGCATTGGTCATGGGCCTGAATTCCTCGCCAATGATGGCAGCCACTGCGCCTGTTGGGCCGCCATCCGACCGGCTTGCTGTGCTTGATGCGATTGTGCAGGATGCAATTCGCGACGGGCAGATGCCGGGCGCCGTTTTATTGGTAGGACACGACGGGCAGGTGGTGTATCGCAGGGCTTTCGGCAACCGTGCGCTTGAACCCCGCCGCGAGCCGATGACCGTGGACACAATATTCGATCTCGCATCGCTGACCAAAGTGGTGGCTACGACAACGGCGGTCATGCAACTGGTCGAGCGCGGCAAAGTCCGCGTCAACGATCCGGTTCAGAAATATATTCCCGAATTTGCCCAGAATGACAAAGAAGATATCACCGTCCGCCAGTTGCTGATTCACGAATCCGGATTGACCGAGGACCTCGATTTATCCCAGACCTGGGAAGGCCGTGAAGCTGCTTTCCGGATGGCATTTGGGCAGAAGCCGGTCTATCCGCCGGGATCGAAATTTCTTTACAGCGATATCAACTTCATTACCTTAGGCGCCCTGGTTGAACGCGTCACCGACTCCACTCTGGACGCTTATTGCGCCAAGAATATTTTCGCGCCCCTATTTATGGCGCATACGCGTTTCGTACCACCGTTAGCATGGCGTCCCGAAATTGCTCCGACGCAGTATGACGAGCACGAAAAGATGCTGCGTGGCGTGGTGCATGATCCGACGTCACGGCGTATGGGCGGGGTCGCGGGACATGCAGGTTTGTTTTCGACGGCGGATGACTTATCGAAATTTGCCCAGGCACTTTTAAATGGCAGCAAGATTCTTTCGCCGCTAGCGGTCGAAAAGATGAGCACTCCGCAGCAGCCGCCTTCATCACAAGTATTGCGCGGATTTGGCTGGGACATTGATTCGCCGTTTTCAAGCAATCGCGGAGAACTGTTGCCGGTGGGCTCCTTCGGCCACACAGGATTTACTGGAACGTCGTTGTGGATTGATCCCACGACCCGTACGTACATCATTTTGCTTACAAATTCAGTCCATCCTCGCGGGAAGGGGAATGTGATTGCCCTGCGCTCGAAGATCGCAACCGCGGTGGGTGCGGCTCTTCCTTTGACTGCTAGCGAGCAGGAGCAATTGCGGTGGAAAAGTATCACTGGCTATAACGAAGCCCAAACCGCCGAAAGGCGCTTGGCCGTTAGAAATGGATCGGTGCGGACGGGAATCGATGTTCTGGAAGAGCACGATTTCGCTGAGCTTCGCGATTCCGAGAAGGATTCGACTGTGAAAAGTCCCGGCGATCCGGGCATGGTCGCAAAGAAAAAGAGAAGAATCGGATTGCTTAGCAATCAGACTGGTCTTGATGCGCAGGGCCGCCGGACCATTGACGTACTGGCAGCGGCCACAGGCATTTCGCTGGATGCGATTTTTAGTCCTGAGCATGGCGTCACGGGCACACTCGATACGACCAACATTGGCAATTCCAAGGACTCCGCGACGGGCATTCCTGTTTACAGCGTGTATGGCGCTACCGACGCAGCCCGCCGCCCTTCGCTGGACGTCCTGAAAAATCTGGATGCAGTTGTTTTCGATGTGCAAGACGCCGGCGTTCGCTTCTACACTTATGAAGCGACCTTGGGATATTTCCTCGAAGCGGCGGCGAAGGCGGGAATTGAAATCATCGTGCTCGATCGTCCCGATCCGATTACCGGTTCGTTTGTGCAGGGACCTGTGTCGGATCCGGGCCGGGATAGCTTTGTGAATTACTTTCCTGTCCCTTCGCGTCACGGTATGACCATGGGCGAGTTGGCAAAGATGTACAACGCCGAGCGCGGATTGAACGCGAAATTAACTGTAGTGCCGATGGAGGGCTGGATACGTGGCGATTGGTACGATTCGACCGGGCTGACGTGGACCAATCCTTCGCCAAATTTGCGCAGCGTGACCGAGGCGGCACTTTATCCTGGCGTCGCCTTGGTTGAAGGCACAAATGTTTCCGTGGGGCGTGGCACCGAAACTCCGTTTGAATTGCTGGGCGCACCCTGGATCAAAGGTCGAGAGTTTGCCCAGTACTTGAATGCTCGAAATATTTCTGGCGTGCGTTTTGTGCCGCAGAGCTTTACTCCCACAGCGGGCCCTTATCAAAACCAAAGGTGTGAGGGCGTCAACATTCTCCTGATCGATCGGAACGCACTGGATGCTCCAGAAATGGGCATTGAGTTGGCTTCTGCATTGCACGCACTTTATCCGGAACAATTTCATTTAGACAAGATGGGCGACATCCTCGTCAGCCAGTCAACTCTGGAGGCAATCGCACGCGGCGAAGATCCGCGCCGAATTGCGGAAGATTGGCGCGAGCCGTTACAGAAGTTTGAGCAGCTTCGGCAAAAATATTTGATTTATAAATAATCCTGCGCGCACGGTAGGGTTGGTATTGGCTAGAATGGATCAAGCGTCTTTCACGCAGGAGAATTTGGAACCATGGAAGTTGTAGCCGGCAGGTCCCCAGCGCCGAATCCGTATTACCGATGCGCCGGCCCCAATTGCGGCACACTGAAAGCTTCCACCGATCGCTGGTGGTTGATGTGGACGTCGTTTGGCGAATTCAACCGTCCCGTGCTTTATCTCTGTCCCTGGGACGAAGAGATTGCGGCCCGGGAAGGAACTCTGCACGTCTGCGGAGAGCTGTGTTCCCAGCGTTTGCAATCCCAATTCATGGGAAACGTGCGGGAAAGCCAGCTCAAGAGAACTGGCGGCGAACAGGCCGGTTAGGCAATCGAAGCGACAATTGTTGAGTGGCATGCATCCTACCTGCAGGAAGTAAGACATATCTAAATGTGTTTATACTGTCGCATCTCCAGATAGCTGGGAGATCAAGGCAGTACGCCTGGGAGGTAGATCGTGCGTCTGATAATGGCTGTACTCTTGCTATCCACATGGGCGGGAGCTCAAACCGCTCAAGATCCGGCACAATCAAACTCGCCGCAGACCACCAACCCAACGGAGAGTTCATCTTCCGCTCAGAAATCCACCCAGGCTGTTGCCGCTAATCCGAACATTGTGACTGTTCCAGCAGGTGCCAAGCTTGCTCTTGAGCTGAAACATGCTATCTCCACCAAGGGCACTCAGGAAGGCGCCGCAGTATACGCGCAGACGACGTTTCCGTTTGCGCTGAACGATCACATTCTGATTCCTGCAGGCACCTATGTGCAGGGCAGAATTACTCACATCGCCCGTGGCGGGCACATCAAGGGGCGCGCGGAGGTGCTCATGCACTTCACTACACTCATTTATCCCAGCGGATACACCGTGGTTCTGCCAGGCTCGCTCGACAACGCGCCTGGGGTTGATAAGACCAACATGAAAGATCAGGAAGGAACTCTTCAACAAGATAGTCAGGCCGGAGAGGAAGCCACCAAGATAGCCACCAGCGCCGGCGGGGGAGCAGTGGTTGGCGGACTCAGCCGTGGAGTGTCGGGGGGACTCATTGGGGCGGGGGCCGGCGGTGCCGTTGGGACGGCAATCGCCCTTCTGGGCCGCAATCGAGACGTGAGCATGCCGTCGGGCACGACCTTTGAGATGGTGATCCAGCGCGATGTGGTTCTTGATCCGGCGCGGATTGCAGCCGTCACGAAATAAGCATTCGTGAACTACCCGAGCATCAGGCCGAGGGCTTGTCGGGCGAATCCGGTTTCGGAGGCAACGGAGGCTTCTGCGGGCCGGAATAGGGGAACCGGTAAATTTGCGCGTCGATTTCTTTTCGTAAATCTCCCCAGATATTTTCCGGCATTGCGAGGAAAGTGCGGACCACATCGGGATCAAACTGACGTCCCGCCCAACGTTCAATTTCTTCGCGCGCGGCTTGCAGCGTCTGGGCCGGGCGATAGGGCCGGTTGGAAGTGATCGCGTCCAAAGTATCTGCTACCGAGAATAATCTCGATCCTAGCGGGATCTCCTCACCTTTAAGTCCGCGCGGGTAGCCAGTTCCGTCATAGCGTTCCTGATGGGAGTAAACAATTTCCGCGGCTTCGATGAGAAAAGGAATTTTTCTTACGATTTGATAGCCGCGATAGCAATGCTCGCGCATGATCACAATTTCATCGGGGCTCAAAGCGGCAGGCTTGCGAAGAATGGCATCCGGAATGGCCATCTTGCCAATGTCGTGGAGAAACGCACCGCGGGCAATCACACGGATCTGGTCGGCGGACAAGCCCATGGCTCGCGCGATGGCGATGGTGAAGGCGGTCACGCGTTTCGAATGGCCTTCGGTCTCTGCATCTTTGAGGTCAAGCGCGTCGCCTAACGCTTCCAAAGTAATATCGTAGGATTTTTCCAGCGTGGTAATGGCTTTGCGAAGCTGCTCGGTGCGGGCCGTGACCAGAGCTTCCAGGTTCGTCTGGTATTGGCGATTCTCCATCTTCAGGCGGCGATTTTCTAATGCACGGCTGACGGTCACCAACAACTGCTCGCGTTCAAAAGGCTTCAGCAAGTAGTCATAGGCGCCGTTGCGGATGGCTGCAAGGGCAACGGAGATATCGTTGACGGCGGTCACCATGACCACCGGCATGTCCGGGAATCTTTCCTTGGTGCGTTCCAGCAAGCCGATGCCGTTCATGTTCTCCATGATCAGATCGGAAAGCATGAGATCAAATTCTTCGCCGGAATCGAGGATTGCCAGCGCTTCCTGGCCAGACGCGGCTTGACGGCACTGATACTTGGCAGTGGTCAACAGAGCGGACACAATCTCGCGGATTGGTTCCTCATCGTCGACAACGAGAATGCGGTCGGCGGGCATTGGGACAGTTTTAGTGTACTTCCAATACTAACCTACTCACTAGTACCTAAAGTAACTGTTCGCGGTGGGAAAGCCCATTGGTAACCCCATCATTCATGCTATTAAAAAGAATAGCGATTTTGCGCCTTTCGCCAATGGACATCAGTGTATTAACTGGCCTGGAGCAAGTTAGCGGACTGGTCGCCCCGGTGCTTGGGGCGCAGGAACCCGCTGTCCTTGTCGTGCTTGCCGCCAGCTTGCTGGTTTTCCGCACCTTCCGCGAACGTTATTTGCTGATCTGGATTGTGGGTTGGCTTGCGTATTTTGTCTCCCGGTGCACTCTTCATGGATCGGCGGGAGATCAACTCTCCCCGTATTCTCTGGCAATCGGACAGGCTGAATTCATTCTGGCGGTGTGCCTGTTTGCAGCGGCAGTTTTTGTCTATGCTCACGCCAAAGACCTGATTTTGCCGCTACTTTTGATCGGAATCACCGTGGTGGCCTACTCGGTAGTTCGGATCCTATGGTTGCCCGAGTCACTCACGCTACGAGTTGCACTAGAAGTTTCCTATCGGCTGATTGCGTTTACCGCTGCAGTGGTTCTAATACGTTTTCGCTGGTCGCGGTGGGAAATTGGGCCCTGGTTGCTCAGTCTTAGTTTGTTGATGCTGCACCTGGATTGGGCGCCGGTGAATGTGCATCTGCCGGCTGGATCCACCCTGATGCTCGACCTGCTGTTCGGCCTAAGCATGCTGCTGGTCGTGTTCGATGATTCCAAGATGCGCATGCGCCGATTGGGTGCGGTGAACGCGCTTACCGCCAGCATAAGTCGCGCTCAACAACACGGGCCGATGATGGCCACGGCATTAGAAGAGCTCAAGGCGCTCATGGGCGCCAAGGCAGCCTGGTTTCAAGTGCTGGAAGGCAACAAATTAGTCATGGCCCAACAAATTGGGCTGTCATCGGATTTCCTGCGCGAAAGAATCTCGGTGGCGCTGGACGAAACTCAGGACCGCATTTTGCGCGAGGGAAATCCCGCGGTCATCAGGACGGCTACCGCCGATGAAGCAACACGGGCCTATCTCAAAAAAGAGCGCTTTCACCATGTTGTGACCCTGCCGGTACTGGGAAAGAAATCCATGATCGGCACCCTGAGTCTAGGCAGCCGGCACTGGGTTTCTTACACTCCGGACGAGATGGAATTCCTAACCACCAGCGCCCATCAATTAGGGCTGGCAGTGGAGAATCTTCGTCTTGTGGAAGAGATTTTAAGGTCCCACCGGCAGTGGACGAACACCTTCGATTCGATTCAGGATCTTGTCCTGTTGCATGATTCCGAATTCAAAGTGATGAAGGCGAATCACGCACTCTTGAGCCGGCTGGGACAATCGCCGTCAGAAGTGATTGGAAAAGTCTGCGAAGAGGTGCTGCCGCGAACTCACAGCGAGTGGAAAGGATGCCCTTATTGCCGCGGGACCGAAGAGGGCTTCCATGAGGGGCTCGATTCCTGCTTCGGCGGCTTTGCCATGGTTTCGACTTCCTCATATCTGGAGCAGGGCGCGAAGCAGAAGGGAACGATTCATGTCGTACGCGACATCACCGACGGACGCATCGCGGAAGAAAAATATCGCATGTTGTTCGAGCAGGTACAGGAAGGCGTTTTCGTCGCCACGCCGGAAGGCAAGCTGCTCGACTGCAACGATGCCTTCGTTCGAATGCTAGGCCATAACAGCCGGGAAGAGCTCATGGCGTTGAACGTGGATCGGGAGCTGTATGCGTCCACGGAGCAGAGGGAAACTTTCCGCCGGGAAGTTGAACTGCATAACTTTGTTCGGAATTTCGAAGTCACGCTGAAACGCAAAGACGGCGCTATGATCACCGCGGTTGAAAGCAGTTTTGCGACTCGCGACAAGAATGGCAAGATCGAGCGCTATCAAGGATTTTTGCTGGACATTACCGAAAAGAAACGCGCTGAAGATGAAATCCGGCGTCGCAACAAAGAGCTGAATGCACTGAATGCGATGGCGGTGATCGCAACTCAGTCCTTCGATCTCGACGAGATATTGAACCTCACTTTGCGCCAGGTAGTCTCCTTATTGGGCGCGGAAACAGGGTCGATTTACCTTTGCGATGCTGACGAAGCAACATTCCGCCGCCGAGCCGGATGGGGGCAGCGCAGCGTCGATCGCGCGCGTCTCTCGGAGATCAAGTTCGGGGAAGGCTTCGGCGATTTAGTGACCCGTTCCCGCACCGAAGTCCTCACGACGGAATACCTGCCGCATGTGCCTCCACAGGTAGCGGAGTTCATTCGCGCCGACGGATTGAGTTCGTGGATTTGGGTGCTGTTATGGGGAAAAGACAATCCTATCGGCATTATGGGAATCAGCAGCCGCGAATCCCGCGAGTACACCGGCAACGACGAAAATCTTCTGGTTGCGATCGGCCGTCAGTTGGCCACGACCATGGAGAAAGTCCGGCTCTATGAAGAGACTTGCCGGGCCTATGACGATCTGCGGCGCACGCAGGAACAATTGCTGCAGAGCGAAAAAATGTCAGCCGTTGGACAGCTCATCTCGGGCGTTGCGCATGAGCTCAACAATCCTCTTACAGCAATCCTGGGATACGCACAACTATTGGAAACCGAAGGATTGAACGACCGGGCAACGGATTTTGTCAGCAAATTATTCAAGCAGGCGCAACGCACTCATCGCGTGGTACAGAGCCTGCTCTCGTTCGCCCGGCAGCGCAAACCGCACAAGCAGCAAGTGGATCTGGGCAAAGTGCTCGACGAGACCCTGGCGTTGCGCGACTACGACATGAAAGTCAGCAACATCAAGATGGAGCGGGTGGCCGAAGCTGAACTTCCCGCCGTCACCGGCGATCCTCATCAACTCGAGCAGGTATTTCTGAACATCATCAATAACTCGGTGGACGCCATGCTGGAAGGTGGTAAAGGCGGCACGCTGAAGGCGCGGATTTACGCCAAAGACGGGCAAGTCCACGCCGAGTTTCAGGACACCGGACCGGGCGTCAAGGAGCCGAAGCGCATCTTCGAGCCGTTTTACACCACTAAGAGTGTTGGCAAGGGCACCGGGCTTGGACTAAGCATCTGCTATGGAATCGTGAAAGAGCACGGTGGCGAAATATCCGCCCGCAATGCGCCCGAAGGCGGCGCGATTATCGACGTATGCTTGCCTTCCGCTGGACGGGCCGCGGCCGCCGACGCGGGAATGCACGGTCCGCGCCGTGAAATGGCCCTCGAAGGCCGCATATTGCTGATCGAAGATGAGGAAGCCGTGCTGGAGTTCGAGCGCGATGTGCTGGCCGGCGCCGGGGCCCAGGTCACCACTTCGATGAACGGCGAACAGGTAAAGACTCTGCTGGGAGAACAGTCGTTTGATGGAATCATCATGAACGGTAAAATGTCCGGCGGTTGGAGCGCTGGCGAAGTTTACAAGTGGATCTCCGAAACCCATCCGGGATTGGAGAAACATCTACTGTTCACATTTTCCAGCGTAGTCGAGCCCGAGATGCGGATTTTCTTGCAGGAAAATACTGTTCCATATCTGGTAAAGCCGTTCGAAGTCGGCGACTTGATCGCACAGGCGCGGCGTTTACTGCAAAAGATCCAGGCCGCGGTCGCCGGCCAACTATAAGCTCTTCGGCAAGGCCTGCGTAAATTCACGCAAAGCGGATTCTTTTCTGCGATACCACATCCATTGCCCTATTTTTTTCGCTTCCACCAATCCTGCCTTCTTGAGGATCGCCATGTGGTGCGAAATCGTGGACTGCGAAAGGTGAATTCGCAGTTCGATGTCGGAAGCGCACAGGCCGACGTCTTTGCCTATGGAGCACGCGCCACGCTCCTTCAGCGCTTGCAGAATGCGTCTGCGGGTGGGGTCGGCGACGGCATGCAAGAAACGGTTGAGCTTTTGCTCTGAATTATTCATCAGGAAGGGAATGCATTTCAGATGTTTGATTTCAGATTGTAGATTGAAAACTCTTTCGATAAAGTCCACACGAAGAAAATCTGCTATCTAAAATCACAAATCTAAAATCATTTCTTTACGATCGGATTGTATCCATCGCCGAGAAGCTTCGTCCGCATGGCCTCGGCTTCCTTGATATCGGCAAAGGGCCCCACCTGGACGTGAAAAAGCTTGTCGGTGGGAAGGCTCGCTGCCAGCGCCGGATATTGTTTCTTTTTGAGGGCATCAACCAGTGCGTCTGCGTCTTCCTGCTTGCTCACAGCGGCTACCTGCACGAAATAACCGTTCGCCGGGCCTGCGGTTGGATCGCCTGGTTTGTCACCTGTAGTAGCACTGGGTCCGGTATCACCGGACGCCGCGGCTTTAGAAGCCGATTGAGTATCGGCAGCCTTTTGGTCAACAGCTTTATCGGAACCCGAGTCCAGGGACAGAACGGGACTGTTTGCTTTGACAGCGGAAGGACGCACGCCGCCAGTCTTAATCGTGACCGGCGAAAGATCGCCCGCTATGGGAGTAGCTGAATTCTTGCCCAACGAAAAACCCATCCCAAAAAACACGGCGCACAGGATTACCAGCCCGAAAAACAAGGCCAGCATCTTGCCGGTCCCCAGCGTGATTTCAGTGTCTTCCGATGCGGCTGTTGCCATGAGTCATCCCCTGTTTTAGCTCTTGGGCGCGGAATCCCCGTCGGATTTTCCCAGAATCTTTTGCAGGCCAGAAAAGAAATCGACCGGAACAGGGAAGACCACAGTAGTGTTCTTCTCCACCCCAATTTCCGTTAGAGTTTGCAGATAACGGAGCTGCACGCTGACGGGTTCTGTCGCCAGCAAATGCGCTGCATCCACCAATCGCTGGGCGGCGGAAAATTCGCCTTCCGCATGAATGATCTTGGACCGCTTTTCACGCTCGGCCTCGGCTTGTTTTGCCATCGCACGAAGCATGGATTCAGGCATGTCCACCTGCTTGACTTCGACGTTTGTCACTTTTACGCCCCACGGGGAAGTGTGGGTGTCGAGAATGCTCTGCAATCGCAAATTGATTTTTTCTCGGTGCGAGAGCAACTCGTCCAATTCCTGTTCGCCTAGCACGGAGCGCAAAGTGGTCTGGGCGAATTGCGAAGTCTGGTAGGTGTAGTTGGAAACTTCTACGACCGCCTTGCGCGGCTCGATCACGCGCAGGAAAATGACTGCGTTGACTTTTAACGTAACGTTGTCACGAGTGATGATGTCCTGGGGCGGTACCTCGAAGGCTTCC
>DATBAX010000101.1:0-10124 GCA_036271275.1 Terriglobales bacterium
CCGCACAGAGTGATGCGCGCCCCGAACTTACTGAGCAGATGAATCGCGGACCGCGCTACACGGCTGTGATAAATATCGCCAACGATGGTGACGCGCAATCCTTTGAGCGTTTTCTTGTGACGCAAAATCGTGTAGGTGTCGAGCAGCGCCTGCGAAGGATGCTCATGCATGCCATCCCCGGCGTTGATCACGGGAATATCCAGATGGCTGGCCATAAGCAACGGAGCGCCGGCATTGGGATGACGGACGACAATCACATCCGCGCCCACGGCACGCAGGGTATACGCCGTGTCCAGCAGCGATTCACCCTTCTCGATGCTCGATCCGCTCGAAAGGATGAGCGTAGTCATCGCGCCCAGCGATTTCGCGGCGATTTCAAACGAGCTGCGCGTGCGAGTCGAAGCCTCGTAGAAAAGCAGCAGCACCCGCTTCCCACGCAGCAAAGGACGAGGCTTCAGCGGATTCATACTACGAGCCAGCTTAAGCAGGCCCGTAATTTCCGCCGCAGCCATACCTTCAATGCCGAGTAAAGAACCGCGCGCAACCTTATTCATCTGTGAATGAAAACCCTTAGAATTGTGCAGTCACGAACGTTACATCGTACGCGGTGTACGCGGTACGGAGCAAGACAACGCGCGGCACGACAAAGAATTTTGCACGCCTTTGCGATCTTTGCGCACTTCTTTGCGTCCTTTGCGGTTAAAGCTTTTAGACCTACAAACGCTGCTTGCGCCGTAGCAACGCCGCGCCAATCGCTCCGCCCAGGCTCGACAACACCAGGCATAAAATCAGCATCACGACCAGGCAGACAACGATGACCAACGTAAAGCCTTCGGGAGTCTTTACGTATTCCAGTAACTCATGGGCATGCGGATCGGGATTGTGCGCGAGCTGATCTTGAAGCGCCGCCATAATGTCGGTGCGGCCGTCTCCGCCGGATCGCACAACGAAAAGCATGAAAGAGAGCGGAACAGCCACGAGAATTGTCGCAAACGCCCCACTCAGCGCGCCGAGCAAGGCCCCAATCCCGGCGGAAAGTTTCGAAAATGGATTCTTCCGGTAATAAAGATAAACTGAAAGAAATCCGGAAATTACCATGTCCAATGCAAAGACCTTGCGAAGAACAATGAAGAGGACCAACCCAACCAGTCCGGCCAACGCCGACGCCCGCAGTGCGTGAGGCCAATCAAGACTCGAAGAAGTAAGTGTCGGAGAATACTGCGGAGAGAAACCCTCCGGAACCATTTCCGCAGGCGCGACGGCCTCGGCCGTGGCCACACGAATTTGCGGGGCCCTGCACTGGCGGCAGAAAGGAATTCCATCTTCAACTTCGGCGCCGCACTGATAACAGGAATGTTCCACTGAGTGTGAAGGTACAGGAGCAAGGTTGGGAGAAGCAAGGAACCGGGTGCCGGGGAGCAGCCGCAAACTTTTGCTGAGAAATTCTGATTTTGGATGGCCCAGCGCTTTCAGTGCTGGGATAAACGCCCTAGATCGACCCTTCCTTCCCTCGCGCGCGCAAACAAACCAGCGCAAAACTTGATCCCTTGGCCTCAGGCTCAATCGAGACCACATGCTGGTTATATTCGGTCCCCACTTTCAATTCGATATTGCTACCGCTATTGTCACCGTCGCATTTGAGCTCTTTGGAATCCGAATCATGGTCGCCGTCATTTACGTGAACGTCATCGCCATGCCTGCTGGTATGGCACTCCAGCACCTTGCCGAACTTCTCCAATTTCTTCCGATAATAGGCAACAATCTTTTCCGACGAATCGTCAGAATCGTAATTAACAACCACCAACTTGAAACCGAACGCCGCAGTAAAAATCCCCAGATTGGCGCTGTTCTTGTTTTGCTCATCGTGCTTCAGCCGCGCGCCCGGATAAAGTGGCAGGCCGGTATCGCGGGCTTCGGCGTCACTTCCTACATGCACATCACCCACCGAGCTTTGGATGTCGATGTTCTTGTCGGAATTCTGCGCTCCGGCGCTCATCGCAAAGAGCCCAAGCGGAATCGCAAACGCGAGAGATCGAAACATAATTCCCTCCTAAATCGAGCCTTCTTTTCCTTTGGCATGCACATACACCAACGAAAAGCTGACTCCCTTATCTTTGGGTTCGATTGAAACCACGCGCTGGTTGTCTTCCGTACCAACTTTCAGCTCGACGTTTTTCCCAGTGCCGTCGCCTTCGCACTTGAGCGGTTTCGCACGGGCATCGGAGTGGTTGTAACTGAAGTCGTGCCCATCGGTATGGCATTCGACAACGTTGCCAAACTTTTTCAACTTGTCCTGATAAAAGGCGATGAGCTTGGCGGAATCATCGTCCGATTCATATTCAACGGCGACAACTTTCAACGAGAAACCAAAGCTGGAGATATCAACATTGGCGCTTTTTTCGTCGTCGCTATCTTTCTTTTTCTGCCGCGCCCCGGGATAAACCGGAAGGCCGGTGTCGCGCACGTCGGCGTCGTTGTTGACATGAATTCCGCCCAGAGGCGTATTGATGTCAACTTTCTTGTCGTCGCCATTGTCGCCCTTCTTCACATTGACGCTACAAGCCGGCAGCGCCAGGATTGCAGCCGTAGCGACCGCAAGCATCAGTCGTGAATTAGTGCACCACAACAGTGGAACTCGCATTTTGTGCTCCTCCATTTACCGCCGGACGTTCAATCCCGGCGCCACGCTGAGCGATATTCGGGATGCTCACCGGCAAGTGCCCGCGAAATGCTATTTCGCCGAACAACGCCTTGCCCGCGCTCACCTCTGAAACCGGTTCATTCGAAAACGTGCAAATATAATTCTGCACCGCCGGAAAATCCTGCGCTAAATAGGGATTGCCCATTGCGAGTACAACCGTTTTCTCCGCGGCATGGTCAAGAATTTTCTGCAACAACGCACCACTGGCATCGGAGAGCGAGACCGAATTCTTGAGACCGCCACTATCTGACTTAACAATCTTCCCGGCCGACGGAACCACATACACGGCCGCAACAACTGCCTGCGCCTGATCTACGGCCTTTAACACTTCATCCGACATGGCATCTGCAATGCGCGTATCTACATAAATAATATGAGCATTCGGGACGCGCGCCCGAATCTGGTGCTGTAGTGCGTGCCCCGCATCGGTGCGCACATCTTCTGACAGAATCACGGCGACCACGTGGTCCTGCACTTCGTCCACTCTCTGATACGGAAGACCGCCCGCCACGGTTCCCATCTTTTTCAGCGGCAAAAGTTTGCCGTTATCGCGGACAAGGGTGATGGCATCGTCCGAAATCTGCTGTCCCAACGCCAGATTTTCCGGCTTGCCGATGGTGGTCGGGAGCGCATCGAGATCGACCAGCCGATTCTTTTGAAGACTAAGAGCGGCTTTTGCTTTCAATATCTTGAGGACCGACGCATCGATCTGCGCTGATGAAATCTCGCCACTCTGCACCGCCGCCAGCATGGACTTATAAGATGCATCCAGATCGGCAGGAATGATCAGCAAATCGTCGCCGGCCTTGAACGCATCCACCGCAGCCCGGCCGATGTTGGCGGAATAAAGACGGGTGAGGCCCGCCATGTCCAGCGCGTCCGTCACCACAATTCCCTGAAACCCAAGTTGCTTCTTTAGCAAATCGCTCACGATCGCGGGCGAAACCGACGCCACATGATTGGGATCCGAATCAAGCGCCGGGACCGTCACATGCGCAATCATCACTGAGTCCACGCCGGCTTCGATGGCTTTACGAAACGGAGGCAGTTCGACCGATTGCAGCCGCGCCATATCTCCCGTCACTTGCGCGACACTCAAATGCGAATCGGTTGCGGTATCGCCGTGACCTGGAAAATGTTTCACGGTCGTCATCATCCCATTCGCGCGCGCGCCACGAATGTACGCCGCAGCCATGTCCCCAACCTGCTGTGGATCTTCCCCAAACGATCGCGTATTGATAATCGGATTCGCCGGATTCGAATTCACATCGGCATCCGGAAAGAAATTCCAATGCACTCCAATCGCGCGGGATTCCTGGGCAGTGATGCGTCCAAACGCTTCCGCATAATCAAGCTTCCCCGCCGCCCCAAACGCCATCGCCGCCGGAAAATCCGTCGCGCCATGCAGACGCTGAATCACTCCCCGCTCAAAATCGGCGGCAATCAGCAGCGGCAATTTGGAATCCTGTTGCAACCGATTCAGCAATGCCGCCGCTTCATACGGCTGATTCCGATAAAGAAATGGCGGGTCCCAATGCACCGTCATGGCGAAAGAACCCACATGATACTTATTGATTTCGTCGCGTAGTTCTAAATACTCAGGATTCTCCACGTTAAGAAACTCAGCGCGCACCCAGACCATGAAAAGCTGTCCAATCTTTTCCTCTGGCGTGAGCTGCCGCAAAGTTTTCTCCGCCCACTTCTCACCATCGCGATCCAAATGGATGGGACCGAGTGATTGAACTTTGTCTTTTTTCTTGTCCTTGGCAAATGCGGGAAGGATTAAGCAGAAGAGCAGAAAGAATGCGACGCTACGTTTGAACATGAGCAAAAGATAGCATGAAGGGTCTTGGGTGTCAGGTGTCGGGTCTTGGGTCTTGGGTCTCAGATGTCAGGTTCTGGGTGGCCAGGAGTTGGGGCCAAGGCCGGAGCCGAAAACCTGAGACCTGAAACCTGAGACCCAAAACCCAAACCCATGTGACATCCATCACAGTCAAAACACCGAGCATTGCACTAGATTCTCGGTATGCACACGAACGAAACGTACAAAGACCTAAAAGTATGGCGCCGATCAGTGGATTTAGCCAAGGAAGTTTACCGCTGCACCGCTTCATTCCCGAAACCAGAGATATACGGATTGACAAGTCAGATGAGAAGATCTGCCGTATCAGTCCCCAGCAATATTGCCGAAGGGAAAGGGCGGTATTCGCAGAAAGAACTGTTGCAGTTTCTTTTCCACGCAAGAGGCTCGCTGCTGGGACTGGAAACGCAAATTATTTTGAGTCAGGAACTTGGATTTCTCGATCCGGCAAGGAGCCACGCACTCACAACGCAGTCCGCTGAGGTGGGCCGTTTACTAAATGGCCTGATAAATAGGTTCCAGGAGCTCGTGAAATCCGCCTAACTGTGTATCCAAGACCCGAGACCGGAGACCCAAGACCCAAGACCTAAAACCTGACACCCACCAAAGCAATCGCCGCTTCCTGCACTCGCGCATCATCCCCAAACCCATCAATCCACCTCACCTCAGGTTCCCGGCGGAACCAGGTCATCTGCCGCTTAGCATAATTGCGATGCGCTTGTTGCGCCGCAAACACGGCCCCCGCACGATCCACCTCACCCCGAATCACATTCACCGCCTGCCGATAACCCAGCGAACTCAACGCCCAAGCCGAATCCCCATATTTTTCCATCAGACTTCGAGTCTCTTCCACCAATCCAGAGTCGAACATCCTTTGCGCTCGCAAATTGATCCGTTCATAAAGCGCATTACGATCCGGATTCAGCCCCACACGCACAATCCGAAAACCGGTCAACGCATCCCGCCCTTCCTTCCACATTTCGCTCATCGGTTGCCGCGAAGCCACGCAGATTTCAATCGCACGAATCAGCTTAGGCGCATCATTCGAATGGATTTTTCCCGCCGCCTCCGGATCCATTCGCCGCAGCACGCGATGCAAATATCCCGGACGCCTCCCCGCACTCTCGCGCAGCCTCTCACGCAATTCTTCCGATCGCTCCGGCCCCGGAAACAATCCTTCCAACAGCGCACGAAGATACAAGCCAGTTCCACCCACAACGATGGGCACATGTCCCCGCAATTTAATTTGTTGCAAAACTTCGCGTGCCTGACGAGCGTACTCCCCAGCCGTCATGTAGCTGGCAGGATCGACGAAATCAAAAAGATGATGCGGAGCCCGCGCTCGTTCCGCCTCGGTAGGTTTGGCAGTGCCAATCTCGAATTCGCGATACATGGCAACCGAATCGCAATTCACAATCTCGCCCTGAAACCGTTCCGCCAACGCCAGCGACAGCGCAGTTTTCCCGCTCGCGGTGGGTCCCAAAATAACGATCAAGAGAGGCTCTTCGGACACGGTCAGCGCGCGCTCCAGGCAATGTTGTGCCAATAGCGGGCAAGCGTGATGATTAAAACAATCATGGCGACAATGAGGATCCCGATAGCCTCAGCCTTGCGGCCACGGTGTTTCGCGGGCGAGGCCACAACGCGAGAATGCGGATTGGGCTGCGGAGTTGCCACGCAGACATTGTAGCGCCGCCATTTCGAATCCGTCCGGAATGCTAAACTACGCCTCATCTCGGCCATGCCGCCTTCCAATTCCAGCCCGCGCGTTGTCCGCTTCGGAGTCTTTGAAGTAGACCGGGCCGCGGGAGAATTACGCAAAAGCGGTGTCCGGATCAGGCTCCAGGAACAACCGTTTCAGATACTCTTACTTCTTTTGGACCG
The DNA here is from genome assembly GCA_036271275.1 of Terriglobales bacterium. GTDB lineage: Bacteria > Acidobacteriota > Terriglobia > Terriglobales > Acidobacteriaceae > DATBAX01. Next base: position 6,447 of record DATBAX010000101.1, read on the forward strand.
CCCTGGTGATGTAATCACGCGCGAAGAGCTCCGCGAGAAATTGTGGCCCGCCGATACATTCGTAGACTTCGATCACAGCCTTAACACCGCTATCAACAAAGTCCGCGAAGCCCTCGGCGATTCCGCATCCAATTCAAGATACGTTGAAACCCTCGCTCGCCGTGGATACCGTTTTCTGGCAACCGTCGAGCCCGTACAAGAATCGCTCGCGAAAGAATCCCCCGTCGTTCATGCCGGCCTGAATGTCCCTCTCCCCAATCGCGCAGTCACTCGCGGGTTGTTCGCCTTGATCCAATTCATGTATCTGGTCTTTTATCTGCTGGCTCTTTTCCATTGGTCGCAGATAGAAACCATAGCCAACACATTTCTCCCAGGATGGAGTTCGTTCAGCGTTGCCGTAATCGTGTTGATCACCGCGTTGGTGGGAATTCCATTGCGCTGCTACTTACTCTCAGCCGTCGCATTCGATTTCGGTGGCTTGGGCAAAAGTTTCCAGCGAATCTTTATGTTCATCCTCGTGCTCGATCAGCTATGGGCGCTAGCGCCGTTCCTACTTGCGCCCAAGATCGGCTTCGCAATAGCATTCGCCGCCACGGCCGCGCTCCTGTACGTACCTTTTTCAGAAAGAACACTGATCAGGATGGCTTATCCGAATGGATATCTATAAAGACAGAATGATTCCGCTCTCGAAAGAATGAAACTTTGGTTCCTGAGCTTTCCTTCGTGATACTTCGTGCCCTTGGTGGTTAATTGGTTTTCCACTCCTAACGGAACTTTGCTCGCCAAGCTCTCGTATCATCGGCTGTCACGGCAACGCCAGAATTGTGTCCAGCAACCGAAGGAGTCAATCCATGCGACATCTTGCCCTAATCACATTGTGCGTGGCCGTAACTTCTTTCGCCCACGCCGAAAATTGGTTCAAGACCTACACGATCGCCGGCAAACCCAATCTCCACGTCGAAACCTCCGACGCCAACATCCATGTCGAAACCTGGAATCAAAACATCATTGAAGCCAAAGTCACCACCGAGCATTACAAAATCGGCGCAGGCGGAATCAAAATCGAAGAGCACCAAAGCGGCGACACCGTCGAATTGCAAGTCCGCTTCCCGCATGACGTTCAGTTCGGCTTCAATGTCCTCAGCAATCGTGTGGATATCGACATCCACATGCCCAAAGAAGGCCGCATCGATCTCCACACCGGCGACGGCAGCATCCGGCTGGCAAATTTCAAGGGTGAGATGAACTTGCAGAGCGGAGACGGACGCCAGGACATCGATTCCGTCGAAGGCGCATTGCGGGCCCACGCCGGCGACGGACACATCCGGGCGGCTGGCCGCTTCGATTTGCTTGAAATTACTACCGGCGATGGCCGCATCGACGCCCGCGCCTTACCCGGCTCCGTAATGTCTTCAGCCTGGGATCTTCACGCCGGCGATGGCACCGTGACCTTGCAACTACCGGACAATTTCGCAGCAGATGTCGATCTCCACACCGGGGACGGCCACATCACCACCGATGTACCTATCTCGATACAAGGGAGCCGGAATAATTCAGAAGTCCGCGGGAAACTAAATGGTGGTGGGAACTCGCTGACCATCCGCACTGGCGACGGCTCAATCCGATTAGAGAAATCCTAAACGAACAACGACAACGAATGCAGTTTGGACAAAGACTAAAAGAAAACTAAAGATCGAGAAAAGATTCGTGTCAGGGCATCGCTTCAGCGATGCCGCCCAAGCAAAAACCCGGAACGGCTTCAGCCGCTGGGGTCTGACCTTGCTGCTATAAAACCGCCGTGCCCGACGCTCACAAAACGCAATCGCCGAAGCCGACGGCACTCCGTCAATGCAGAAACCATTCCGCAGCGCCAGAGGTAGGTTTCGCGAACCTCCAGCCTACTGCATTTCGTTCTTGTCGGGATTGTAATAAAAGGTAAACCGCAATCCTAAATACTGTCCGCCAAACTCCGAAGGCAAAGGCGGAAAAGGATTCGACGCCGTAATCCCGCCGTAGGCAGCGCGATCCAGCGCGACGTCACCCGATGTGGGATCCACATAGTGCATACCCGCTACCTTGCCATCCTTGGTGATGGCAAACTCGATGGAAACCTTCCCTTTTTTCATCAACGGCGCACGCGCCGATTCCGGGATCAGGTTGTACCAATTGATTCTGACGTCGTGTACCACGCGTTGCAGATAAGGCCCGAAATCCACGCCCATCGTGTCACTGAGCACCTCGACCGGCCCGGTGGCGGCCGTTGCCCGGCGGCCCGGAGCCTGTCCATAGTTTCCATTGTCCCCACTATCGGCGCCGTACCCCCCACGATTTGCCGTGGTGGCGCGAGCTGCCTGTTCAATCGCCGATCCGGCCGACCTTGTGCTGGTATCGAAACTCGGCTTCGGCGCTTCCGTCGGCGGCGGCGATTGTAGCTTCGCCTCCATCTGCTCCTGCGGTTTAGGCGGAGGGGCAGCTTGCGGCTGCGGCGCAGGCTGAGCTTGCTGTGGAGCTGGCGACGGCGCCGGTGGTGCGATCGGTCCCGGACGCCCGGTGCGCCCGGCATCCAATATCTTTTTCAGTTGATCGTGATTTACCTGCGGCGCTTTCGACGTGGCGATTCGGTCTTTGTCCGAAATAATTTTCGTGTCCGGCCGTTTGCTGACCTTTTGCTCGTCCGCCGGCAACTCCAGGTAAGTAAGGTTCTTGTCCTTGTCGTTGGGATTCATGACAATCGCTGTTCTGTGAGGGATCCATCCACCGATCCGGTTCAGGTTCACAAACACCATCACGATCAATAAGTGGACAACCACAGAAATCCAGAAAGCTTCGCGCTTCCCGGAATGCGTCAATTCATCCTGCAGCTGGACGATTACAGTGGAAGCCCCATAACTACCCGTGTATGCCCCGACCCAATGCTGAGCATCGTACAAATCTCCCGCCAGCGGTCGCGTTGACGGCTCAGGAGGAGCGGGATTCACGGGCGGGATTTGGGTGGTTGACATTAAACCGGCGGTTCTAGGTTAGACACGACCAACCGGCCTTTAGTTGCTGAAACGCTTAACTTTACCTGCGGCTGAACCAAAGGCGAAAAGCGCTGTTGTGCAAGCGGTTGGGGCCATGCCCAATCTATTCATTGTCGCATCTTTCGAGAAAATCTGCGAAGACCTGATGGTACAAGCACTTACGCGCCGCACCTCAGTCGTCAAGAGAAGTAGGGTACCGCGAATTCAGGCAAATAAATGTCAAGAAGTGTAAATGGAAGCAGCGGGTCAATTTGATTTTTTCTTCTAGTCATCCCGAAGATCCGGCGCACTTCAGCCGGGCGAGGAATCTGGCACGGATCGGCAGCCACCGTTCTCTACCTCCGCGCTCTCAAAATCGCCGCCACGCCTTGCCGCTGCTTGTCTTAGCGTTCTTTGCGGCTTTCCTTTGCGCTCTTTGCGGTCAAAAGCTCTTAGGACTCAGCCCATCCAAATTCACTTGCTTCCCATGCTGCGCAATCGCCGCCACAATCTCCAACGCGACTTCTAACGCTCGCCGCCCCTCTTCCAAAGAGACGATGGGCTTAGAACGCTCCCGCACCGCAGCCAGAAACGCCTTCAATTCCGCTAGCAACGGCTCCCCCGCCGCCGTCGCAGGTTTACTAATCCCAATCTGCGGATTCACCGAAGGCACTCC
>DATBAX010000102.1:0-3478 GCA_036271275.1 Terriglobales bacterium
AGGAACGCGGTCGCCCGCGCCACACCATGCGGCGATCAGGACGTCGGGATTTTCAGACAGAACAGACTCGAAGGAAAGTTTGGCACCCGGTATCCCGATAAATTCTCCACCGGCCGCCTCGACCAATTCCGCGACCCAAGCCTGCGAAGCGATTAGAGGCTTGCCCCATTCCTCGCAAAACACCCGAGGACGTGTTGTGCCTGCGCTCTGTGAGCGAACGGCTTCGATCTCCTGTTGCATTTGGGCAATCACTTGTTGTCCGCGATCTGAAACACCCATGAGTCCGGAAATGGCCGCGATATCCATATAGATGTCGAAGAGATTTGCCGGTGCGAGACCGAGAAAGCGCGCCCCTGCCTTCAGGATTTCCGTTACCGCTTTCTCCTGATAGGGCACGGCGGCGATGACCAACTCTGGGCGAGCGGCAAGAATTTGCTCACTCTGCGCAGTCCATGAATCCGCCACGATCGTGCGCCCGTCAGAAGCCGCCTGGGGGCAGACCTCCACGCAATACTTCGTACAGGCGACCAGACGATCGAGTTTTCCGATCGCTGCCAGGATGACCGTTGCACTCGGCTGCAGCGATACGATCCGCTTCGGGGTATGGTCGGGAGCCATGGGAAACCTCAAGCAACAAAAGTCGTCAAGCACCAGTACGAGTATCACTAAGATAAATCCGACAGGTTTCCTTGGTGATACTTCGTGGCTTTTGTTGTTAGATAGCCTTGCTTTCAGGACGGCGCACTGAATCCGGGAAATAAACTGTCCATCCCTGGGCGCGAGCCATTTCTTCCAGGTCCGGATTCGGATTCACCGCAAAAGCGTGCTTCGAGATTTTCAGCATCGCGGCATCCCAACGAGAGTTGCCGAAGGCAACATCAGGATCGCGCCGGATCACATCGCGGATGGCTCGAGGTTTACCCTCCCCACTCGGAACCCGAATTAGCCGCTCGGTGATCATGCCATTTTCCACCTCGACCGCGGCGGCGAGAACCTTGTTCGCCGGAATGCCGAAGTGAGTCATGGCTGTCTGGATCACCCACGCGTTCGTCGAGGAGACAGCCCATACATCGCATCCTGCGACTTGCAGCCGGTTTACCAATTCACGCAGTTCCGGGAAGATCTGGGCGGCAAAGTTCTCCTCGAAAAATTGCTTCGCGGCTTTCTGTACTTCGAGTTCTGTCAGTCCACGATGCAATGTCACCATCTCACCGCACATGTCGTCTTCGCTCACTTTGGCTGTCTTGTAATCAGCGTAGCGAGCACGAATGCTCAGAGCGGTTTCGCGTGAAACGAGTCCCCGCTTCAATTCCCAATCGAAGAAACGCTCTCCTGCATCCCCGGCCCAAAGCGTGCCGTCGCAATCAAAAACAGCGAGTGAAGGTTGGAGTCGAAGAACGGATTCGATAAATTCAGTGGCATAAGCAGATGGAGTTGCAGTCACGAGTGCGAAGGCCCTTTCAGAATAGTCAGTTTGGTTGAGTTGAATTTCGCGACAGCAATGTTTCGTACTCTTGCGGTGTGTTCACGTCCCAGGCGACAAATGGATCGTCGACGGACGCGTACTCGATGTGCTGCTGATATTGATGTTGGATATCGCCAGGCGAACTGGCCGCCGGCGCTCTCAGAAATATTTCGATCATTTCCCGGCCAACGATAATCGGATGTCCATGCTTGCCGCGGTATTCAGGCACCACCGCCCAAATGTTGTCGGCAGCGGCCACAAAAGTCGCAAGCAATGATTCCAATGTCGCCGCTTTCACCGGAGGCCGATCGACCAGGGTCACCATGGCGGCATCGCGACCGCGATTCAGCACTTCACGTAGTCCGGCTTGTAATGAAGTGAACTGTCCTTGTTCAGGCGCAGCATTTCGTACCAAAGAAGCGCCTGTCGAATAAATTACGGGACTAAGGTTCGCCTCATTTTTCCCCACGACTACAATCACCATGTCGTTGTAGGCATTAAGGGATTGAATCGCCGCAGAGAGAAAAGTTTTTCCCGAAGATCCTGCCACGCTTGCGGGAGGCCATTGCAACAGGGCTTTGTCACTGCCCATGCGCGTGGATTCACCAGCCGCAAGAATGACTCCGCACAAACTGGGCGACCGGCTCATGTTGGGAAGATAACAGAAAATTAGAAGTCGAAATTCCTAACGTTTGGCGCGAGCTCCGGAGGAGTGACCAAGCTTAGCCTATGACGGCAAGTCCTGGGTGCTCGCTTTTTGAAAACGGTTCGGAGTTAAGAGGAATTCTGGCTCTGACTCCTTTTTCATTAAGATTCGGTCTTGGTAATGCACTGGGCACCGCTGGGGCGAAGTCCCGAATCAGACCTTAGCCGCAGGCTTGGAAGGCAATAAGCGTTACTCCTTGCTCGGCTCGATCTTCGGCAACTCCCCATTCAGCCATTTTCCCAATCCCGCCGCCGGACATCGCAGCCCCACATAAAACTGTCCAAAGAGCGCATAGACGGCGCTCACTTCATCAAATCGCATTTCGTAAATAAGCTTCTTGAACACCAGCGGATCGTCGGCGAAAAGATCGACGCCCCACTCCCAGTCATCGAAGCCAATCGACCCCGTAATGATCTGCTTCACCTCGCCGGCATAGCGGCGGCCAACCATGCCATGTTCGTGCATCTGCCGTGCCCGCTCCTCGATGGGAACGGTATACCAATTCTTTTCCTCACCGCGCTTCCTGTCCATGGGATAAAAGCACGCGTACCGATGTTTTGGGATTTCGGGAAAGAGCCGCGGACCCATGGCTTCCGTCTGTCGCGCAATGGTGTTCTTGATCTCAATATTCCACTCGTCGGAATGCGCCGCCAGTCCACGCTCCGCCAATTCGCCATAAGTCTTGATCGTGGATTCGTACAGCCCCAATTCAATAATGGATAAGTACGATGTCGAGGCTTCCAGATAATCGTTGATTCGCAATCGCGCCAATTGCAGTTCCGCCTGATTCAACTCATCAAAAGACTGGCGAAAGTGGATCAGCATCAAGTCTCCCTTGTGGCCAAGCAGGGAATAGAGGGCGGAGCCGCCAGCAGAGTTTTGCTCCATGGCTACGAGTTCACTGCTGGCTTCGCGAACGATATCGATCTTTTCCGTGGCGTCGAGCGCACGCCAAGCCGCCCAACGGAAACGAAACATCTGGTGCAGGACGCTGTAGCCCTCCAGGGTCAAGGGAACCGCGGGAATTCCCGCATTCTGGGGACGGGCGCTTCTTTGCTTAGTCATGATTGGGTCTAGTTTACTTCAGACGAGGATGGTACGAGGTGGGAAGAACTTCCGGGCGGCAGGAATGATCCACTCCCGCCGCCCGTCTGGATTGCTTAGTGATGATCGCCGTGACTGTGGCGCCAGTCCCAATACTGCTTCTGCTCGTCTTTGTTGAGGTGTTTGTAGTCGCGATGCGCGTCCCGATGATTTTCCACCGCCCATTGCTGGTAATAGACGGTCTCGTGATTGTCCCAGCGATG
>DATBAX010000103.1:0-14382 GCA_036271275.1 Terriglobales bacterium
TGCACGCCATCGGTCACCTCATCAGGGTAGAAGGGGCCGTGGATGGTCCCCTCGTCCTGAGCATTTTATCTTTTTGTGGCTTTAAGGGTGATGAATCGAAAGGGACAGAGCCAGTTGTCATTTCAGAGCCAACGAGACTAAGCGCGCGGAGGCAACAGCTTCCTCCCTTCGCGTTCGCTAGGGTTCGGAATGACAAAATTTGAGAGCGTTATCGGGAGCGCTGGATAGTTCGGCAAACATCAGAGCTGAACCAGGAACGGATTGCTCTCTCGCTCTTCGCCAATCGTAGTCAGCGGACCGTGTCCGGGAACGACGACTGTGTCGTCGGGCAACGCGAGAACTTTTTCTTTTATGGAATCAATAATCTTCTGGAACGAGCCGCCGGGAAGATCGGTGCGGCCAATACTGCCTGCGAATAGGGTGTCACCGGCAATGAGTTTCTTTTCCAGCGGAAAATAAAGACAGATGCTGCCTTCGGTGTGGCCCGGCGTATGAATGACATTCGCTTCGAGAGGGCCAGCTTTAATGGTATCGGCCTGTCCGACGCTTTGGTCGATTTCAACTTTTCCCGGTGCCGCCATTCCCAGCCAGGTCGCCTGCACATCCAGCATTTTGAGCAATGCGTAATCATTTTGGTTCAGCAGGATGGGAGCGCCGGTGACCGCCCGCAGTTTCATCGCGCCGCCAACATGATCGATGTGAGCGTGCGTGATCACGATCTGCTTGACCTGAAAATTATGTTTGCGAATCAGCGCGAGGACGTTCTCAATATCGTCGCCAGGATCAATCACCATGGCTTCGTGCGTGGTCTCGTCTCCAATGACGGAGCAATTGCATTGCAGCGGACCAACCGGAAGGATTTCGTGGATCATGAAGGCAGTCGTTGGTCAATGGTTGTTAGTCGTTGGCAAGATCACTTGGCTTCGAAGTATAGTCCCGACAGCCGAAGGTTTTAGCCAACCACCAAGGACGAACGACCAACGACGGTTCTCCTATTTCGCTGGCGGCGCTGGAGTCGTGGCCGGAGCTGCGGGTCGTGATTTGGTCGTTGACGAACCCAATCCCGACAATACCGACGATCCGGTTCCGCCTCTGCGCTGGGCGAGAATCGAAAGCGTGATCGAAGTCACCATAAAGATGATCGCCGACCAGGTGGTGGCGCGCGACAAAGCCGAAGCCGCACCGCGTGGACCGAAAGCAGTCTGGCTACCCTGACCGCCGAATGCCGCCGCGATATCGCCGCTCTTGCCGCTTTGCAGCAGCACGACAATAATCAGGAAGAAACACACAATAATGTGGACGATCGTGAGCAGTATGGTCATGATTTCAGCAACGCTGCGGACCCAAACCTAAGGCCGTTCGACGTTCTATCTCCATGGCAAATAAGTATGTCGCGGGAGGGATTCGAACTCCGCTATCGCATTGATAAGGAGTGGCTTATCAAGTTTTACCTCGGCCCAAGGCCGAAAATCCCCGCAATTCTGTTATGTCGCACATCTATTGTACGACGAACCGCGCTCGTAAACGAACCTGTAAACCAGAAAAACCGCGTGCGTTCTCCCGCCGACAGCAGTTTGACATCGTTGTCTTCTCCGGGTCAAGGCCTTCCTCGACACCACTATGCGCCGGTAGACCAGGAAGAAACTACGTTCCGCTCCTTGTTAACGGTATGCAGCGGCGCTCACGCTTTTCGAATCACGGAACGGCCACCTTGCAGATCGAGCTGGGCCGCCCAACGAGTCGTCTATTGCACTGATTGCATTTCGCGGCTTACTTTTTCCGCTTCTGCCAACACTCGAAGCGTATTTTCTCCGAGAATTTTCCGGATGTCGGTTTCTGAGTATCCCTTTTTCAGAAGGGCGTCGGTGATTTGCGGCAAGTGAGAGGCATCTTCCATTCCTTCCGGCATGTTGGCGCCGTCAAAGTCGGAGCCTAGTCCCACGTGGTCGGCGCCGACCAATTTGACAGCGTGGTCGATGTGATCGATGATTTCGGTCCACGAAACGTGCGGTAGTTTTCCGTCGGCGGTGTCCTGCTTTTCCTGCTCGACCATCTTTCTTTCCACGCACGGATCATCGTCGCCGCATTCTTTCTTGATGCGGTCGAGCGTGCCCACTACTCCGCCTTTTTTATCGCTCGCATCCTTGTAAGCCTGATCGAGGAAACTCTTTTCGTAATTAATCTGGATGACGCCGCCCTTCGCCGCCAGAGCCTTAATCATGTCGTCGGTCATGTCGCGGGGATGATTGCAAAGTGCGCGGCACGAAGAGTGAGAAGCAATGAGCGGAGCCTTGCTGATAGCGAGCGCATCGTAGAAAGTCTTATCGGAAACGTGCGAGATATCGACGAGCATTCCCTGGCGGTTCATCTCGGTCACAATCTGTTTGCCGTAGTCGGTGAGGCCGTTATGTGCCGGCTTGTCAGTGGATGAGTCTGCCCATTCGTCGTTGTAGAAATGCGAGAGCGTCATGTAACGCACGCCGAGTGCGCTGTAAATTCGCACCATGCGGATGTCGTTGCCCAACATGTGCCCGCCTTCGACACCAATCAGGACAGCAATCTTCCCTTGGGCATGGGCTTTTCGAACGTCATCGGCGGTGCGCGCGAAAGCCAGGTCCTTGGAATATTTCCGCACGTTTTCATGCACCGCATCGATCTGATCGAGAGCTTTTTGAATCGCCGGTGGCCCCATAATGCGGCCATCAATCCAAATTGAAAAGAAGATGGCGTTCATGCCGCCTTCGCGCATGCGTGGAATATCGATGCTCCCGGTGGAGTTGCGCTTGCCGAGATCAAAGTCACTGGAGGAAAAGCGCTGCGTGGTGTCATCATGCGTGTCCAGGACGATCGACGAAAAATGCAGTTTGCGGGCCTGCTCCGAGATTGAGTTGGTCTGGGCGGAAACAACCAGTCCAGTTGTAGCGAGAAGAGTGAAAAACAAAACGAGCGATCGGATCATCGGGCCTCCAGAACGAGACATTTGCGCGATGGCTAGAGTAGCAGACTTACGAATGGTGGCCCATTCGAGTCCAGAGTTTTGACTCGATTAGGTCGTAGCTGGATGGAAAAGCTGCAGCGTCGAGCAGCAACTCCGTCCAGTCTGCCGACGACCGCGCTCGCGATCAAGTGTTTTCGGTCGAGATGACGGAGCGAGGAGATCGAACATTCGTCATCAAGACAAAACCAGTCTGAATGGGCCGCCTTGCTACTTTCCGATGATGCCATGAGACAAGTGCAGACCGTCTTGTGTCCAGCCGACGACATTTCCGCTGTTCTTGATGCGAAGCAACGCCGTCCCGACTTCAGTTTTGTAGTTTCAGACGCCCTGATATATCCATCCTAGAAACTATTTGGGTGTCTAGGATTGGCCCCGCTCCTTGCCATGATCAAGGCAAATGTGTCAGCAAGTGCAATAAGTTGCATCTTGACTACGAATCGGCAGGAGCTTAGATTCGCATCCATCCATTAACCCTGTCTGGTCGTTGTTGTGTCTTCCTGGCGGCCAGTCCTTTCTTTTTTTCTTCAAAACCTTGTTCGGAGATACGAAATTATGAAGGTTCTGGCCTGCAAGCTGTCCGTTGGGGCGACTCTCGCAGTTGTCGCACTACTTTCTGTTTCACTCATTAGTTCTGCAAAAGCACAATCGACCAGTGGCCCGGTTTCTGATCTTTCCGGAGTGCCACAAATGTCAGACTCCGCGCGTCAGCAGATTCGCAACCTGCTCACCGAAAAAGAAGCACGCACGCCAGTTCAGAGAAAAATTGGTTCGAGCTTGATTTATCGTTCCAAGCGGAAACAAGGTATTGATCTCATTCCCGGTGCTGCCGGTTTGCGCCCGCTGGTCGCGGAACGCAAAGATGGTCTGGTAGATGTCCAAATTACGGGACGCATTTCTAAATCTTTAATCAACCAACTGACGCGCGCCGGTGGCCGAGTAATTTACGGGCACGTGAATGGTCCCTTGTTGAGAGCTCTGGTGCCGATCGACTCCGTTGAATCCCTGGCTGCAAGCTCGGACGTGCGAAACATTCGCGAAGCTCTGCCGGCGGTCCTGCGGCAACAATTAGTCAAACAACGTGCTGAAGCTTTGCGGCCTGCCCTGACGTCGGCAGTCCAGCAAAAACAACTTGGGGTATCGCCGCAGGTGGCCGTGGACGATCGCGGATCGGTAGTTTCCGAAGGCGTTGTAGCGCACCGTGCGGATGAGGCAGTACACATGTTCGGCGCTACCGGCGCCGGAATCAAAATCGGCGTACTTTCTGACAGTGATGATTTCCAGGAAGCAGCGATCGCCAGCGGAGACCTCCCGCCGGACGAACTGACCGTGCCCGGCCAGAGCGGACGCCCCGGCGCCGGGGAAGGCACCGCGATGATGGAAATTGTTCACGACATGGCGCCGGGGGCGAAATTATTCTTCGCGACCGCATTCACCAGTCCTGAGAGTTTTGCGGACAATATTCGCACTTTGCGCTTCGTCTATGGCTGCGACATCATTGTCGATGACGTAGGCTATTACGCTGAATCACCCTACCAGGACGACATCGTTGCTCGCGCCGTGAACGATGTGACCGTGGACGGAGCGTCATACTTCTCTGCCGCCGGTAACGATGGAAATTTCGACGACGGGACCTCGGGAGTCTGGGAAGGCGACTTCCGCCTGGCGAAGAGTTCGTTAGCTGCGTTGCCCTCCGGTTATCAAATCCATGATTTCGGAAAGGGAGTCATCGGCGATCGCGTTGAAGTCGCTGGTGGTCCTTTGTATCTTCACTGGTCTGACCCAAGTTCGATCGATAATCCGCAGGCAACCGATGACTACGATTTATTCGTCCTCGACCAGGATTTACGGAACGTTTTGATCGCATCCACCGACGTCCAGGACGGTTCCGATATTCCATTTGAATTCCTCGGTTTCAACATACCTGCAGGATCTCAGGTGGTTGTCGCCAGGCATTCAACGGCAACCGATCGTGCGATCCGGCTTCAGTTGCATGCTGGCGAGTTGGCGATATCGACTGCCGGCTCGACTTACGGACACAGCGCAGTTGCAGCAGCGTTTTCGGTCGCCGCAGTAGATGTTGCCGAAGCGGGTGGGGGAGCTTTCACGGCCGGACAAACCACGCCGGTTGAGCTCTACAGCAGCGATGGCAATCGCCGCGTTTTCTTCGATCAGGATGGCAATGCTTACAAACCGGGAAAGTTCTTGTTTAGGAACAACGGTGGCCAAATACGTTTCAAACCGGACCTTTCCGCCGCGGATGGAGTTTCCACAACTCTACCGCCGACGTCGGGATTGAATCCGTTTTTCGGCACCTCGGCAGCTGCTCCTCACGCCGCCGCAATTGCCGCCTTGCTGAAATCGCTTAAGCCAAATCTCAGGGCTGCCGGCATCCGCGGGGATTTGAAAATCCACGCACTCGACATTGAGGCTCCTGGCCGAGACGTTGACGCCGGATACGGCATCGTCGATGCGGTGAACACTCTGTCTGCCGCTCACGCGAACCCCGTGCCATTTATTGATTTGGGCGCGATCACCGCAACTCCGACCACCGGGGACGGGGATCCATACATCGAGCCCGGCGAATCGGCATCCTTGCTGACCGTGTTGGAAAATCTCGGGGGCGCATCCACCATCAATATGCGTGGCGTTCTCTCGACGACGACTCCTGGGGTTACCATCGGCAATGCCAATTCGACTTTCCCGTCGCTTCCTGGCTTTGGCGGCTCGGCTCCGAACGATAACCCTTTCACTTTCACGCTTTCTCCATCGACGAGCTGCGGGCTCGCGCCGGAATTTCACCTTACCGCGTCATATAACGGGCCTTTGAGTCCGCAGTCGTTCGACTTCAAAGTCCCGACTGCAAGGCCGAGCTCGAGCGCCACCACCGTGGCGTATGCCGGAGCCATAGTCCCCATTCCTGATGGGAACGCTGCCGGTGTCGATATTCCGCTCGCAGTCAACGGGCTACCCGGCGCTATCTCCAAAATTACTTTCACGATTGGAGGCAGCTCGTGCACGGCCGCACAGGGAGCTACAGCCGTGGGCATTGACCATTCGTGGGTCGGTGACCTGGACGCAACTCTGACATCGCCGGCGGGCACGAAGATCAGTCTGTTCAACCGCCCCGGGGGTGAGAACAACTCGGGCAATAACTTCTGCCAGACGGTGCTCGATGACGCAGGCGCCAATCCCATCCAGACAATAGCAATTGCTGGGTCACCGTGGACTGGAACGTTCTCGCCAGCCACTCCGTTGGCAATATTCAACGGGGAGAATCCGAACGGTACCTGGATCCTGCACATGACTGATCACGTTACGATCGACAGCGGAAACGTTCGTGCATTTGCACTGAATTTCTCCGGCTTCGTTTGTGACTAAGGCCGAAGCGATTCAGTGAAGCAATCCTGCCCGCTCTTTCTTCGAAACAGGAGAGAGCGGGCATTTTTTAGTGGCGAAAGGATCCGACGCATTTCGAATCTAAGGTCGGGATGACTGAGTTAAGGAGATCTCCACATCCCCACTGAAGCCGAAGGCTTGCATGAGTGGTCCGCCTTCACTTACTGAGGTTGCAGGTTAGGCTGGGCGCAGCTAAATTAGGTGCGAGAGTTGGCTATCTATGAAAAAGTCCGTTCCGGTGGAATCTGCCTCTGCACTGATCGACGAGAAGATCAAGTCCCTTGGGGACTGGCGCGGAAAGATGCTCGCTAAAGTCCGGGGGATCATACACGCAGCAGATCCTGAGATTGTCGAAGAGTGGAAGTGGATGGGCACTCCCGTTTTTTCCCACGGCGGTATCGTCTGCACGGGAGAGACGTACAAGAGTGTTGTCAAGATGACATTCGCCAAGGGAGCGGCTTTGAAGGACCCTTCGGGTCTATTCAACTCCAGCCTGGACGGGAATGTCCGGCGTGCTATCGACATTCACGAGGGCGAGAAGGTCAATGAGTCGGCGTTGAAGGACCTTATCCGCGCGGCGGTTGCGCTCAATCTCAAGAGCAAGTCGAAACCGGGAAGAAAATCCCCACTCTGAATTTCGTAAACAACGCGAAATTTAGAATGAGGTGACCGGCAATCTCACGGAACAATAAACGCGATATTGCTTTTTAGTATTCCGGCCGGAGTGGTTGCCGTGACCGCGCCCGTGCTCGCGCCGGGCGGGACTTTTGCCGTGATCTCGGTATTCGACACTACTTTGAAAGCTGCGCTCGCGCCGTTGAATGCGACTTCTGTCGTGCCCGTCAGGTTGTTGCCGAGGATGATGACATTCACTCCTGCTTTGCCGGAAGCGGGCAGAGTTTTGACAAAGGGGGGCAGACCGGCATTGAGTTTATAGATTGTGCCCGGGTGCTTGGCCGCCGGCTCTCCGGCCATGCCGTAGAAGCTGCCGTCCGTTCCTTGTATCAGGGGAGTGTCATTTTCTGGGCCATTCGCGCATTTGGTTTGAGGGCAAAACTTGTAAAGAGTGGTGAGCGCGCCCTGGGGCGTGATTTGGTAGATGACGCCGCAACCGGCGCCGCAGCCACCACTGATGCGATTGCCGCCAATGGTCGTAGTGCCGTAAAAGTTTCCGTCCGAGCCGAGAGCCAATCCTACGGACGGAAGCGATCCGTCGGGACACTTGTTGGTGCCACAAAAGTTGTAAAGCGTAGTCAGCTGCCCGCTCGTGGTTGTCTTATAGACGGTGCCTCCACCCAGGCTGCCTCCGCCAAAGTTGACGCCGTAAAGATCGCCGTCAGCGCCTTGTACGAGCGGGCCTGACGGTTGATCGCCGTCGAGGCAAGTAGTTAAATCCACGCAAAATGTGTGCAAGGTGGTCAGTTTGCCGGCTGGCAGCATTTTAAATAAGGTGCCAGGGGAGCCTCCGGGGCTCGTGAGGCCGTAAAAACTTCCGTTCGTTGCCTGCGTAAGAAAAGCCGAACCCGTGCCATCGGCACAATCAGGTTTGGAGCAAAAATTATAGAGCGTAGTCACGACGCCCTGGGGCGTCATCTTGAATACCGTGCCAGCGTTATTCGTGCCACCGGTCCCATTAGTTCCGTAGAAATTTCCGTTGGTCGCCTGTATCTGTGGTTCTTGGCCTTCGAGTTCGCCGCAGAATGCGATGCAATAACTTGTGATTGTCGTCAGCACGCCCTCAGGTGTGATCTTGAAGAAGGTGCCATCTCCGCCATGGTTTTCGTCTACCGTCCCTCCGGCGAAGGTGGATCCGTAGAAGTTCCCGTCCTTGCCCAAAAGCAGACCAGCGGGGCCGGTGCCGTCAGTGCATCTGCGTTGAGCGCAAAAGCTGTAGATTACGGTCACCACGCCATCCGGAGTGAGCCGGTAGATTGCGCCCTTATTGTTGGCGCCGCCCAGTTCGCTGGCGCCGTAGAAATTTCCATCGAAGCCCTGGACAAGACCTCCGGGACCCAACCCTCCAGTAAAGGTGGCAAGAACGGTGAAGGTCTGGGCCGAGGAAGGAATCGCGAATGGGATAACAAATGCGAGTGTCAGTGAGATTGAGAAAGCTTTGAGGAAATGATTTGCGGAGCGGAAGAAACCGATGTTTTTCATGAAGCAACTCCTTGCCCGAGGTCGTCAGATGACGCTCACTAGATCGGGCGATCGGCGAATGTTCGGTGCGAGTATAACCCCAAAATAGGTGAGACTGCCTGATAAAAATTCCCCGCTCAAGAAGAGCTTAAACGGGGCATCCCGAGGACCAATCACGCCACTTACGATTTAGGAATCACGATGGCGGTCACGCTGTAACGTGGCACCACAACAGTGAAGGTCCCTCCGAGATTTTCAATTGGCGTTTCTATGATGTCCTTGCCAGCCTCTATGGTGAGCTTTCCGTATTCGTAGCGCGTTCCCTTGGATGCGTAGTTATAGCCGTCTACGGTTACCGTCGCGGAGATGGACTGGTTCGGGTCCTTGTTGACCAACATCACGCCCAGTCCGCCATCTCGTTTCTTCACTGCATGCACCGTCAGCATCTCTGACGCCGAACTGGCAGCGACGAAGGTATCGCCTACCCGCGCCATCTGATGAAAGAGCTTGATCCCGAAATACGGGGGTTGTGGCTGGTTGTTTTTATCCAAAAGCGTCGGGCTCAATGCATGAACTGGCGCCCACTCTACCGTAAAAGCGCCCTTCTCCAATAGTGTGGCAGTTGCGTCAGCGGCGAACAGACCGGGGGCTGCGGGATTCTTGGAGGGCAGCCAGGGGCTGATGCCAAGATTAGTGACGGCCAATTGAGGTGCGTGCCCCGCGGGACAAAACTTCTTGTACTTGTCGATCAGGTCCCCCGCCAAGACTGCGTAGTCATGGTCGATGGTCGCCATATTGAAATGCTTTTCCGGGTCCGATGGATCTCTGGCTCCGTGCAGCAAATCATCCTCGTCGAGGTTGTTAACCCAGGTCGGCGGAGCGCCTTTGCCCTCGAACAATGAAACCGCGCTGAAATCCATGCTGGCGCAGGCAGCTTTCAACACCCCGGCATTCCAGTTCTTTCCCACTGGATTTGGATTGTTGTCGCCGGACGCGCTGATCGGCATAGTCAACGAAGCGCCCACTAAGATGGTTGGATCGACGGCCTTCATTGCCTTGGAAAATTCAACTACCGCCGCGCCATACGCTTGTGGTCCCACCTTTGCATTTTGGGTATGGTGTCCCCAATCTTTCGAAGTGGGCACGGTACCGACGTGGAGGTCGGGTTCTGGCGATCCGCTCTCACCGTAAACGCCGGAGTTGTCGGCGTCAGAACCATGGGTACGGTCCTGACCATAGAAGCCGTTGTTCCAGGTTTCGTTCCCCACCGTCCACAAAGGGATGCCAATCGGGTCCGCATGACTGATTCGCAACGCGTTGAACCCATCGTCGGTGGCCAGAGGAGCGCTGGCGCGCAGGCTGGCCCAATAACCCACAGTCTTCCAGTCGTTGCCCTTCGAATCTTTGCCGATCGCTTGCGTGTTAGACGGCTTTCCGTTGGCGTAGGCCACCCAGGCGGCTGCCTCGGCTGGTTCGCCTCCGCCGCTTCCATCGAGATTGCTCCCGTAGTTGACCGTGACCAGAGCCGACCCCAATTGATCGATGATCGGCGTCATCGCGGGAAACTTTCTTTCAGTTGCAAAAGCGGGAGCTCGGTCGTTGGTGTAGGGATTGACGATCGCTCCGGTGGACCAGTGGTAGAGCGCATCGATGCCATTGTTGCCCGGAAAGCGGAGATTGGTGAACCCGGCGTCCCAGAGTAATCGCACCGTCGCACCATCGAATGCCTTGCCGTCCCAACGGTCTCCTGCTACGCCGAGCGAGGTTGTGTAGATCACGGATTGCATTTTGGCCGTATCCACATGGACGGTCGTCTTTAATTGAGCATGGAGCGGCGCAGCCGCCACGAGCATTCCCAGAAGCAAGGCAAACGACAAAAGGCGCGACACGCTTTGATTGCGATCCAACAAGTCGATCCGCAGAAGCATTTAAGGTTCTCCAATCCCACTGACATTTCCGGAAACATCAAAACATACGCTTTTGCATGGAGTGTTGAAAAGAGAAATAATGATAACCTTCGTAAAATGATCGGAGGAACACATCAATGAAAAACCGCCGTTTGCTTGTTGCAGTGATTTTCGCCGCGGGTATTTTGGTTGCATCAGCCCACTCCCAGGACATGCCGAAAAAAGACGCAGGGCCAAAGCCATCGCTGGGCCCATCAGCCGCAGTGCTCGATCAGTGGAATGACATCGGCCGCAAATTGACTGCGATGGCGGAAGATTTCCCCGAGGATAAATACGATTACAAGCCCACTCCGGCGCTGCGTAGTTTTTCCGAGCGCCTTATTCACGCTGCCCACGCGAATGATTTTTTTGTGAATGCAGTGCTTGGCCAGAAGATGCCCGAGATGGAAGATCCCAAACGTGACCAGTTCAAAACCAAGGCCGAGGTTGTCGCATTCGTTAAGAAATCATTTGCCGATGGCGCTGCGGCAATCAAGGCGAAGGGCGATAAGGGCATGTCCAGCATGGTCGTTGATCCCTTCAGCAATCAACAGACTCAAATCTCAGATTTCGCTTACGGCTTTGTTGAGCATTCGGGCGAAATTTATGGGCAGTTGTCGGTGTACTACCGGATGGCAGGAATGGTTCCTCCGGAGTCGCGCCCGAAGAAATAGCGAGGCCATTTCCTGCAGGGTGCCCCGTCCTTCTCGCGCTCTTCAGCGAGAGGGCGGGGCTTTTGACCCGATGGAATCATGTCGCGGCTACAATTTCCCGCCGTCCCTGCCGGTTGTAGAATTCTCTTTAGTAATTATGCCCCTCTCCAAAACCATCTTCCACGTCGACATGGACGCATTCTTCGTTTCCGTGGAAGAGTTGTTCGATCCATCGTTAAAAGGCAAGGCCGTTGTAGTCGGCGGACAACGCGGAGAGCGCGGCGTGGTTTCCGCGGCATCGTACGAAGCCCGAAAGTTCGGCGTGCATTCAGCCATGCCGCTGCGCACCGCGGAGAAACTCTGTCCGCATGCAATTTTCGTAAATGGGCATCCCGACCGCTATCGCGAGTGCTCGGAAAAAGTTCATCACGTTCTGAATTCGTTCTCACCGTTAGTCGAGATGGCGTCGATTGACGAAGCCTATCTCGACATGACGGGCACTGAGCGCCTGCACGGGCCTGCGCTGCGCGCGGCTCACTCGTTGCATAAGAAAATGAAATCCGAAACGCAGTTAAACTGCTCCATCGGAATAGGTACTTCAAGGTTAATAGCCAAAGTATCATCAGCAAAAGCCAAGCCCCACGGCGTTTTGTGGGTCATCCCCGGGCAGGAGGCAAAGTTTCTCGCGCCTCTCGACGTGCGCGACATTCCGGGTGTGGGTAAAGTTACGGAACAAAATCTTCGCGCGCTCGGAATAAAGATCGTGGGCGATCTCGCCCGCTTCGATGACGCGTTTCTCTCCGAGCACTTCGGCAAATGGGGACTGGCCCTCGCCGGAAAAGCTCGCGGTGAAGATGCCGGCGGCTGGTTCGATTCGGAAGTAGGCGCGGACAGCGATCCCAAATCCATCAGCCACGAACACACTTACAACGAAGACACCGCCGACCAGGACCAGATCGAATCGACCTTGATGCGACTCTCCGAGATGGTTGCACGCCGTCTGCGAGAAGCCGGACTGCACTCTCGGACTCTTCAACTCAAACTGCGCTACAAAGATTTCACCACCATTACGCGAGCCCATTCGTTGTCCTCGCCAACGCAACTCGACACGGAAATCTTCGAGGAGATTCGCAAGTTATTTCGCAAGAACTGGCGCAAGGGAACGCAGGTGCGTTTGCTGGGAGTCCAAACCTCTTCCTTCGAGGGTCAGGCGGAGCAGGGAAATCTTTTGGAAGACGGCCGGCGCAAGCGATGGGAGCAAGCGATGTCCGCGGCCGACAAGTTGCGGGACAAGTTTGGAGAGTCGAGCGTGTCCCTGGCGGCGGGAATGAAAGCTGGGTTCCGCGAGCGGGTGCAGGAGAATCCGGCCGCGCTGCCAGGTAAAGGTAAGCCGCAGTAGGAAACTCCTGACAGTCATCATGAAAAACTGAGCTTAGCCGCATACCTAGAGCATTGTTACGGCGGCTGTCCCTACGCAGCGTCCATGGTTTTTTTGAATGCGGATTGGAAGTGGGCCATTTCTTCCTGCGTGCCAACGGTGATGCGCGTCCAGTTGGGCATGACCGGCCACACTCTTCCGATCATTACGTTTTGTTGGGCCATGGCAGCGACTACGGTTTTAGCCGGGCGTTTGGTGTCCAGCATGAAGCAGTTTGATTGCGAAGGAATGTAGTTGTACCCGTTGTGGTCCAGCCACTGGAAAGTTTCGCTGCGAACAGAGGCATTTATCCGCTTGCGATCTGCAGCCAGTTGGGGATCTTTCAGACTGGCTGTGGCGGCCACGACTGCGGTGATGGGCATGAAGTTGCTGCCAAAACTATCGAGGCGCTCGAGCAAGTCAGGACGCCCGACGGCGAACCCGCAACGAATTCCGGCCAGTCCGTAAGCCTTGGAAAAAGTTCGCAGGACGATGACCTCCTTGTCTGCTTTGACCAGGTCGAGCGCGGTGGGCGCATCGGAAAAATGTAGATAGGCTTCGTCGATCAGCACGACCGCGCCCTGCGGTTTGTTCTCCACCACATATTCGATTTCAGAGTGCGGAGTGAGAGTTCCGGTCGGATTGTTGGGATTGCAAATATAGATGACGCCGGCATCCGGTGCAGACGCGACCATCGCGCGGACATTGTGCGCATAGGTTTTGGTCAACGGGACCGCCACTACGCGCGCGCCAGAAACTTTGGAAGTGAAGATACCCGCTTCGTATCCCGGGTCCGCGGTGACGTAGCTGCGGGTCGGCGAGGTATAGGCCAGCACGGTGTAGTGCAGCGGTTCGGTTGATCCCGCGTACAGGCGAATGTAATCAGTTTTCAATCCTTCCTGCTGTGCGAATAGCTGGATGAGTTCCTCGCTCAGTTCATCGCGGTAGCGTCCGCCATCAGGAATAATTGCGGACATCGCTTCCCGCGCACCAGTCGAGGGGCCGAGCGGATTTTCGTTGGAATCCAGCAGGATTGCGTCCTTGGGATGGGTTGGCATGTGGTGGCGGGCGGCGTGGGCCAGCATTGGCTCGGAGAACATGCGAAAGCCAGCCATGGTCGCCGCCGTGGCCGATAGTTTCAGAAAAGATCGCCGGGATGTTGCCATGGTGATTCTCCTTCACAGGGAATCGATTGCGAACGGATGCTGGATTCTGAACCGCGAGGACGACTCAAGTCAAGAATATCCGCCCGGATCACTGGCGTAATATCGCAGAGAGGTGGTCGAAATCCTATGGATGTGCACCTGATTGATGGAACGTACGAATTGTTTCGACACTTTTTTGCCGTGCCCACTTCGCAGGATGTGAATGGCCAGGAAATTGGCGCGGTCCGCGGCGTGCTGACCTCGGTTTTGTCCATGGTCGAGCGCGGGACAACTCATCTTGGCGTGGCGACCGACCACGTAGTGGAATCGTTTCGCAATGATCTTTACCCCGGATATAAGACCAGCGAAGGCGTGGAGCCGGAGTTGCTGTCGCAGTTTCCTATCCTGGAGCAGGCGCTGGATGCCATGGGCGTTATGGTGTGGCCCATGATTGAATTTGAGGCTGATGACGCGCTTGCCTCGGCTGCTGCTCAATCCGCGAAGGACGATCGCGTCGGACAGGTTTTCATTTGCACGCCGGACAAAGACT
Organism: Terriglobales bacterium; assembly: GCA_036271275.1. Taxonomy (GTDB): domain Bacteria; phylum Acidobacteriota; class Terriglobia; order Terriglobales; family Acidobacteriaceae; genus DATBAX01. The sequence continues at coordinate 14,242 of DATBAX010000103.1, forward strand.
TGAGCCAGTGCGTTGTGGGAACCAGAGTGGTGCAACTCGATCGCAGAAAAGATTTGGTGCGGGATGAAGCCGGCGTGGTAGCCAAGTTCGGAGTGGGTCCTCGTTCGATTCCGGATTATCTAGCCGTGGTCGGCGATAGCG